>CAZWRK010000207.1:0-5682 GCA_964635875.1 uncultured Aquaspirillum sp.
TATTGCGTCGGCTGGTGAATCAGGAACCAATAAAAACCTTCCTCCGTACTACGCGATTGCGTACATCATGAAATTATGAGAGAAATAACTGAAATAATTATACATTGCGCCGACACGCCCAACGGCAAAGTCTTTCATGCTTCGGATATTGATAGATGGCACAAAGACCGAGGCTGGACGAAGATTGGGTACCACTGGGTTATCGGTATAGATGGATTCTTCGAGGCAGGACGTAAGCCAGAAGAAATCGGAGCGCATGCCGAAGGACATAACTCAAAGAGTCTTGGTATTTGTATGATTGGGACGAACAAGTTTACTCCTGTGCAATGGGAGTCGCTCAAATTGCTAGTAACCAGACTCAAAGGCGAGTTCCCCGAAGCCCGAGTAATAGGCCATTACCAAGTGGCGGTCAACGGCAAGACCTGCCCGAACTTTGATGTACCGAAATGGTGGGATAACGGATGTGTCCCAGACCCGAAAAATATATTATAAGAGGTTTTTGTGAGTACCGCAAAAGTGTGTAAGAAGTGCCCAAAATTTCGTAAGGGAAATAACTTTTGTATCCACCATAGTAAAATGGTAAGTCCTTGGGATGATTGGTGTGAATGGAGAGCAGAGGGCTGGGAAAAATGGGATTTAGTGAAAGAGTCCATCGACTCGTTCTTACGTTCGTAGCCAAGAAGTACGTGGCGTGGATTGTTGCCTGTTGGTTCCTCTGGGAAGATAAAGTTTCTGGTACGGACTGGATTATGCTCACAGCAGGTATTTTCGCTATTGATGCATGGAGTAAACGCTACGTCCCACAGCCCAGCCAACCGGAGCCACAAGATGCTTGAGATCCTAACATTCGTAAATAGGTTGCTCGACAGTAAGATTGTACAATGGCTCTTAGTGTTAATTATAGTTTGCATAACAGCCGTTTGTGTATACTATAGTATCCGTTATACCATATTAAAGGCTGAAAACGACCATCTCGTATCAGTTAAGGCATCACTTGAGTCATCGCTGGCTGTGCAGAACTCCGCTATTGAGCGAGCCGGGTACGAAGCGGCGGAGCAGAAAAAGAAGTTAAACGACGCTGTTCTTGCAGCGAATACTCTTGAGAAACAACGCAAAGCGTTACTTTCCTTGTCTGGTAGCTGTGAGCAGATGCTTGACCAAGTTGTGCAGGAGGTCAAATGAGATATATACTCGTGGGTATAATACTTACGTGTATTACGGGCTGTACGAAGCAGGTTCTCGTTCCTGTGTCAAGCTGCCCAGCGCCACCGGCCTGTGGCGGTAATCTCTTAGTCCCAGCTCTACCACCTAGTGCTACAGTACAGCAGAAGTTAGAGGCGTTACGGTCTGACTATCTAGAATTGAAACGGTGTAAAATACTACTCGACGGTTATCGTCGATGAAAGGAGGGTGTCATGGGTTGCGGAGGCAAAAAAGGCGGCGGTAAGAAAAAGTAGTTTACGGGTGTAATATTATAATATATAATTAAAACAAGTAGTACGACCTCAAAGGAGAGACAAATGATAGTTCCAGCAGGACACAGAGTTCTGGTAAAAGCTGAAGAAGTAGAAAAAGTAACAAAAGGAGGCATCATCTTAGCAGACACAGCCGTTGACCGCAATACTGAAGCAAACATATTCGGTGTAATTGTGGCTGTTGGTGAAACTGCTTGGAAAGCCTTTGATGACGGTGCAGCATGGGCCAGTGTTGGTGACCGGGTTGCATTTGCTAAGTATGGCGGGTTCGTGATTGAAGACCCAGATACTGGCGAAAAATTCCGATTGTTAAATGATGATGACATAACCGCCGTCATCAGGTAAGGAACGCAAGATGGGAATGAGTAATTATTACAAACACAGACTAGGAAAGCCTCAAGAGGAGGAGCAATGGAAGAGCAAATCAGTACCCCAGCCGATCTCGGAGGAGATCAGCAGCCAGCAGGAACCGCAGATGGAGCAGCCCCAGACGAGTCTGGAGAAGGAACCGGAAGTTATGATTACGAAGGAGCAGCCCGTGAAAAAGGCTGGCGCCCCAAAGAAGAGTACGAAGGTGACGCAGAAGGCTGGGTAGGTGCGGAAGAGTTTGTAAAGCGGCAACCGCTCTTTGACAAAATTAAAGTGCAGTCCAAACGGCTTAAAGAGCTTGAGAAAACTGTCGAGGCGATGGCGAAACATTACCAGACTAGTATCAAACAAGCGAAAGAGAAGGCTATTGCAGACCTGAAAGCAGAACGCCGTGAGGCGATTGACCTCGCAGACCACGCTCTTGTTGAGGATATTGACGCCCGCATTGAGCAAGTCAACCGCATGGCTGACGCACCAGTTCCGCAGAATGTTATCGCCCCAGAGATAGAAGAGTTTATTGAGCAACAAAAAGACTGGTTCAATAAAGATGATGAGATGACAGCCTTTGCTGTTTCTTACAATGAAACCTATCTCAAGCGGCATCCTGATGCGCTTGGTGAATCTCTGAAGGAAACTCTTAAAGCAGTTCGGAAGGCATTTCCAGAAAAGTTTGCTAACCAGAAGCGTACTGCCCCTCCCACAGTAGAAGGTGGCGGTCAACCAACTGGTGGTAACTCAAAATATAGTATCAGCAAGCTCACAAAGGAGCAGAAGCTGGTATACGACCAATTAGTTAAGACTCATAAACAGATGAGTCACGACGAGTATTTCAAACAACTTGACCAAGCTGGTTATCTGGAGGGATAACATGAGTGAGAAACGAGCATCACGTCCGAAGCGGACTCCATTAGGTGCAAGAAACAGACTTACTTTTGGTGCACAAGACCCGAACTTTGTTTATCGGGTAATCAATGACCAAGATGACCGCCTCAAGAGGGCACAAGAAGCAGGATACGAATTTGTCGTATCTGATGAGCAACTTGGCGATAAACGTGTCGCTGAAGGTGGGAAAGTAGATTCCCGTGTTTCAAAACCTGTCGGCAATGGAGTTCGTGGTTTCTTAATGAGAATCCCACGTGAATATTATGATGAAGACCAGCAAGCCAAAGCACAACGTATTGATGACGTTGAAGCCGCAATGAAGCCAAATACTTCTAAAGGCGAATATGGCTCTGGTCTTACCAATGACTAAGGAGATTTGTTATGGCAAATTCTAACACCCCTTTCGGTCTGCGCCCAGTACAAACACTTGGTGCTCCGAATTATGTTGGGAAAATTGAAAAATTCTATGTGCCTTCGACTGATGCTACTGCTATCGGTCTTGGCGACCCTGTCACGATTGTAGGTGCTGGTGGTCTGTCTACTGACGGCTATCCTATCGCTACTCGTGGTTCTTCTACTGCTGTTGTTTGCGGTGTTATGGTTGGCGTTGTACCTATTCCTACAGACCTTACGCTGACCTATCGTAAAGCATCCACTGGCATGTATATCCTTGTTGATACTGACCCGAACACCATTTACGAAATCCAAGAGGATTCGGTTGGTGGTTATGTTGCTCTTGCAGACGGTACTAAGAACGCTAACTATGTTCTCGGTACTGTTGATACCACCACTGGTAACGGCAAGACTATGCTCGATTCAAGTGCTGTTTCCGCTAGTGCTACGAAAGACCTGCTGATGCTGCGTCCAGTTACTGCTGCTGACAACGTATTCCCAGGAAACTACACCAAGTGGCTGGTAAAACTGAATCTTCATCAATATGCTAGCGGCGTTGTCCGTGTTGGCGTGTAAGGAGGAATAAAAAATGGGCGTTATCAATACTGGTAGTTTTGCAAAAGCTCTGTGGCCGGGACTGAACTCATGGTTCGGACAATCTTACAAAGAGTGGCCAGAAGAGTACAAATTCCTCTTTGATGAAGAGTCAAGCCGTAAGGCATACGAAGAAGAAGTTGGTGTTTCCGGATTTGGTCTGGCAGCCGAGAAGTCTGAAGGTGCTGGTATCCTGTTTGACGAGGCTAGCCAATCTTTCGTAATGCGTTACACCAACAAAACGTACACCCTTGGGTTCGTAATTACCCAAGAAATGATTGAGGACAATCAGTACGACATCAGCGTTATTGGTAAGAACCAGTCCCGTGCATTGGCATTCTCAATGCGCCAGACGAAAGAAATCCTTGCTGCTAACGTTTACAATCGTGCGTTTGACACCAACTACACCTTTGGCGATGGTAAAGCTCTGTGCGTAAGCGACCACCCAACCAAAGTTGGCGGTTCGTTCTCCAACACCCCGACTGTTGCTGCTGACCTTTCCGAGGCTTCCTTGGAGCAGGCTTGTATCGACATCGCTGGGTTCCGTAACGACCGTGGTCTGCTCATTAGCATCATGCCTAAGAGCCTCATCATCCCGAAAGAATTGATGTTTGAAGCTGAGCGGATTCTGTCCTCAACCCTTCAGAACGACACTGCTAACAACGCAATCAACGCTCTGAAGTCAACTGGTATGTTCCAGAGTGGCGTTAAGGTCAACCACTATCTGACCGACCCAGACGCATGGTTCATTCGTACGAACTGCCCAGACGGCATGAAATACTTTAACCGTGTAGACACCGAGTTTGCTATGGATAACGACTTCGACACTACGAACGCTAAGTTCCGTGCTCGCTTCCGTTGTTCTTTCGGTGTAACCGACCCACGTGGTATCTACGGTTCCGCAGGAGCTTAATGGCTGCGCAATAGGAGGGAGTTCCGGCTCCCTCCTAGCTTAAAATAAAGATAAGAAGCCTACCAAGGCACATTCCACTGAGGAGAAATTATCATGTCAATCAAAATTGGAAACGTCACACAGGCGAAAGCAGCGACTGTTGCTTACTCTAATAGCACTGCTAAAGCATGTTTTACCCTCCCAGCTAATGCTATGGTTATTCGTGTGACCGCATTTGCTAATACCGCAGCTTCAGGCGGAACTTCTGGTTCACTTACTATTAAATCAAGACCAATTGACGGATCTTCGGCGGCAGCAGCATTTGCTACTATTGCTGATGTTTACACAAGTTTAGATGCCACTCTTTCCGGTATTGCTTACAACCGTCAATCAACTCCTGTATATGTCACTGCCGTATACGCTGATGGTACCGGTACTGCTACTGCCGGTAACTGGACTTTTGTTGTTGAATACATGTAAGGTGGTGACATATGGCTGCGTCAACTGTTTCAACTAAGTATCTAATCAATGGCTCTCGTGATTTCGTCATCAAGGTTGACGTTGTTGGTGGCGACGCAGAGTTTACTGCCGAGAAGATAATTGATGTTGCTGATTTAACTGGTACTCCAACTAAGTTCAAGATTCGTAATATTAGCTGGCAGTTTGCTGAGTTTACTGCTACACTGCTGTGGGATGCAACCACAGACAAACAGGCTTTTGTGCTTAACCAGTACGAAGGTGATATTGACTTTTTTGAATCAACTGGTGTTCCGATTGTAAATGACGCAGGAACTGGTGTATCTGGTAACTTGCTGATGACTACAAAAGGACTGGCAGCTGGAGATACTGGAACAATCATCATCAGAGGATACCACTAATGTCTTTGACACTTGGGCCAAAAGATTATCTGAAACTAGGCGATTGGAATGCTCTATGTGATGTCTGCGGTTTCAAGTACAAAGCATCAGAACTTCGTAGGCGGTGGGATGGATATATGGTCTGTCCTGCCGACTACGAGGAACGCCAACCGCAAGACCTCATAAGAATCCCGCCAGAGCGGCAAACTCCCGCATGGGC
>CAZWRK010000208.1:0-5619 GCA_964635875.1 uncultured Aquaspirillum sp.
CAACCCCGGCAAGCCGCGGCACAATTTAGATTACGTCATGGACAAAATCGACATGATTTTAATCATGTCAGTGAATCCGGGATTCGGCGGCCAAAAATTCATTCCGCAAGCCCTGAAAAAAATCACCGAAGCGCGTCGCCGAATCGACGAATACTGTGCCGAGCATGGTGGCCATATCGCACTTGAAGTCGATGGCGGCGTCAAAATCGACAACATCGCCGCGATTGCCGCAGCCGGTGCCGACACTTTTGTCGCAGGCTCTGCGATTTACGGCACCGACGACTACGCCGCCACCATTGCCGCAATGCGCGCCGAACTCGCCAAGGTAGGCTAAGCGATGGATGCTGCCATTGTGACGGGTGCGTCTCGCGGCTTGGGACGCTATTTGGCCGAGGCGCTGCTCTCGCCCTCGCGGATTGTGATTGCCGTATCCCGCGCGCCCGCGCCAGAACTGGCCGAAATCGCCGCACGGCGTAACACCCGCTTAGTCACGATTCAGGCCGACCTCAGCGAAGCCGGCGCGGCGAATCGAGTGATGGCAGTCGCCTTTACCGCCTTGATGGAAATGCAGCCCAAGCAGCTCATTCTCATCAATAATGCGGGGCAACTCGGCCCGATGGCCTTTGCGGGCGACTTCGACTCCGACGAAGAAACGGCCAAAGCGCTCACGCTCAATCTGACCACGCCGATTCAGCTTACCAACGCGTTTATTCAACGCGCCAAAGCGAAAAAAGAAGCGACTGATCTGCGCATTGCGCAAATTTCCTCGGGTGCAGCGATGCGAACCTATCCGGGCTGGAGTGTCTACGGCGCGAGCAAAGCCGGACTTGATCATTTCACCCGCATTGCTTCGCTTGAGCAAAGTGGCCGCACAAACGGCGCAAAAATTGTGTCGATTTATCCGGGTGTGATCGACACCGATATGCAAGCCAGCATTCGCGCCAGCGACCCGAAACGCTTTCCTTTGCAACCGGGCTTCGAAGCGCTGCACAAACAAGGTAATTTAGCCAGCCCACAATCTGTCGCAGGACAGGTTGTTGCCTATTTACTCTCGCCACAGTTTGGCGATGAACCCGTCGTTGATATTCGCGACCTTCTCAATTAAGGAAATAGGTCATGATTTTTTCAGTACAGGCAGTGGCATTTGATCTAGACGGCACATTAATCAACTCCATCGCCGACTTGGCGAGCGCTGCCAATACCATGCGTGAACAATTCGGACTGGTTCCTTTGGCCCAAACCCGCATCGCCAGCTTTGTCGGTGACGGTGCCGCGACGCTCGTTGCCCGTGCCTTAAGCGATCAACACGATGTCAAAGTCGGCGAACATCCCGATCACGCGCTGGCAATGACGCGCTTCCACGACAATTACCACGCGCATTTGGCCGATGATACCGAGGTCTATGACGGTGTACACGACACCCTCAAAGCGCTCAAGGCGCGGGGACTTGCTTTGGCAGTCATCACCAACAAGCCTTTTGATTTCACGCTACCGCTCTTGGCGGCGCTTGGGTTATCCGACTATTTCGATGTGGTGCTCGGTGGCGATTCGCTGCCTGAGAAAAAACCGCTTCCGCACCCGCTCTTGCACACCGCTTTGGTGCTGCGCTGCCAACCTGAAGATATGCTGATGGTCGGCGATTCAAAAAATGATGTACTCGCCGCACGAGCAGCCGGTTGTCCGGTGGTCGTTGTGACGTATGGTTATGGCGACCAACCTGAAGCGCTGAATGCCGATGCACACATCGCCCATTTTAGTGAACTACAAGCCCTTGTCGCGCTAGAACCTGCCGAGGCCTAACTTGTTCTTCGCCGGTAAATCCGGCACTATCACGCCATTCTTTTGAACGACACTCTACGAAAACAGCATGACTTTCTTCTCTGACCTGACGGGATTGCATTGGCGATGGCGATACGAAACGCACTCCATTCTTTCGCCCCGTTAATTTGATCCCTCAGGAAATAGTATGCTGACTCAAGCTGAATTCAACACCCTCGCCCAAGAGGGTTACAACCGCATCCCCGTCGTCCTCGAACTCTTTGCCGATCTCGATACACCGTTATCGGTCTACCTCAAGCTCGCTAATCAGCCGTATTCCTACCTTCTGGAATCGGTCGTCGGCGGCGAGCGCTTTGGGCGCTATTCGTTTATTGGGCTACCGGCGACCACACGACTACGCGTCAATGGTTTACGGGTTCAAGTCGAACACGGCGACCGCGTAGTTGAAACCCACGAAGGCGATCCACTCGGCTTTATCGAGTCGTTCCAACAGCGCTTCAAAACACCGCCTTATGCCAGTTTGCCGCGCTTTACCGGCGGCCTCGTCGGCTATTTTGGTTACGAAACGATTCGCCTGATTGAAAAACGCTTGGCGAACGTCAACAAGCCCGATGCCCTCGGCACGCCTGATATTTTGCTAATGCAATCGGAAGAACTCGCCGTCGTCGATAATCTGTCCGGCAAGCTGTATTTGATTGTCTACGCCGACCCCGCTGTACCGAATAGCTACCAAAAAGCCCTCGCACGACTCCAACAATTACGCAGCAAACTCCGTGAATCGGTCACGATTCCGCTGTCAACACCGTCGCAGCGCACCGAAGCCCGCTCCGAATTCGGCCAAGACGCCTTTAAAGCGGCCGTTGATCAAGCCAAAAATTACATTCTCGATGGCGACATCATGCAGGTGGTCCTGTCGCAACGGATGTCGATGCCGTTTAGCGACAACCCCCTATCGCTGTACCGCGCCTTGCGCAGCCTGAACCCGTCGCCGTACATGTTCTTCTATCACTTTGATGATTTCCACGTCGTTGGCTCTTCGCCCGAAATTTTGGTGCGCCGAGAAGAAGAAACCGTCACCGTGCGCCCGATTGCCGGCACCCGACCACGTGGCAAGACCCGCGAAGAAGATCAAGCACTCGCCGAAGAACTGCTGGCCGATCCGAAAGAAATCGCCGAGCACGTCATGCTGATCGACCTTGGCCGCAACGACGCAGGCCGTGTCGCCCAAACCGGCCAAGTGCGCCTCACGGACAAAATGGTCATCGAGCGTTATTCGCACGTGATGCACATCGTCTCCAACGTCGAAGGCACGCTCAAACCGAACACCAGCAACCTTGATATTCTGCGCGCCACTTTCCCCGCAGGCACTTTGTCGGGTGCGCCGAAAGTCCGCGCGATGGAAATCATCGACGAATTCGAGCCGAGCAAACGCGGCATTTATGGCGGCGCGGTTGGCTATCTCGGATTCAATGGCGATATGGATTTAGCCATCGCGATTCGTACCGCCGTGATTAAAGATCAAGTGTTATATATTCAGGCCGGTGCAGGGGTGGTGGCCGACTCGGTCGCCGAAAGCGAATGGCAAGAAACCTGCAATAAAGCCCGCGCGGTCATTCGCGCCGCTGCGATGGCGCAGGAGGGCTTAGATGGCTAAACCGCGCCTTGGTTTTATCGGGCTGGGGCTGATGGGCGCGCGCATGGTGCCGCGCCTACTCGCAGCGGGCTATTCGGTGGCAGCATGGAACCGTAGCCCAGAAAAAGCCCACGCCCTCGGCTTAGCGTGTGCCGATTCACCCGCGGCATTAGCGGCGCAAGTCGATATTTTGATGCTGTGTGTCTCGGACACCGCCGCCGTTGAAAGCGTGATGTTTTCCGCGCAAGGCGTCACGGAAGGCGCACATTCGGGCTTAACCGTGGTCGATTTTTCGAGCATTTCGCCCAGCGCCACCCGCGATTTTGCGCGACGGCTCGAACGCGCCAGCGGTGCAAAATGGGTCGATTGTCCGGTTTCGGGCGGCACCGGCGGCGCAGAAACCGGCACATTGGTGATGATGACGGGCGGCGACGCCGAGCACATCGACGCCTTGCGGCCAATCTTCGCGCACCTCAGCCAACGCCTCACCCGCATGGGCGACGTGGGCGCGGGTCAAGTCACCAAAGTCTGCAATCAGTTAATCGTCGCGGCGAACAGTTTGTTGATTGCCGAAGCGGTCGCCCTTGCCGAACGTAATGGTGTCGATGCCAGCCAATTAGCCCCCGCCCTCGCCGGTGGGTTTGCGGATTCCAAGCCCTTCCAAATTCTGGCCCCGCGTATGGCGACCCAAACCTATACGCCGGTGCAATGGAAAGTCGCGACCCTGCTGAAAGACCTCGATAACGCCCTGCACGTCGCGGCCGAACAGGACTTTACTATTCCAATGGCGCACGCCGCCGCCGAGCGCCTTCGCGACTTTGCCCAACAGGGCGAAAACGCCGAACGCGACCTCAGTACCGTGATCGAGTCCCTCTCCCATGCTGAAACTCTGCGCTAATCTCACCCTGCTGTTTAGCGAATATCCGCTGCTCGATCGCTTTGCCGCCGCGAAAGCGGCAGGATTTTCGGCGGTGGAAATTCAATTTCCTTACGACACACCCGCCGCCGAGCTTGCACAGGCGGCGCATGCTGCAGGGGTCGAAGTGGTGCTGATTAATGTGCCCGCAGGTGATCTGATGCAAGGCGGCGATGGCTTGGCCTGTGTGCCGAGCGCGACTGCGGCCTTTGCCGAAGCGCTCGAACAAGCCGCCCACTATGCGCAAGTTCTTGGGGTGCGCTGCGTCAATGTGCTCTCGGGGCGGGTACCCGCTGGCGTCGGGGTCGAACAGGCGACCGCGACCCTGTGCGACAACCTCGCACGCGCCGCCAAGGTGTTTGCGCCGCTCGGCATCACCGTGACCTGCGAGGCGATTAACCCGTTCGATATGCCGCGTTATTTGATCAATCGCCCCGAGCAATTGGCCGACGTACTGAAAACGGTCAATCATCCGGCGCTGGCGATGCAAATCGACCTGTACCATATGGCACGGCAAGATCTAGATCCCATCGCCGTGCTTGAAGCGTGGTGGCCGTCGATTGCTCATATTCAGTTTGCGGATTTTCCACAACGCGGGGAGCCGGACAGTGGTGAGCTGGATTTCGATGCGATTTTTGCCTACATTGCCGCACAGCCCTACACAGGCTATTGCGCCGCCGAATATCGCCCCACGCGCCCGCGCACAGCCGATACGCTGGATTGGATGACACGCTTGGCAAAATAAATGCTGCAAGGCACAATACGCCCCCGCCGCTGTGTCGGCAGCATTTTTGTCTGTTATGTCCATCGCACTTGCAACACCCGCTGAAATCATGATTCGACCCATGAAAATCAGTGACTTACCTGCCGTTCTCCAGATTCAAACCCACTGCTACCCGCCCGAGCTAATCGAATCCGAAGCCGCACTCGCATCGCGCCATGCCCTCGCGCCGGAAAGCTGCTGGGTGGCGGCGCATCGCACCGTTTTGGGCTATTTATTTTCGCATCCGTGGCAAGGCGAACACGCACCGGCTTTAGATACGCCGCTCACCGCCCTGCCGCAAGATGCCGACACGCTGTTTATTCACGATCTCGCGCTGCATCCCCAAGGCCGCGGCCAAGGACTGGCACCGAAGCTCATTGACGCCGCGTTTCAAACCGCCCGCCGCCAAGGACTGCGCTACAGCCGTTTAGTTGCAGTGCAAGGCGCAAGCCATTTTTGGTCACGCCACGGCTACCGCACCCAAGACGCGCTAAAAGCGGGCGACTACTACGGAGAAGGCGCAAAAGT
>CAZWRK010000209.1:0-5560 GCA_964635875.1 uncultured Aquaspirillum sp.
CAACTTCTGGCCGATTTGGGTGCCGAGGTGATCAAAATTGAACGGCCTCAGGTCGGGGATGATACGCGGGGTTGGGGGCCGCCCTTTGTGTGTGATTCAGAGGGGCAACCCAGCGATGCTGCCTATTATTTGTGCGCGAATCGCGGCAAAAAATCGGTCACGCTCGACATTACCCAGCCGCGTGGGCAGGAAATTATTCGGCAGCTGGTGCAAAGCTGTGATGTGTTGGTGGAGAACTACAAGGTCGGCGGCCTGAAAAAATACGGCCTAGATTATGACAGTCTGCGTGAGATCAATCCGCGCTTGGTGTATTGCTCGGTGACGGGATTTGGTCAGACCGGCCCGTATGCGAGCTTGCCCGGCTATGACTACATCGTGCAGGGCATGAGCGGCTTGATGAGCGTGACCGGTCCGGCCGACGGCGAGCCGCATAAAGTCGGTGTCGCGGTGACGGATTTGTTTACCGGGATGTATGCGTCGAGTGCGATTTTGGCGGCGCTGGCCGCGCGCGATCAAACCGGCGTGGGGCAGCATATTGATTTGGCGTTGTTTGATTGCGCAGTGGCGATGCTGGCGAACGTCAATATGAATTATTTGGTCGGCGGAAAGACCCCGCCACGGCTCGGCAATGGTCATCCCAATATTGTGCCGTACCAAGTGTTTTCGGCGGCGGATGGTCATTTTATTTTGGCGTGTGGCAACGATGCGCAGTTTGTGCGGGTGTTGGATTTGCTGGGTTTATCGGCGCTGGCCACGGATGCCCGTTTTGCGCGTAATGCTGATCGAGTGGCGAACCGCGACGCGCTGATTCCAGTGCTCGCACAGGCTTTTTCGGGTCATTCGCGTGAGCATTGGTTGGCGGCGTTGGATGCGGCAGGGGTTCCGGCTGGGCCGATTAATACCATTGATGAGGCGTTTGCCGACCCGCAAATTCAGGCGCGTCAGATGCAAATTTCACTCGATCGGGATGGGGTCGCAATTCCGCAGGTGGCGTGTCCAATTCGCCTTTCGGGTACGCCAATTGTGTACGAAAGCGCACCACCCATGTTAGGTGGGCATACGCAAGAAGTCTTGAGAAATCTTGGACTTAGCGATGTTCAAATTGGTGCGCTGCACAATGATGGCATTGTTTAAACGCTCGTTTGACGAATTGCCGGTTAAGATGCATGATTCCAACCATTAAAAACGCATCTGTATCGGCACGTTTGCGCTATGTGAGCGGGGCGTGACCGATCGAGAGAAATAGAGTAAGGAGCCGAGCGTGGAACGTGAATATATGGAGTACGACGTTGTGATTGTTGGCGGTGGGCCTGCCGGTCTGACTGCTGCCATTCGCCTGAAGCAACAAGCTGCAGAGCAAGGTCGCGAAGTGAGTGTCTGTTTGCTAGAGAAAGGCTCCGAAATCGGCGCGCATATTCTCTCTGGCGCAGTCCTCGAGCCGACCACGCTCAATGAACTGATCCCCGACTGGAAAGAAAAAGGCGCACCACTGAATACGCCTGCACAGGATGACAACTTCCTGTTTCTGACCGAGAACGGTTCGTTCAAATTGCCGACTCCGCCACAAATGGAAAACCACGGCAATTACATTATTTCCTTGGGGAATTTCTGTCGCTGGTTGGGCCAACAGGCCGAAGAACTCGGCGTGGAAATTTACCCCGGCTTTGCCGCTGCCGAAGTCTTGTACGACGAGACCGGCGCGGTGAAAGGCGTTGCCACCGGCGACATGGGCCTCGACCGCGAAGGCCAGCCGACCGATGCGCATCAAGCAGGCATGGAGCTATGGGCCAAGCAAACGATCTTTGCCGAAGGCTGCCGTGGTTCTCTGACCAAAACCCTATTTGAGCGCTTTAATTTGCGCGACGGTGCCGACCCACAAACTTACGGTATTGGCATTAAAGAGCTGTGGGAAATCAAGCCCGAGCTACATCAGCCGGGCAAAATTACCCATACCACCGGCTGGCCGATGGATAGCAACACCTATGGTGGCTCGTTCTTGTATCACCTTGAAGATAACCAAGTTGTCGTCGGTTTTGTGATTGGTTTGGATTACCAAAACCCGCACTTGTCACCGTTTGATGAATTCCAACGTTTCAAAACTCACCCGCATATTCGTCCGGTTTTTGAAGGTGCGCGGCGAATTTCTTATGGCGCACGGGCGCTGTCTGAAGGCGGTTTGCAATCTTTGCCAAAACTGACTTTCCCCGGTGGCTTGTTGGTAGGCGATACCGCAGGTTTCCTGAACGTGCCAAAAATTAAAGGCACCCACACCGCGATGAAGTCGGCGATGTTGGCTGCTGATGCGGTGTTGGAATTGCTGGGCCGTGAATCACTGGAAAATCAGGCTGTGGCTTACAGCGACAAATTCAAGCAAAGCTGGTTGTTTGATGAGCTATGGACGGTGCGCAATATTCGTCCGTCGTTCCGCTGGGGCTTGTGGCCCGCGATGGCGTACTCGGCGATTGACACTTTCTTGTTCAAAGGCCGCGCACCGTGGACCTTGCGTCACCTTCACGCGGACCATGAGTGCCTGAAAAAAGCCAAAGAAATGCCGAAAATTCACTATCCGAAACCGGATGGCAAAATCAGCTTTGACAAGCTGTCTTCGGTGTTTATCTCCAATACCAATCACCGCGATGACGAGCCGATTCATCTGAAACTCAAAGATGCATCGACCCCGATTACCGTGAATTTGGCGCTCTACGATGCACCGGAACAGCGCTATTGTCCGGCGGGCGTGTACGAGATTGTTGGGCAGGAAGAAGGCACACCACGTTTGCAAATCAACTCGCAAAACTGCGTGCATTGCAAAACCTGTGACATCAAAGACCCGACCCAAAACATCAATTGGACGACCCCCGAAGGCGCGGGCGGCCCGAATTACCCGAATATGTAAGGTTGTTGTGCTCACCCTATTGGCCCGCCTTTTGGCGGGCTTTTTTTGTGGGCGATTAGTCTTCCATATAGCGGTTCATCAATTCATTAAACAGTTGCTCTTGCTTACGGAACAGCTCGCGGTTGGTCATCGCCACCGCCGCCATCGACGCGAGACATTCCACAACGCGCTGATCAATCGGGGTGAAGGGGATGGTTTGATGCGTGCGCGGGTCTTTGGCGTTAATCAGCTGCAAAATCGCGACGACTTTACGATCTTGCCCAAAAATAGGCACCGTCAACATCGACTCTGAGCGGTAGCCGGTCATTTCGTCGAATTTTCGGGTGCCAGAAAAATCATATTTTTCGGCACTGTAAACATCTTTTAGGCACACGCTTTTTTCGTCAAAAAACGTGTGCACCACCACCAGCGAAGTATTTGGCTGACCATTTTCGAGATAGAGCGGAATGGGGCCAAGGGAGGCGGCTTTGCCGGTCGAGCCGCCCATTGCCATTTGCAGGCTGTCATTAAACGCCGCCCAAAAATGCGCCTGACGGTCTTTGATAATGTAAAACGTCCCGCCGTCGGCGAGGGTGAGGTCTTTAGCCGCTTTGAGAATCCGTTCAAGGAGCGCGTTCAGATTTTTTTCGGCGGAGAGGGCTAGCCCAATCTCGGTGAGCTGTTCGAGCTGACGCATCAGCGTAATGACGCTTGACATAGATAGACTCGCTTATGTGGCAAAGAGAAGAATTCTGTTCAGGGAATAAGGCGTCTTTTTTAGTCCGTTGTGGCCGCCATCATTTTAGGCGCGTACAAATCAAAGCGCGTGCTTTTTCCAATATGTTGGGCACTGGGTTTGGGGCCGTCAATGGGCGGGCCGAGGCGCGGTCGCTTCACGACAATGCGCTTTTTAGCGATCCCCAAAGCGGCATTCAACAACCGTTCGCTGTCGAGATCATCGCCAATCAGGGTTTGAAAAGCCTGCATATCCTTTTTTGCGAGCGCGGCCTTGCCGGTATCGGGAAACATCGGATCAAGATAGACCACATCAGGGCGTGCTGCCTGCGGGCAGTCCGTCAACCACTGCGCCGCATCGGCGTGGACCAGTGTCATTCTGGCGGCAATGTCGGCGGTATCGGGATGCACTGCTGCACGCTGTAAGCCATCGGCCAGCAGTGCCGCTGCAATCGGTGCGCGCTCAATCAGTGTGACAGTCGCACCTAACGATGCCATCACAAACGCATCGCGCCCGAGTCCGGCCGTCGCATCGACAATACTTGGGCGGTACCCGCCTTTGATCCCAACGGCCTTGGCGACCGGCTGCCCCGCTCCACCCCCAAATTGCCGCCGATGCGCGGCGCTGCCTTCGACAAACTCGACATAAATCGCCCCGTGCTTACTGGGATAGCGCAATTCAAGGCGTTGTTCATCGAGTGCCAACCAATAGCCATCTTCGGGAATGTCATCGCAGCAGACAAAGCCAAAGCGATCGGCGATGCTCAGGGCTTCGGCTTGGCGGGTCGGGTCGAGGCAAATCAGGGGTAAACGTGGAGCGGTCATGACAGCAAGATCACAAAAAAGATAAGGCTCGACGATACGCAAGGCCGACTGTTGCGGGCAAGTTGCATCGCGCTTTATTTTTTCAAAATTAAATTGTCATTTAATTTTGCTTGGCAATATAGTTTGCGCATGAATCTTATCTTGGTGTGGATTGCTGCGCTGGCCGTGCCCCAGTTTTTGCCGATGCCTTTATCGTGGCATGGGCTTTTGGCGTTGGCGGTGGGGACGGCGGTGGTGCAAGCGTATCGGCATGATCGGGTGTCGGCGTATGTGCTGTGTGCGTGTTTGGCGTTGGCGTATAGCGCGTGGCGAATCGACGACCGTTTAGCGCAGCAATTGCCTGCCGAGGCCGAAGGCGTGGTGTGGACGGTTGAGGGGCGGGTGGTGGATTTACCGGTTCTGACGCGATCAGGGCAACGTTTTCTATTCGAGGTCGATCAAGTGGACGGTGGCGCATCGCTTCCGCGACGGCTCGGGTTATCGAGCTACGGGAAAACTCGTTTTCCGGCGGGCAGTCGCTGGCGTTTGGCGGTGCGCCTCAAGCGGCCTCAGGCGACGTATAACCCCCATACGTTTGATGCAGAAGGCTGGGCGTTTGCCCAAGGGGTTTTAGCGAAAGGCTCGGTGAAAACCGCGACTTTTCTTGGCGAGGCAAGCGGATGGCGTGCGCAATTAGATCGGGCGCGGGCGCAGATCTCCCAGCGAATTCAAACCGCTGTCGCGGGGCAGCCTTATGCTGGATTGATGACGGCCTTGGTGGTGGGCGAGCAGAGCGCAATCCCCGCGGCGCAGTGGCAGTTATTTAATCAGACCGGTCTGACCCACTTGGTGAGCATTTCGGGCTTGCATTTGACTTTAGTGGCGGCGCTGGTCGCGAGCGTGGTGCGGTTTGCGGTGCGGCGGTTGGGTGTGGTGCGGATACCGCATCGGGTGGTCGCGGGCTGGGCGGGCGGTTTCGCGGCGGTGGTGTATGCCGCACTGGCGGGGTTTTCGGTTCCGACGCAACGATCGCTGTGGATGATTTTGGGTTACGTCGGGATGATCTCCGCACGGCGCACGATGGTTGCTTCACAGGCATGGGTGGGTGCGTTGTGGTGTGTGCTGATGCTTGATCCGTGGGCAGTG
>CAZWRK010000210.1:0-5509 GCA_964635875.1 uncultured Aquaspirillum sp.
CTTCCACTCGACGTATTCAATTAAGACCAGTATAGCACCATGCGAGCATTCGTCAAGAGCCTACTGAGTATTTTCTACTCAAAAGCGCTCAATTATGCTAACCTTAGGGAGTTACTAAAAGGGGTTGGTTATGCTGGAATTATTGCTACTCGCCTTTGGAATTATCTATTTATTTCGTAAACCAAAACTAAAAAAACTGAAGGGCGAAAATTTCCCCAATATTAAGTCAGATAAGTTTGATGCTTGGAAGCGGCTAGAGCTTAAGGCAATAAATGCCTTTCTAATAGCCACATGGGGTGCGTTTTTTATCAAAATCTTGCTTTCGATATTTTTGCAAAAACTAGGCCTTGATGTTTACATTATAATTATTTTCGTTACCATTCTTTGGTTGCTTGGCTTGATATACCCTGCTATTCTTGGCAGTAAAGCAAAAAAGCTCAAAAAAGAACTTGGCATAAAGTGGCCGCCTTTTAGAGAAAAGAAGAATTACACAAGCTCAAAAAAGTCTTCAAACAATACAGCACAAAAGGCTGCAGACAACTTCGATAACAACCTCCTGAGTCCAGATCCTAAAGATCATCTAAAGAGTGGCCGTAACTTTGGAAATTATTTCACACCCTTCAAGATTATTGTAGCTACAGCCTTGCTTGTGCTGGCTATTAGTGGTGGATATTATCTCGCTTTTTTTCTTCCACGGAGCTATGCCAAGAATCAGGAGCAACAAGAGAGGGCGCTTGAACTCAGAAAGCAAGAACTACAACTCCAACAAGAAAAGGAACAACGACTACAAGAAAAAGCATCTTCAGACGAAAGAAAGGCAGCGGAGCGACAAGACAATCTGGACACCTGTCTCTCTACGGCAGATGACGACTACTCAATATTTTGGGATAACGAATGTAGTGCCGTAGGCCTTAAGGCGGATTGCAAACTACCCGAATACAACGCTAACCGGGTCGACCGACAGCTCAGAGAAGACAAGGATGCTTGTTTTAAACAATATCAGTGATTAAGCATTTCGCCATAGATAGCAGGTTTGCTAACAATATGGGCAAGTACTTTCTTGTCGAACTTGCTTGACAATAAGATTATTCAAGTACATCATGTGGTGTTAACATTAGAATACCCATGAACATCTTTATTGTCTTTTTAATTGCCCATATCCAAACACACCGCTTTGTAAATGTCTCAAGCGGAGTTGAGGGTATTGTTATTGAACAAACTGCTTCTCGACAGGAATCTAGGACTATTGCACCCATGGTGACTGCAGATAAGACTACTTCAAAGGGTAGTAGTAAAACAGCAAGTAAAGATGATTCAGGTGTCACTATGCTCCCAAGTGAAAGCCCAGCCCCCATTCAACAACGACCTGTTTACGTTGGTGATAAGTTTTGTGGCATACCTTGGCCTGATTCCATTGAGCGCTATAATAATTGCATGACGAGTCCTGAGCGTGAAGCATATATGGCTCGCAAGAAGTGATAATATCTAGAGCTAGCTGTAATGCGCACGCTACCGTACTATTATTTACAAACAAGATTCATATTCACAATGAAAGATTCCACGAAATATACTTTGCAGCAATCGCTCGGTTGGCAGCAGTTCGAGAGCATTTGCTATGACTTTATGCGCGGGAGAGGTTACAGCAAAATACAAAAAGTCGGTAACGTGGCCGATGGCGGCATTGATGCCATTATCCTACGTGACGGTATTGAAGTAATTATTTTTCAATTCTCTCAAGAGGCAAATCCCCTAAGAAAAGGTGGAAAGTTTTGGAAAGAGTACAAGAAGTGGAAAGGGAAAACCGGGCTTGAAAGTTTTGTTTTTGTAAGTAATCGAGAGCTTGGCATAAAAAAGATTGAGATACAGAAAGATCTGAAGAGTCCGATTGTAACGATCTTTGATGTCACGGATATAGTGCATTTCTTAGACAATGAACCTGCTGGAATTACCGCAAAAAGGAATCACGCCATTTTTGCCAAGGATTTAGAAGAAGTTTTTGGTGCTGAAGACCGACTAAAGAAACTTTCGGAAGTTGCTGAAGTCGTAAATGTTGATGAGCATTACGATGTCGAGACCCTACTATCAGAACAAGGTCAAATAACCAGACCCGGCGCGGCCTTTAGTATTCGACAAGGGAAAGCTATACAATTTTTCACACCTAAATCAAAAGATGACTTCAAGAAAGCCCTTCCCAATGGTTCGTTTGAGTTGACCTTTCCAAATTCACCAGAAGGCAAAAAACTGCATAACGAATTTCAGAGCTACCTACGAACGGGTAGCAGCGTTTCTATCCCAAGTATAAATGTAAGAAATGCAAGATTTAAATTGGGGAATAAACTAATATACGATGGTGGCGAGAAAGACACCTCACTCCAGCTGAGGACTGCCCCCTCAGAGACTGGAAGATTATTCGTATGGAGAACTCTAAAAGACAAACAGACTTTGCTTGAGAAAGAGCTATTTATTTCTAAAGCAGGTTCTGAAGAGGTGACATTTGATAACATCAGCGGGGAGACCGCGTTGGACATAGAGTTGGTTTTTAATATTAAGAATCTTGCACTGACCTTTAACTGCTATCTCCACAAAGAAAGATGTTTTGATGTTCACGAGGCCTATCAAATCCTGAACTTTTTCTCAAAGATAAACCAAGATGAAATAGATATACTTATTTACGATAAAGGTATCGAACTGCCAATCTGTAACTTACCTCCCATGAATGCCACAAAGGTGCCTGCGAGCTATTTAGAGCTTTTAAAAACGATGGATGAAATACAAAACTTTTTTAAGCGCCGGTTTCCCAACCCTTTGGTTAGGAAACTCGAGAAGTCAGATGTTGTGAGCACATATTTGCTGCATGAAATTATTGAAAAAGGGAAGGCAGAGTTTCCGATAAAAACATTGTCTTTTTGTCTTTCCCCCCATGACGCCGAAAGGATGGATACAAGCGCAGAAATAAACTCCCTTGCCCTGAGGTATCACAATGAACAAAAACTTTTATCGATCTTGGGGGTAACAGATTTTTCAAACTTGGAGCTCGTAGTCCCAAGGGCAAGGTGTAAAAAGTCTCCCACTAAAGACGGTTCTGGTGTACAGGTTGATGTTGATGTATTAGAGACACCATATCTTCACCTCAGTAGCTAATCCCAACTACTGCTACTATCTTGTTCCCATACAATGCGGTAGTATAATAACTAGACTGTTGCCTTATCAAGATTGAGCTTAAATACATACTCAAGCTCAACTATAATAGAGTTCCAACTATTAGTAACACGGTCTACCATTCTTGATTTCTTTTTGTCGGAAGTTTGAAAAACCGCATATATACTTGATAGTTTAGGTGTTCGACTAAATCCATTGCTATCATAGTTCAAACCCTCAGGAAAAATGAACTGTTGGAACTTTTGCTGTGCTGCTGGTTCCAGGTCTGCCCAAATTTTATCGGTTCTTGTCAAAAACCATTCTGCATAGCTAAGTAACGCGTCAATGTTGTATTCTTTTTTTCTAAGATCATTTAGATCCAATTCTTTGCGTGTTATCTCATTATTGAGCTTATTGAGTCTATCTTCCAGGTCTTTGGTAGAGATCTTTTCATAGGCACCCAGATCAATTATCTTTTCTTTTTTATCTTCGAGATCTAATATCTCTTGAGCTAGTTTCCGCCTTATTGAGTTTGTTTCCTTGTACTCTTCATTCCAAACATCTAAACATATTTCTTTGAAATCATTAACATACGAATCTTTTGGTTTTACATTTTCTAACAACTCCCTGAATTCTGAGTTTATCTTGTCGGAACGATAACTCACTCCAGTACATTTATAACAGTGGTAGTAACCGTACTTTTTAGTTTTTCCTTTTGACATGCTTCCCGTGAGCGATCTGGAGCATTTTTGACACACTAAAAGGCCACGAAGAGGAAAGTTTGGATTGTATTTCTGTCTTGTTACTTGCGATGGTTTGAATCCATTGACTACGGCCTGGCAAGCATCAAACACTTCTTTTGTGACAATGGCTTCGTGCTGCCCCTTCACAAGCTTCTTTTCCCATGGATCGAAAATATACCCAGCATAAAATGGATTCTTCAAAATACTATTAAGTGTTTGTATGCTAAGGTTTTTACCCGCTCTTGTTGTAAGACCAAGCTTGGTTACCATCTGAAGAATCTCAGCTTGCGAGTATACACCTAGCGAATACTCGATAAAAGCTTTCTTGATGATTTCGTATCTTTTTGGATCTAAAACTCGAATAGTCTTGTCAGTCGCGTCCTTAACAGAAAGGTAGCCTATAGCCGGTCTCCCAAAAACCCACCTACCTTCTTTTGTCCTCTGCTTCATTCCAATCTTTGTTCTCTCAGTTCTCACCTCGTTATCAAACTGTGCAAATGCTGCAAGCATTCCTTCCATTAAATTTCCCTGTGGGGTTTCATCTATAGGTTCTGTCACCGAAATAAATTTCACACCATATTTCAAAAGCATGCCCGTAATAGCATGGTGGTCACCTGAGTTTCTTGATAGTCTATCAACCTTCCAAACGAAGAGTGCATCAACCTTCCCTTTATTCTTTGCGCAATAATCAAGCATTGCGATAAGTTCTGGTCGGTCTGCGGTCTTTGCCGACTCACCTCTATCTATAAACTTCCGTTCAACCAAATAACCCATACTTTCGGCAAGCTTTATACACGCCGATTCCTGGTTCTCTAAACTGGTCTTTTTTTCGGCCTGTTCCTTCGTAGAAACGCGACAGTAGATTATTCCTATCATTTTGGCATCCTCGTGCTATAGAGTACCATTTTGAGGCTATTTTGCAAGTATTCTGGGATCATTGGAACTCTTTTTGTAGCTATCTATTACAATTTTCGACAAAGCAACTAATCGCTCCGTGATAGCAAGTGCCTCTTCCTTTGTTAGCTCGGGGTGGTTACACATAAGCTTGTGAAAGTGTTTTTCAACTATCCGTTCCATCTTCCCTCTCGTCTTTTGGAACAGACTCACCACCAAATATTGGGATCATTTTGAGATCGTAAAGTTCTTTTGAAACTGGCTTTGGCTCTGACCAATCTTGGAATAGTTGAAACCATAGCTTCACATTGGGAGCGCTTGGATCGTTAACTATACGCTCGAAAAATGCCTTAATTATTGTTGTCGTTTTTTCCTTTGCCCAATCCTTTCTATATTCGTCGACGAGTTCGTAGAAACCTTCTCTGTCTTTCCATTCCGAAAGAGTATCTTCACCTACTCCAAGCTTCTTGGCTAGTTCTCTTTGAGATTTTGCTTGAACCGTCGCATTTGGAAGCGCAAACCACTCGACAAAGTTCAAAAACTCTATGGGGTGCTTTATCTTATGCAATGCTCGTTTTTTGGAGTTAAATGGAGTCATATATTTGGATTACTGTGTTGGCGACACGCGTCCAAGAATATATAAAAATCCATAGACGCGACTACTCGCTTGTCTATGGTTCTTCCACTCGACGTATTCAATTAAGACCAGTATAGCACCATGCGAGCATTCGTCA
>CAZWRK010000211.1:0-5447 GCA_964635875.1 uncultured Aquaspirillum sp.
CCTCTTGTAGAATTTAAAGTAACTGTAAATGACTCTTTACCAAATGCTATAAATAAAACATTTGAATTAAATGAAGATACTTCAATAAATATTACTTTAACAGAAGAAAGTTTCTCTAGTTTATTAATTTGGAACAAAGGTTTATTACCAGAAACTTTAGATTCAAGTAATCCAACTGTAGATATTTTTGATCCAAATAATTCAAATATTGTAATAGGAAAATTAACATATAATGGCTCAGGTTATGTAACATTTACTCCAAACCCTGATTATTCAAACTATAATGCTACTCCATCATTTAAATATGGTATTCAAGATAGTGATGGAGATATTGCTTTTGGAGAAATCAAATTCAAAGTTAATCCTGTTGCAGATAGTTTAACATGGAATTATACAAATGTAACAACTAATGAAGATGTAAATGTGGATATGAATTTAACTCTTCCAACTATTATGGATAATTCAGATGATAATGGTAATAAAACAGGTGACCATGGTGAAAGAATAGGTGTTATTGAACTTTCTAGTATTGATAAAGGTGCAATAATTTACAATGGTAATATTGCATTAAATAGTGGAACTTCTACAGCGACTTTAAAATTTGTAATTGTTAATGCTGATGGTAGTTTAGATACTTCTTTACATTATTCAAATATTAATATGAATGATACAAGTATTATACATTTAACAAAAGCACAATATGAAAATTTAACAATTACTCCTATTCCTCAATCACATGATGATATAACTATGACATTAAAAGCAACAAGTTATGAAGTTGATGATAGTGGAAATCCACTTTTAGGAGTTGCAGGTAAAACAACATCAAAAGATATTAAAGTGATTGTTAAATCAGTAACAGATGATATTACATTAAGTTTTGATAATAAAAATAATCCTGATGATACTATTTCAAGTGATGCTAAAACTTATACGATAGCAAGTAAATTAGAAGAGGGGAATAATGTAATTAATTTACAATCAATTTTAACGCCTACTTCAGGTAACTCAGTTGATTTAGATGGTTCAGAACAAAGAAGTTATACTGTAAGTGGTATTCCAGCAGGTACAATAATTACTTTAGGTGGAGTAAGTGCAGTTGCAAATTCAAGTGGAATAGCAACAGTTGAGTTTGATGCTGCAGCTGAAAAAATTGTTGATCCTACATTTACTA
This sequence comes from uncultured Aquaspirillum sp., assembly GCA_964635875.1. Classification (GTDB taxonomy): domain Bacteria; phylum Pseudomonadota; class Gammaproteobacteria; order Burkholderiales; family Aquaspirillaceae; genus CAZWRK01. The sequence continues at coordinate 1,175 of CAZWRK010000211.1, forward strand.
TGACTTTACCTGGACAATTTAGTGGAAAAATAGATGCAACAATTACATTAAAAGTAACAGATATTGATGACCATGCAGGTTCAGCAGTTCCTGAAACTAAAACACAAACGGTTTATTTAAAAATGAATGTTAATCCTGTTGCTGATCAAGTTACTCTTAGTGTATCTCAAGCAAAAGGGTATGAAGATGCGGGAAGAAGTAAGGGAAATACTTCAAATGATGAAAATGCAGATGATATTAATACAAAAGTAGGAAATAAAATACCTGGAGCTATTGATTTAGATATAAATGTAAAATCTGATGATATTGACGGTTCTGAAACATTTACAGTTGTAATTTCTGATATTCCTGTTGGTGCAAGTATTTATTATAATGGAATAGAAGTAGTGCAAAATCCTGCAGGAAAAATCACTATCGAGAATTTTAATAATACAACGCCATTACAAATAGTTCCTACTCATAATAGTGATGAAGATTTTAATTTAAAAGTAAAAGCCTATAGTGTAGATACTGCTATTGATTCTACAGGAATAGTAACAACAGTAACAAGTGAAGCAATAGCTCAAGAACTTACTTTAAATGTTCAAATAAAAGGTGTGGCGGATGTTCCTGTAAATGAAATATTTAAAGAATTAGATTCTTCTGGTTCAGCTGTACAAAATGGAATATATCAAGCAGTTGTAAGTGAAGATATGGGAAATACTGAAAATGGTGTAACTATTAACTTTGCGGATATTTACAAAAATTCAGGTCTTTCTTCTTATGATGATTCAGAAGATTTAAGTGTAGTTATTACAGGAGTTAAAGGAAACTTTGATATTGAAGGAGCTGTTTTCTTAGGTGGAGAAGGAGAATCAAGAACTTGGTTATTTGATGCAAAAGATTTAAATAATATAAAAATTTCTACTGAAAAAAATTATAGTGGTGAAATAGATTTTAAAATTAGATATGTTACAACAGAAAAAGAAGGAGATAGTAAAACACTACCTTATGAAAATGTAAAAATCTTAGTAACACCAGATGTAGATGCTACAATAAATACTTCAACTAGTGTAAAAGAAGATACTTTAACAAAAGTTAATTTTAGTATTTCTACAAGTGATAGTGATGAAACATTAGTACAAGTTAGAATATTAGGAAGTGATGTTGATGGGAAAGATTTTACGCTTTATTTAGGAAATAATACAACACCTATTTCAAGTTTAAGTAAGGATGTAGATGGTTATTATGTTTTAAATGCCCAAGAAGCTAAAAATTTATATGTGCAATACAAATCAGATTTAGGTTCATCTCAAGATACAAAGTTTAATTTTAAATATACTATTAAAGATAGTGTTACATTAAGCGATTCAACTGTTATATCAGATATTGAAGAAAAAGATGCAACTTATAATTTAACATTAACTGCTGTAACAGATGAGATTTCTATAGATGCAAATGTAAGTGGTTTATCTCCAATTATAGATGTATTGAATCAAAATGGCGAAGGTGTAGAAACTGTAACTATAAAAGGAATAGGAAGTTTTGATGTTGGTGTTAATTTAAATGCGGTTGCTTCTGATAATGGAGATAAAGATACAGATGGTTCGGAAGCAGTTACAAGATTTGTAGTTGAAGGAGTTCCTCTTGGTATGAGTGTTGAAAATGGTATTTTTACTGTAACTAGTAATGGTACAACTTTATGGTTCATTGATATTCCAGATACTAAATTGGATGGAAATTATACTTTAACATTTAATGTACATGATAGCTTATCAAATGAAACAGGTGAAAAATATAATATTAAAATCACAGCTTATAATCAAGATGGAGAAAATAGTCAAGTTACTACAGCAACTACGGAATTAAAATTTATAGATGCTATTGCTAATACTTCAGGAGGATCAGGATTAGGAGTAAATTCAGAATTCTCTATTGAAGATTTTAATGTTACAGAAGATAAAGCATTTTCTTTAGCAGATATAGTTACGATTATAGCTGATACTAATAGAACGGATGAATCGTATTCTATATCATTTAAAGGTTTAGAAAATGTAAGTATTAGCGCTGATAGTTTATCAAAATTAGTTACTTATGAAGAAAATGGCGAAACTGTATATGTATTAAATATTGGTAGTGCAGATAATATTGAAACAGCATTACAAAGTATTGTATTCTTACCAGAGGCGAATTTCAATGAAAATAATGATAAAGGTGAAAAAGTTTCAATACAACCTACCTTAACTACATATGTAATAGGAACAAGTTTAGTTTCAGTTATAACTCCAGCAGGAGGATTTAACGATGAAAATGTTACTCCAGTAACAGATGCAATAGCTTCAGGTGATTTAATTAGTACAATCAATGAAGATCAAGCATATACTTTTGATATAAAACCTAAAACAGTTGATGATTTAGATTCAAATGGAAATTTTTCAAATGATGGTGCAAATCCTGATGGTTCAGATTATAAAATATTAGGAGATATAACTTTAACTCATTCAGGTGTAAATGGAATATTAGAGTTATCTGATGGAACTATAATTACTTTTGATGGAACTACAACAAGTGTGACAATTTCATCAGATCAATTGATTGGACTTAAATTTACTCCAGAGGAATATGCCTCAGGAACAGCTAAATTTACCTACTCTTTAGAAACACAAGAAAATGGTGCTACTAATACAAAAGTTGGTGGAGGAATTATTGCTATAAATATTACACCTATTGTAAATGGTTTAGAATTAGAAGGATTAAAAGCAATAGGAAATGAATATACTAATGGGAATAATGAATTTATTGCTTTAACTACAGATAATGGAGGAATTGGTTTATCAAATATGATAGATAATGATGGTTCTGAAACAATTCAAACTATACTTTTAGATGGAATACCAGCTGGATTCTTAGTATATTATGGTGAAGATGGTAGTCAAAAATTAGCACAAAATGCTGGAAATAATGATAGTAGTCCAGATATGGTATATAACACTTGGAATATTCCAGTAGAATCAAATGGAACATCTCCTCAAATATGGATAAAAGCTCCAGAAAATTGGAGTGGAGATGTTTCAGGAATAACATTAAAAACTATTATAAAAGATGGTCAAACAATTAGTACTATAAGTAAAGATTTCACTTTAAATGTTACTCCTGTTGCAAGTATTGTGACTATAAGTCCGACAACAACATTTGCAAATGCATATAATTGGACAGAAATTAATCTTAATGCAAATATGACAGATTTAGATGGTTCTGAAACATTAACTGTTATTTTAAATGGAGAAGTAAAAGCATTGGATGGTACAGCATTATTTAGATTGTCAGATGGTACATTAATTAATGGTTTAAATGGAAATCCAAGTGCTACTTATGATATTTCAACTTCAAGTTGGAAGTTAGAAGGAATTCCAACAACACAAATAAATAATATCGAAATTTTATATCATAATTATGAAGGTAAAGTAGATGTTTCTGTAGTAACTGTTGATGGAGATGATGTTCTTAATACTCCAGCTAGTGGAAGCTTTGATATGAATATAGCAAATTCAAATGTGATTAATTTAAGCAATGAAACAGCCGATTTAACTGTTATTGGAACTTCAACTACAACAAGTATTAAAACAGGAAGTGGAGATGATATTATTAGTGTAGCTAATTTAAATGCAACAGTAGATGCAGGAGATGGTAAAGATACATTAGTTTTAGATAACAATGATACTATAGATTTAGCTAATATTGCTTCAAAAATTAAAAATATTGAAGTTATTGATTTAGAAAATAGTAGCAATCAAACTTTAAAATTAGATTTAAATGAAGTTATTGATATTACAGATAGCAATAATGAATTGATTATTAAAGGAAATATAGGCGATAGTATCCATTTAGATACGCCAAGCGATTGGACAAATAATGGAATAGAATCGCATGAAGGAATAAATTATAATGTGTATAAAGGTATAGGAATAAATTCAACAGTTAAATTATTGATTGATGAAGATATTACTGTAACAGATATATAAAATAAGGGGTTTTAATCCCCTTATTTTAATGCTCTTATGAACTTGAAAAACTTCTAACTTAAATTATCAAAAAAATAAAAAACTTTTTCTTCAAAACTTACTAATAAAAAAACTTTTTAGAGACTTTATTAATATAGTATAATAATACAAAATTATACTTTTACAAATAAGATAATAATTATCTGAGAATACTTTTAGGAGAGATAAGATGAAATTAACAATAAAAACACAGAGTGGACAAAAAGTTGTAGATTTAAATAGCGATTTGCAAT
>CAZWRK010000212.1:0-5420 GCA_964635875.1 uncultured Aquaspirillum sp.
CCGACCGCAGCGGGCAAGCGGGTGCAATTTTGCGCGCCATCCCGTTCATTCTCCCCAAAGACGTACTCTTTAGTCAAAGCAGCCACAGCGCCAGCGAAACCGGCTATTCCGATTTTCAACAAGCGATTGCCGCCCACTACGACGCCATGTATCAACGCGCCCAGCACCACCGTGAAGCTATTGGGCGACCCGAATTACCCATCATCGCCACCGGCCACCTCACCGCCCTCGGCACAAAACTCGGCCGCAGCGAATCCGTTCGCGACATTTACATCGGCACCCTCGAAGCCTTTTCGACCCAAGACCTACCGCCCGTAGACTACATCGCCCTCGGCCACATTCACCGCGCCCAAATCATCGGTCCAACGCAACATATCCGCTATTGCGGCGCACCGCTCGCCCTCAGCTTTGACGAAACCGAAGTCAAACAGATGTGGCAAATTGACCTCACAACCGCCGGACAACCGCCTCAAATCACCTCACGCCCAGTACCCTGTTTTCAAATGCTGCGCAGCTTGCGCGGCAATTTCGCCGCCATTCGCCAACAGATCGACGCGCTGGAACAGCCGCCAGAAGGGCAATCGCTATGGCTCGAAGTACTGCTCGACAGCGACGAATACTTGCACGACGCCCAAACCCAAATTCAAGCACTCTTGCAAGATCGCCCCATGCAACTGCTACGCCTACGACGCATGAAAACCCACCAACCGGCGAGCCTCGCCCGTGAGCAGCATGAAACCCTGAAAGAACTGAGCCTAGAAGAGGTCTTTAAAAAGCGACTGGCGCTCGAAACCCTCACCCCCGAGACCGAAGCCGCTTTGATTCGCTGCTATCAAGAAATCCTTGAAGCCACACACGCAGCAGGAACCACGTCATGAAAATCTTGCGCCTAGCCCTGAAAAATTTAAATTCTCTACGCGGCGAACATCGCATCGACTTCTCGCAAGCCCCCTTTAAAGACCATGGCTTATTTGCGATTGTCGGCCCGACAGGTGCAGGGAAATCGACCTTATTAGATGCCATTTGCCTTGCGCTCTATCACCAAACGCCACGCCTCGGAAAGCTGACGAGTCAATACAACGCGATCATGAGCCGCCACACTCACAGCTGTTTTGCCGAGGTCGAGTTTGAGCTGAAAGGAAAAATATACCGCGCGAAATGGAGCCAACATCGCGCGACCCGCTCCAACAATCTGCAAGCGCCCATTGTTGAACTTGCCGAATTACCCGCCGTCGGGGCGAGCGATGGCCGCATTCTGCATACCAAGCTGAATGAAAAACTCGAAGCGATCGAAACCCTAACAGGCCTTAATTTCACGCGCTTCACCCAGTCTATTTTGTTAGCGCAAGGCCGGTTCTCCGAGTTTTTACATGCCAATGCCAAACTACGCGCGGAACTACTTGAACAACTCACCGGCACCGAAATTTATAGTCAAATTTCTAGCCGTACCTTTGAGCGCTATAAAGCCAGCGAACGCCAATTTGAAGCGCTTCGCCAACAAGCGGGCGGCGTAATCCCGTGGACTACGTCCGAACGTGCCGAGCGACGCGCCGAGCTAGACGCACTGCAAGCACGCATTCAGCAGCTCGAAGCGGAACAAACCCCGCTACGCAATGCCCAACAGTGGCATCACCGCTACACCGAGACCACCCAACAACTGCAACACACCCAGACCCGCTTTGACAGCGCCGTCGAGGCATTCGCTCACCATGCCGATGATTTGGCACGCCTAGAGGCCAGCGAGGCCGCACGGGCGATTGCACCGCATGATCACGCGCGACAACAGGCGCAAGCACGGGTCGTCGCCAGCCAATTGCGATGCGACGACATTCGCACCAAACAAGCCGCCAACCAAGACGCTCAAAAAAACGCTTATTGGCAGGCTCACGCCCTCAGTCAAATGCTCGCCGCGCATACCGCGGACGCCCTCCACGACGCGCAAAACCGCTTTGAGGCACTGCGTCAACAATGCCAACATACCGCACACCACGCCCAGCTCATCACGCATTTAGCCAACTGGCGATACCAAATGGAGCAGCACAGTGTCCGTCAGGCTCAAATCGTTGAACAGCAACGCAAAATCGAGCAGTTGCAGCACGCATGCACTGCCGCAGAAACTGCCAAGGCACAATATGACACGCTCGTTACCGAACACGCCGAAGCGCTCAAGCACGCCCAATCGAACTACGCCCATGCCGTTGCGAGACTGACCGAACAGCATGGCGACGATTTGGCCGATCCTCGCCACTATCAAACCGCCCGAGATCAAGCAAATAGCGACTTATCAACCCTAGAACGGCTGATCGAATGCGCAACAGATTTGCAGAACGCGCAACAAGGTGCCGCAGACAACGCGCATAAAATCACCCAACAAGCGCAGCGCCTTGAGAGTGCGCAAAGCTTGTTCGATGCAGCGCGGACACTTTTTGACGCCCAAACGCGCACCGTCGCCGACAAGCAGACGCAACTTGAGCAAGCGCGCTATATCGCCAGCTTCGAAGAGGCACGCGCCCAGCTCCATACGGGCGAGCCCTGCCCGCTGTGTGGCGCAACCGCGCACCCTTACCGCCAATCTACGCCGCCCGAGGCTAACCCCATCGCCCTTGCCGAAGCCGCACTCCGTAACGCCCAGCAAGAAGCCGAAGCGGCACGCCAAGCAGCCGTGCGAGCAGAAGAGGATCTCCGCAAGGAGCAAAACCAATATCACCCACTCACTAGCCAAAAGGTACAGTACGCCAACGCCCTACAACGCGCACGCGAACGAGGCACCGCACTGGCACAATCCTACGGGCCAACGCTGATCAAACAATGGGAAGACCTCGCATGGCTGCAGCGCCATCAAGCCGCCACCCGCCATCACGCACAAGCACTGAACGCCGCAATTGATGCGGTCGAAGCCGCAGACATCCAGCGCACCAGAGCAGAACAGCAACTGCATGCCGCCGAGCGCGAGCAACACGCGCACACCTTAGCCGCCACCCAGCGCCAAATCGAACACGCGCAGGCCGAGCAGCAGTGCCAGCAATGGCTGGACGATCAACGCCAGCGCGCCGAGCAACTCCGCGCCGACATCGAAGCGCACGGGTTTACCCCGCCTATCGCCTTTGATAGCGACGCGGATAACACCGATTGGCTCGCACAGCGTCAGCATGAGCTGACAACTTTTGAAGCGCAACGCGCCGAACAAGCGGAACTGTCGATCAAAATCGTGCAACTCCAACATGCGGATGCTGCGGCGCAGGCTCAGGCACAAGAATGGGCTGCGGTGTGGCGAGAAACGGGACTTCATCAAGGCGAGTGCGTCCCCGAGCCGGTTGATATTGCTGCAGCGCTGCAGACCTGCGAAACAGAAATCAAGCGCTTGCGCCAAGCGCAAGATGCATTGGCGGGCGAGGCCACTGCCGCCCAAACAGGGCTACAACAAGACATGAAAGACGCGCATCAAGCGCAGCAGCGCTGGCAGGAAGTGCTCGCGCGCAGCGTGTTTAGCCATGAACAGGCTTTTTTAGCGGCGTGCTTATCGCCAGAGACCCACGCCGAGTTGCTCACGCGCCGGAATACGCTTCATGCCCACAAGCAAGACGCGCAGGCCGTGCTAGACGCCACCCGCCGCAGCCTTGCCGAGCTTGACCAAGATCCACAGCGCCCAACCGCCTCCGTCGCAGAGATTATCGCGGCCCTTGAACTCAACCAAACCACCTTGGCCGAGCACTATCAACAGCAAGGCGCACGCGCAGAAGAATGGAAACAGGACGAAATACGGCAGCAGCAGCACGCACAATTTGCAGCCGCGCTTGCACTGGCGCAGCAAGACGTTGAACTATGGGGACAGCTCAACACCCTGATTGGCTCGGCAGACGGCACAAAATATCGGAAATTTGCCCAAGGGCTGACGCTGTCGCATTTAGTCGAGCTGACCAATCGACGCTTAGATCATCTACAGGGACGCTATATTTTGCGTCACAAATCGGGCGAAGAACTGGCGCTTGAAATTATCGACACTTGGCAAAGCGACGCCTGCCGAGATGTCGATACGCTGTCTGGAGGCGAGAGCTTTTTAGTCAGTTTGGGCTTGGCGCTGGGCTTATCGGATTTGGTGAGTCACGAAATTTCGATTGATTCACTGTTTTTGGATGAAGGCTTCGGTACTTTGGATGCGGAGACTTTAGAGGTTGCACTGAATGCCTTGGATCAGCTCAACGCATCGGGAAAAAGCATCGGCGTAATTAGCCATGTGAGCGGCCTGAAAGAGCGGATTCCGGTACAGATTCAGGTCGTTCCGACACAGGGTGTTGGCATTTCTACGTTGCGAATCGAGTCAGGCGGTTGAAATGGCGCACTCAAAAAGCACCGCTGAGGGCTGCAGCGCAAGCTGTCATGCCGCAACTTTTGAAACAATAGTATGAAATACCGCTGATTTTTCATTGTTCTCTTATGAGCGCATAGTTATATTATCCCGTAAGCGATTCTTAGCTGTATTTTTTGCCTAAACTTGCTTTGGCAGCTAAAAAGACTGTGAATATCGCCTTTTTAACTTCATCTCTTCCGATAATAAGGAAAATATTTATGCTTTTCTCACGAAGAAAACTCCTCGTTGGCGCGCTCATGTCAGCCTTTTTATTGAGTGCATGCGGCAAAAAAGAAGAACCTGCCGCTGCGGCAGGCGCTGCAGCACCTGCTGCGCAAGAACGTGTCTATGCAGTCGGAACCGATGCGGCTTATGCCCCGTTTGAATTCGAAAACGATAAAAAAGAAGTCGATGGCTTTGATATTGACGTCGTGAAAGCGGTCGCAGAAAAAGCCGGTATTCAAGTCAAATTTATCAATACTCCGTGGGAAGGTATTTTTGCTTCGCTGGATCAAGGCGACCGCGATATTTTGGTTTCTGCCATCACCATCACCGACGAACGTAAACAGTCGATGGATTTCTCAGAGCCTTACTTCGAAGCCACCCAGCTGATTGCAGTCGGCAAAGGCGTGACGGATGTCAAAACCTTTGAAGACCTCAAAGGCAAAAAAGTGGCCGTTCAAACCGGTACCACCGGTGATGAAGTGGTTCAGAAACTGCTAGGAAAAACCAGCGAAGACATCAAACGCTTTGAAAGCACCCCGCTGGCACTGAAAGAGCTTGAAAGTGGTGGCGTGCAGGCTGTCGTGGCCGATAACGGCGTGATCGTGAATTACATGGCCAATAATGGTGACAAAGGTCTAACCGTCGTTTCAGACAATAAGAGCTTTGCGCCAGAGTATTACGGTATTGCAGTGAAAAAAGGCAATACAGAAATGCAGGCTAAAATTAACGAAGGTCTAAAAGCCATCAAAACAGACGGCACTTACGACAAAATTTACGCTAAATGGTTTGGCGATAAGAAGTAATTCGCGCCCAAGTAAAAACGCGACCGGTTAAGGTCGCGTTTTTT
>CAZWRK010000213.1:0-5385 GCA_964635875.1 uncultured Aquaspirillum sp.
CACCTATAAGAGTAGGACATATAGATAGAAGGCCAGTTGAGTGGTCAGAATGGCGACCGTATGGAAACGATAACGAAGTATCCTTTGAATTAGGATGGTAATATTATGGCCATAACAGCACAAACTCCGTATACCAACCATATGGGAAACGGAACAACTACAATATTCGCATATACTTTCACTATCTTTGATGAAAGCGATATGGCTGTATATGTAGATGGAATACTGCAAACCCTTACTACTGACTACAGCATTAGTAATGTAGGTTCTGGGTCTGGTGGTAACGTTACGTTCGTATCAGCTCCTACATCTGGAAAAGTTGTAAGATTCGTTCGTGAAATGCCGTATGACCGTGAAGTCGATTATCAGACATCTGGAGACCTACTTGCTGATACACTCGATAATGACCTCGACAGACTAGAGTGCCAGATACAGCAGTTGGGTTATGCTATAGATCGTGCTATGTCGTATCCTAATAGTGATTCTTCATCTGTAACTGGAGTCTTGCCATCGGCTACAGACCGTGCAGAAAAGGTATTATATTTCGACTCTACTGGCAAACCTACTGCTGTTTCCATATCTGTGTTTAATAATATTATTGCAGGAGCAAACTATGTAGTTGATGCGTTTACGGGTGATGGAGTTACAAAGAACTTTGTATTGTCTATAGCACCAGGTACTAGGTCTAATACTGATGTACACATTGACGGTGTATATCAAAACAAAGAAGGATATGCACTCACGGATACTGTGCTTACATTTAGCGAAGCACCATATAGCGGTGCAGATATTGAAGTAGTATCTGGTGATGCGATACCAGAAGGATTTGAAGGTAATGCTACAGCAGTGCGTTATGTACCATCTGGTACAGGAGCAGTGGAGACGAATGTAGCTGCCAAACTCAGTGAATCGGTCAGCGTCAAAGACTTCGGTGCTGTGGGCGATGGGGTCACGGATGATACGGCTGCGATTGCAGCAGCCATCCAGTACGTCACAACTCCGGTCAACAGCATTTATTGCCGTGGTTTGTACTGGCCTGACGGGCAATACCTTGTCACACAAAACAACTGGATTGGTGAAAACCTGTCTGTGGCTGGTGTTTATGGTGGTCGGCTGGACACGATTTTTCAAGGCTCTGGTCGCAACAGCGCCGTCATCATCTTCAAGCCAACCGTAGCCGATGCAGCCTGCTATGACCAGACGCTGACACCAACTGCGTTGCTCAACGGATTTAAGGTTCAGAACCTTGGCTTCAAGTTTGACAATACGGCCAATGGATCGCAGCCAATTCATTTCATTCGGTCAAAGGCCGAGCCAAGCATGGCCAGCCAGAACTGGCGGCTAAATGACACAAAGTTTATCGGAGTCACGGGCTCGCGTCTGTTCTGGCTACAAGGCTCCGTCAATGAAGACGTAATTTCTGTTTACGACACAACAACAAACACGTTTGAAAACATCGTGTATGCAGAGTCAAATCTTGAAGCTCTGATGCATTCGTTTTATTCGCTTGATTGCCTCAATCAGCTCGGAAGCATTTTTAAGTACAACAAAGGCGGCGCGCTTCAGGTAGATACCCTGAACGCAATTATGACTGGTACGAATGGTGTGGATACCGGAGTCTTTGAACTACTTGATGGTACAACGACACGAATTTACACATTCAACAACGTTCGATGCGAGTTGCGCGGTGCGAATACTCGACTGCTGCTTGTTCCTGTCACGTCGGCGAACACAATCGCATTCAAGAATTGCGAAGTTGCTGCGGTTATCAACAGTCAGGCATGGGCAAAAGTCATTGTGCAAAGTCACTGCACGATTTCATTCAAGGACTGCATCTTTCCGAGGCCAGATTACACGGTCACTGGAGCATTGGGGACAAAAGGTACGCTTCAGCTTACAGATTCAACATCTGGCTCTGATTACACAATTACCGACGCATCGCGCTCTTACATCATATTTGAGAACTGCTCATACACTGGTGACAGGTTGGCAGCAGTTGATCCGTGGGTTGATTTCACTTTGCTTGACCCTGCGTATGTAAATTTCCGCAGCGTCCAAGTTTCTTATCGTGGATGCACCAATATTCCAGATATGGTGGAGTATGGGTTTCCGTACCGTCAGAGTCGCAGCTATGTAACTGAAGCACCAGCAAAAATGATCATGCGCGGGGATACTTTCCCCCAAGGCGACGGCGTATCCGCACCGCTTACTCGAACAGGCGATTTTAACGTAGTCATCCCGCTGAACAACTTTGTCACTGAAATTGTTGTGATGCGGAAGGCTTTGACGACGGCGGCCACAAACTACCAGATCGAGTTTATTGACCAAGCCGAGCGTGATGCCCCAGGCACTGGCGTGATTTTTGGCACAACAACTGCTGTGCCAAACAACACGGCAATCGCGCAGCGAGTGCCAATTCTTCGACTGTTTAATGGAACAAAGGCACAGAGAACTATTTGGGCTCGAATGGCGGCTGGCTTTACGCTTGGTGCCAGCGTAGGCACTCCGTCCGACGGTGGCATCTATGTGGAGGTTTTATGATCACACCTTCCTTTGGATTAACCGCCACAGAACGGGTACTGCCTAAACTGGCGCTTGACTTCACAACTGCTAATTTGGATAGCCGAATTACATTTACCCGCACCACTGATGCAACGCATCCAGCAACGTATGTGGATGGTAGTGGTTACGTCACTTCGGCTACTAACAACCAGCCACGTTTTGACTATACATTGGCAACAGGTGGTGCTTGTAAAGGTTTGTTGATTGAAGAATCACGCACTAACTTAGTTCCCTATAGTGAAGATTTTACTAAATCCACGTGGACTAAAGGTGTAAATATCACGCTAACTGGTGGCCAAGCAAATGATCCTGCAAATGGTAGCAATGCTACTAGATTGCAAATGCCTACAGGGTCAGGAACCTATATTTATAGGTTGGACACTCTTATTGCTGCTTCTTACACAGTTACCGTGTTTGCGAGACTTCGTAGTGGATCAACTACAGGCGTGTTTCGGTTGGGCGCATCCACTACTATTGTGGCATTAACAGATGCAAATTCCGTCGCATGTACGACTACATCCACTTGGCAAAGATTTACATATACTTTCACGGCAACTGCGGCATCTTGGTATGTTGGAATTGACTCTATAGATAGTGTGACCTCTCTTGACATAGAAATTTTTGGTTTTCAGAACGAAGCTGGAGCCTTTGCCACCAGCTACATCCCCACAACCACGACAGCCCTGACACGCAATGCCGATGTGGCTACGATGACGGGGACGAACTTCAGCGATTGGTTCAATGCGTCTGAGGGGACTATCAAGGCAGACTTTATTACAACGTACCCTGCTGGAACGCAGCGTGTATACCACATAGACAATGGAACGACAAGCACTCGGTTCCGTTGCTACACCCTTTCAGATACTTCTCTACAAACAGAAGTAACCGTTGGAGGTGTTAACCAAGCAGTTATGGCAAACACAGTGACTTCCACTGTAAACACCCTTGTCAAGACTGCAATGGCGTACAAGGTTAACGACTTTAAGGCGTCGTCAAACGCATCGGCACTAAACACAGATACATCTGGAACTGTGCCTACGGGAATAAATGAGGCTTATCTGGGGCACGGCGGCCCTGGTACAACCACTCGTTTGAACGGTTGGTTACAGCAGTTTTATTTTTATTCGCAAGCATTGACTGGTTCGGAAACGATATCCATCACCAAATAAGGAATTGAAATGTCACTGACAAAAACCTCGTTCGCCATGATCAATGGCGCTCCTGCGAACATCTTGGATTACGGTGCAAGCCCGTCGGCTTCTGCTGCCACCAACACTGCGGCAATTCAGTTGTGTATTGACGAAAACCAAGTCGTCTACATTCCTGCTGGTACGTACCAGATTGACGGGCCAATCACGATCAATAGCGCATCTGTAAGCGGCGGACAACGAACAATCTATGGTGACAGCCGAGAGCGTTCGGTTATTCAAGCAACAACAAGCGATTCAAGCCTTGAGAACAACGTGTACCGTCACGACGCAATCGTGCTTGACAACTTCACGTTCGACGGCAACAACATCGCCACAGGCGGTGTATCGCTTGGTGTTAACGGTAGTGTCGGCACTCTTGCGGCATCGTCTGCCGATGTGTTGTCCAATTTCCGTGTGGTTCGTTGCGTTGATGCTGGTGTGGTGATGAACTATTGCCAATACTTCACCATCGACAACTGCATTTTTGGCGGCACGACAAACGGCTTTGGGTTGTACTTAAACGAGTGTGGGTCTGGTGAAATTACAAATTTGCTGACCACATCGAACAAAACAGCCATGTTTATTGGCGGCACAAACGGTGGCACAAATCCCGGAGGTTACAGTTCCTCATCGTTCATCAACATCACGAACTGGAAGGCTTACGGTCCATATTCTGGATCAGCAGAAGGCTACCTGTACATCACCAACGCGCATCACATCACTTTCAATGGATGTGCATTTGAGCATGAGATTGCTCACTCTACACCGCTTGTCTGGATTCGTCGAACGAGCGCCACTGTCACCGCTGACATTGTGTTCAACGAGTGCAACTGGATCGGGTTGGCTTTTGACACTGACCTGATCGACGTAGGTTATTGCCGCAGAGCAATCTTCAATGGGTGTTCCGCCATTATTCCAAATGCTGGCTACTACATCCTCAAGTCAACTGGTGCTGGCGCAGATTCTTTGGTGTTCCTGAATGATTGTCTTGCTAAGACAGGATACAGCGAATACAACACGATCTACTGGAAGCAGGGTGGCTATACAACCGGCAACAACGTCAATGAAACACAGACTCTGAACCAAGAGCAGAACTGGACTCCGGTTCTCAAAGGTTCTGTGGCTGATCCAACAGGTGTTTCGTTTACTGGCGGCACAACAGGCCGCTATTTCCGTACTGCCAATGTTGCGTTCTTCCAAAAAGACTTCGGCACTGTGACTTTTACAGGAGGTTCTGGCGCAGTCACCATCGACGGCCTGCCTGCGGACACTGTGACACCAGGCGCTCTGCTCGATGTCCAAGGAAATATGTTTACAGGTGAAGTTGTTGGCCGAGTTGACAGCAGTAACAATATCACGCTCTATAACGCAGGGAGCAATACTGCATTGACATGGGCAGACGCAACATCTGGACGCACATTGACCGTCAGTGGTTGGTATATGGTGAGCTAACATGACCCTAGACCTACCCCACGACAAAGCACTCCACATCATCGCTGGAGTGGACAAAGATGTGGTAATACCATTACACACTAAAGGAGATTATATATGTCATACAAATCAACATACACAGGAGCACAGATAGACGCAGGGATTGCGAACTCCTACGCAGAAACACGGACGGCATACAAGC
>CAZWRK010000214.1:0-5310 GCA_964635875.1 uncultured Aquaspirillum sp.
GAAAGGTTCTTTATGAACGATGAAGAAAAGACTACCGCCGCTCCGGAAGCGACTGGTGCCGAGGCCCCCGCCGAGGAAACCACCGCCCCTGAAGCCGGTGAGGAAACTTCTACTCCTGAAGGATCTCCTGAAGCCGCCGCTCCTGAAGCCGCGGAAGACGAAGATCTCGAAGAAGACGAAGACGACGGCGAAGAAGAATAAAAAATTCTTTTCGCGCCATGGTAAAATCATTAATTTTTTAGGAAAGGATCTCTATGGGAGATTGGCAAGAAGCAAAGGAGCCGCAATACCCGTCAGTCCGCTGGACTGAGCAGGCCGCCTCGCAAGAGGAAGCGAATAAGACCGTGTACCTCGGTCCGGTAATACAAGGTATTTTGATCGGCCGCAAGCACGATGTCGGTGTAAACAATTCCAGTGTTTACAACATCCAGCTGCAGGACGGAACCGTTGTCACCGTTTGGGGATCCACGGTCCTTGATCCGAAGATGCAGATCGTGCCTGATAATTCCGAAGTAAGAATCACCTTCGAAGGTTTCCAAAAAGCGAAGGTGGCCGGCCGCAAGCCCTGGAAAAAGTTTAAAGTTGAATTCGCAAAACCGGTAACTACGTTCCAGGAAGCTGCTCCGCAGCAGCCGATGCAAGGAGGCTACCAAGCTCCTGCCGGCGGGCAAGTTGCAGCTCCGACTGACGAAGGCTACTAAAGCGAAGCAGTACATTAAGATCTAAAAACTGGCCAGCGGATCGGGGAATGGTAGACCTGCTTAATCACCAGGTCGGCGCGAACGACAGACCGATCAATACCGTACCTTACAGTCATTCCAAGGGATCGGGGACGAAAGCGGTAGAGCAACCTGGGTGATTCCCGTTGGTAAGTAGACCCTCAAAAGTTTATTTATTCGACAAAAGGAAGCTCGCTGAAAGAAGCGATTTACATTTTCGCTTCTCCGGTCCGCTGGCCAGTTTTATTTAATCATTATCAAAAAAATCAGAGGTTGCAGCCAACCATTTCCGTTGCTGCAATAAATCCTCTCCACGCCTATGCAAATCAAAAAAATAAAACGCGGTTACTCCAAGAGTATTAATACCGCCAATTACGGCGCACCCGAATCCTGGGTCCGCTGCGAAGCGGAATTCGAATCAGAGGTTGAAACTTCCGATGATCCGATCCAGGTGTCGCAGATCCTGCACGACACGGCCAAGAAGATGGTCATCGATGACATCAATGCCATCGTGAAAAATATCCGCGCCGCTGCAGCCGGGCAAAAACCGGCCGCTCCCGCGCCGGCTCCCGCGGTTCCCGCTTACCCGGCCAATGCGGCCCCTGCTCCGGCTCCGCAAAATTTTACCCCGCCGGCTACTTCGACCCCTGCTCCTGCTGCGCCGAGTGCCCCCTCTGCTCCTGCAGCTCCTGCCGGCACCTCGATTGGAACCGGCCAACCATCACAGATTCCGGGGATGGGAAATTTAAGACCGTTGGCTAATGGTGCCGCCGCAAGCAACCCGCCTGCCGGATCACCCCGGAGGCTCTAATGACCCTCATTAACCACATCCCAAACTGCGAGCCGAAGATCTTTGATAAGGACGATTACTACAAGGATCTGGAATTTATTTCCTTCTCCGGGCTCAGGGTCTTCAGCAAATGCGAAACGCTTTACCGCGACACCTTCATAACCAAAACGTACGAAGAACCCGATCATGACTACTTCATCTATGGCAAACTGGTGGATGCCATGATCACGGAGAACAAGCAGTATCTCGAAGACAACTTTATAATGGTCGAACGCAAATCGAACATCGAGGATGCTTTGAAGTTTGAAAATAACATCAAAGAGCTGAAGCTCGAAATCGAATCGCTTGCCGAAAAAGTTAAGAAGGGCAACCAGGTGGCCATTAAAGGAGTTGCTAAACGCGAAAAGGAAATCGCGGAATTCGAGAATCGCCTGTCTGCAATTAAAAACATCGCCACCAAACAACAGATTACTCCGGCGATGTGGAGAGAAGCGGAAGCAACTGCCCTGGCAGTCAAGACCCATCCGTATTTTCAGAACATGGAATTTACGGAACTCACTTCGCAGCAGGTCTTCACCTGCGACATTAACGGAGTGAAGCGCAAGGGCAAACTCGATCACTTAAAACTTTCCCCGAAGGTCCGGGAAATGTACGGCCTTTACAAAGCTAACATGATCGACTTCCCTGAGCTGCAGAAGCAGCTGGCCCAACTGGACCCGCGCGACAAGTGGGCGATCATTACGGACCTGAAGACCTGTTACTCCATCCAAAAGTTGGAACCGTGGCACTACCGCGGCCAGCTGAAGATGTACCAGGATCTTGTCGCAGCTACCTTACTCATTCCGGTGCAGAATATTACCTGCCAAATCCTCGCCGGCGACAAACCAAGCAACACGTTCAAGATGGCAGAAGTGTTCCGCTTCACCCAGGAGGTCCTCGATGACATCGCACCGGACATCGAAGCCTGGTGCCAAAAATGGAAAGTGGCCATGGACACTCAGACCTTCGTTTCCGACAAACAGAAGAACGGTACCAAGCAAACCTGTTTTACCTGCAGCGACTGCCGCTTCTGCCCGCTGTCGAATAAACCCGGAGAACCGGTCGTGATCTCCGCGCCAAGATTCAGCCAGGAAA
This sequence comes from uncultured Aquaspirillum sp., assembly GCA_964635875.1. Taxonomy (GTDB): domain Bacteria; phylum Pseudomonadota; class Gammaproteobacteria; order Burkholderiales; family Aquaspirillaceae; genus CAZWRK01. The sequence goes on from CAZWRK010000214.1 coordinate 2,644, forward strand.
CTGTCTTAGACACTTCCGAGGTAATCGTGGAGTAATTATGGACTTCATAGCTCAGAGCCTGGCCAAGCTCGCCAGGCTGCATAACTGGACGGTTATCGATTGGCAGGAAAAAATAAAAATGATCAGCTTCGCGAACGCCGTCGGCCAGGAGTGCCGGATAAATGTTTACACATCTACGATGACTGCTGGTGTTGTTTTCCCCGACTTGAAAAATCCGACCGGTCGCCGCAAGCAGGAGTTCGTATATGATCTCACCTACAAAGATCTCGGTAAGCTATTTGCCGGAATTGCCCCGGCTGGCTGTTATAAGGGCCGCGCAGCATTACGGGTACCGCTACCTGGGAGAAAAAGCTGATCGTTCGATGCTGCGGTTCTGCCGCAAAGAGAAGGGCCGCAGCATCCGGATCAACGTTTACTACACGACCAGAACGGTGCAAACGACACTCGACCATTGGAAGCACGGCCGCCGGCAGCTGACCCGCCGGAACATCTCAATGGGTCTGCTTAAAAAAATCCTGCAATATCCAAGACTGCATACCGGCCGCGGATATTTCGAAAAACCAGTTAAAAAAGAAGGCGACAAACTATGGGTAACAATATGAAAATCATCAACATCATCGTTCCGGATTTGGATGTTCGCGATTCTGCCGGGACCATGAAGATAGCCGAGCCGGTCGTGGTAGCTGTCGGGCTCCCGCTGGATCACGTCGCCGCAATTTTAGCCGGCGTATACATGCAGGTCGCAAAGGATTTTCTCCGGACATCCCGTTCTAACAGGACCATCTCCTACCAGGAGCACTCCGAGATCGTGGATGTCATGGAGAAAATCCACGAAAAATACATAAGTAAGTATATCGAAGAAAATTTATTCAACAACGAAAATGAAAATCCAATATCCTAAAAACTATCTTGTGTTCGATACCGAAACCACCGGCCTTGATTCAACCAAAGACCGGATCGTAGAGATCGCCGCGCTTCAGGTATTCGAAGGCAAGGAACCGGTGCAGTTTCAAAAATTAATCAAGTGGAAAGATTCGATCGGAGATAAGTGCACCGAAATCACCGGGATCACTCAGGCAGAAGTCGATGAAAAAGGAGAAGATCCGAACATCGTCTTCAAAGAATTTTACGAGCTCATGGCTCCCCAGGGAATTCGGCCGCTGCCGCTTATCGGTCATAATATAATCAAGTTCGACATTCCGTTTTTGCTGGCCACCGGAATGTTCAGTTCCTGGGACGGTTTCATGATCGACCGTTATATCTGGAACCATTCGGTAGACACCGCGGCTCTGTTCAAAGCAAAAAAGCTGCAGCAAGAATGGATGTGGTACGAAGACTTCATGCACTATGGAGTACGCGCTCTCGATACCAGGGTACAGGGATTAAAATTCAACGTTGGAGTTTGTTGTGACGAGCTCGGCATTTCCCGCGAAGGGATAAAACAGCACCGGGCATTGGCCGATGTCATGCTGACCAACGAGATCTATAAAAAGTTATGCGAAATCGATACCCAGGTACCTGCTACCGCTGCGGCAAACGCGTAGAAGTTGGCCAGGGCCACTTCGAACGACACCGTGGCGGCTGGCGAGTGCAACATGCCAACTGCGCTATCGAACATCGGGAGAATAAAAAATGATCGCAAAGTATGTGATCGCGGAAGAAGACGGTTTCGAGGTCCCGTTTATTTTTCCGGAGGTTGTGAACCATCATCAAGCTATCCATGGCCACATGAAAATTCTAAGTGCCGGCAAGGTCGTTTGGCACGAAGGGGATCTCAGCGTGTCAATGGGAAGCATCAGCCTCAATATCGATTGCGATAGAGAGCGGCAGGCCAAAGACCTCGAACTGATCCACAATTTTATAAATAAATTTTATTATTAACATGAAATATAATTTTGGCGACAAAGGAGTGTGGCGGTGCCCGGCCAGTGAAAATCATAAAGCGCAGCGGATCCCTGCAGTAGTATTGGAACATACGAAAGAAGGCGCGCTTTACATCTTCACTTTCAAACCGATCCGGAAAGGCTGGAACAATTTGACCGGCCGCACCGCAACGATTCTGCCAAGTGATTTCGAGAAGGGGGCGAAAAAATAAAATGGCAAAAGTTATTCCTACCAAAGTTTATCTCAAATCGTTGCATACGATATTCGAACAGTTCGGCCAGATCGATGCCTTGGTCCCCCGGCAACCGAAATATGTATACATTAACATGATCCTTGATAACGGCTGGTCAATGATAAAATCGAGGAGAGTGGCCGGAGAAGTTCTGGAACTTTGGAAAAAAATTAAAAGTGAGTATACAAAAATAACATGAAAACTTTTGGCGGCATAGATCCCGGCCTCAAAGGAGGGATCGCTATCATTCACGACGCTCTGCTGGACGTAATGCCAACGCCAACGATCGGAGGTGTCGAGTACGACGTGCAGGAAATGAAAAACCTTTTGCTGTTTGCCCGGCAAAAGGGCGACGCGTTCTTCACCATCGAGAAGCAAATGGCCATGCCGGGCCAGGGATTAAGCAGTACCCTGAAGACCGGAATTGGCTACGGCACATGGCTTGGACTGCTTTCAGGGCTCAATATACCGTTCCAGGTCGTATCGCCTCTCCAATGGCAGAATTTTCACTTTAAAGGGCTGTCTAAAAGGCTCGATACAAAGGAAATGAG
>CAZWRK010000215.1:0-5196 GCA_964635875.1 uncultured Aquaspirillum sp.
TACCGACAGGCTCAAGCAACCTACCCGGATACAACGCGAGCCACGTTAGCGCATCCTGCTTGGTCTTGCTCCAGATGGGGTTTAGCCAGCCAGTCCGTGTTGCCACGGCTGCGGTGCGCTCTTACCGCACCTTTTCACCCTTACCTGATCTTCCCGAAAGAAGCCATCGGCGGTTCAGCTCTCTGTTCCACTTTCCGTCGCCTCGCAGCGCCCGGCCGTTAGCCGGCATCTTGCTCTATGGAGCCCGGACTTTCCTCCCCCCTTGCAGGCGGCGACTGTCCGATCAACTGTACAGGGGCGCAAGTGTATCAGACCTCTAGACCCTCTGCGGCATGAACACGGAGATATTCTGCAAATTCCTCGGCAGGCATCGGACGTCCGAAGTGATAGCCTTGCAGCTCATCCACGCCCTCCAAGCTCAAGAAGCGCGCTTGTTCCGCGGTTTCAACGCCCTCGGCGACCAGCTTCAGATGTAAATTTTTACCGAGTGCAATCATCGACTTAACAATCGCGCTGTCGCTATTTTGCCCCGGCAAATCGCGCACAAAGCTCTGGTCAATCTTCAGCTTATCGACACTAAACCGTTTGAGATAAGACAGACTCGAGTAGCCGGTACCAAAGTCATCAATCGATAACTGCACGCCCAACGATTTCAGCTCATCAATGATGGCAATCACCTCGTTCACGTTACCCATCACGATACTTTCAGTCAGCTCAAGCTCCAAGAAAGCAGGCGGCAGGCCGGACTCATGCAAGGCATCGGCGACATCATCGACAAAATTTGGTTGCTTAAACTGCAGCGACGACAAGTTCACCGCAACGGTAATGTGTGGCAATCCAGCATCGCGCCAAATCATATTCTGGCGGCACGCCTCATTCAGCGCCCACTGACCCATCGGAATGATCAAACCAGAGGTTTCCGCAATCGGGATAAATTTACCCGGCGGCACCAAGCCATGATCAGGATGCCGCCAGCGCATCAGCGCCTCGGCACCAATCACATGCCCCGTCGCTGAATGAATTTGCGGCTGATAGTACAACAACAGTTCGCCGCGCAAATGCGCCGTGCGTAAGCGGTTTTCCAACTGCAACCGCTCTTCAGCATTGGCATTAATGTCCGGCGAATAGAAGTCAAAGGTATTGCGGCCACGCGCTTTCGCCTTATACATCGCGGCATCAGCGTTACTAATCAGAGTTTCAACATCCTGCCCATCGTCGGGATAAATACTAATCCCAATGGTCGGTGTGGTATTCAGTTCGCGACCATCGACCACCACGGGCATCGACATCGCCGTCACGATGCAACTGGCGACCTCTTCTGCTGCGCGCGGATTCGGGATGTTCGGCAACACGATCAAGAATTCGTCACCCCCCAAGCGCGCCAAGGTATCTTCTGGCGAAACATAGTCCGACAAACGCGCCGCAACCTGTTTCAGCACTTCATCGCCGACGGAATGCCCAAGGGAATCGTTAATGTTTTTGAAGTGATCCAAGTCAATGAACAAAACGGCCGCTTGCTGACCGGTACGCTCGGCACAGGTAATGGCGACACGCAGACGCTCGTTGAGATAGTAGCGATTGGCCAGACCGGTTAAGGCATCAAAACGTGCATTGTAGGCAATGCGCGCTTCGGCCTCTTTGCGGTCGGTCACATCACTAAAGGTACCCAAGACGCGTGATGGCTGACCATTTGCCCCGGCGTCGAGGAACTGGCCTTTCATCGATAGCCAACGAACGCCTTTTTCACCACCAAGAATGCGGAACTCCATATCTAGCCGCTCGGACACGCTGTGCACCGATAAAATCGCCGCCTCTAAAGCCGCGCGCTCATTGGGGTACACCAGCATCAGCCATTCGTCGAGGGTGTAACGGTGGCGGTTTGGATCAAGGCCTGCATCGTATAAACAGTCGATATCAACCGTCATGACCTGTGTATTCAGATTCAGATCAAACAGCCCCGAGCCGGAAGCATCAAGCGCAAGCAATAGCAATTGCTCGCTATTCATCAAGGCCACCTCGGCCGCTTTGCGCTCGGAAATATCCGTCACCATCGCGCAAATCAGCGGGCGCGAATCAAAATCAAAGAAGCTGGTTGAAATATTGACCGAGATCGCTCGGCCGTTGCACGTCAACAACTGGCTGTCAAAGCTCAAACGCCCAAACCGGCTCAAGGTCAACCAAAAGCGCGACCAGTATTCAATCTGGAACGCCGAGTCAATATCGCTCATCCGCAACGAAAGCAGCTGCTGTTCGGAATAGCCCAATCGCTCACACGTGGTGCGATTCACATAGGCGATCCGTGCCTCAGCATCCATCCAGATCACCATATCCGCAGCGTGATCAATGGCAAACTTCGCACGATATAAATCAACTTCGCTGCGACCCAACTTAACAAACTGCCGATCCAATAGCCACAGCACGCCGCCAATGCTCAGAATCAACAAGCCCGCAATAAACGTGCGCTCCAGCATGCTTTGCCGCCATGCAACCAGCGCAGCATCCACTGGCCGCCCCACCACGATCGAGACCAGCGAGGTACCAATGCGACTGGTGGCATATAGCATGGTCTTGCCATTGAGCACCGATTCAAAGTAGCCCCCTTGCGCAAAGCTTTGAACGGAGCGGAAATAATCGGTCTGACGAAGATCGCGGGCGAGGTTCTTGCGGTCAAACGGGTAGTCCAATAAACGAACACCATCATCACGCACCATATCCAAGCGGATATCATCATCTAGGCGCAAAGAGCTGTAAAAGCTCTGAAAATATTCTGGGCTTAAGCCCGCCATCAGGACGCCTTGAAACCCCTTGTCGCTATTGATCGCCAAGCTCAGCGGGATAAACGGTCGGCCCGAAATACGGCTGACTGTTGTGCGGTTAATACGTGGTAGACCCGATAATGCTTGGCGGCTCTCGGCAAAATAGTCGCGATCGGCCAAATTAATCCGCGCAATCGGAAACATGGAGGAAGATGCCGAGGAATAGCCGGTTTGATCGATTTGCGCCAAAAATAAGGTTTGTGGCAACAAGCTCGCTTCATCTTTTAAGCGCTGATGAACTTGCAAAGAATTGTGCTGCTCGACGCTTAACAGATAGGCAGGATCATTTGCCAGCACATGCATACGCCCTACAACCGCATGAATCGACGAGCCAATATGAATTTCAAGCGCCCGCGCCAATGTCATCAATTGCGCACGTTGCGTCTCCAACGTTTGCATACGGCTGACATACCCGCCCCATGCAATAAAGGCCAACGTCGCCAGAACCAAGGCAATAAAGACCGAGCGCAGTGTCGCCCGCAATCGATCAAACGAAGACGGCGCAGCAACAAATGATGGAGATGAAGAAGGGGTCTGATCCACGGATTTTCGACAAGCTTTATAAAGTGAATAAGTGTCAAACGGATGCGCCATTATCCATGAAAACCCTTTGACACATAAGCCGTCGATTGCAAACAAGACTTCTAAATCCCAGACTCAGGATCAACAAATCGACAAAAAGGTCGATAGAGGCCATTCGACCCGCGCCGCGGGTCGACAAAAGCGGGGATTCGCACTTCGCACACGCGCCATCATCCACCCATAAACAGACTTGTACGAGGAGACTTAACATGAACGCACCGGCCACCTTGCATGTCGTGTGCCCGCATTGCCATGCAACCAACCGCATTCCAGCCCATCGCCTGAACGATGCGCCAAACTGTGGCCAATGCCATCAAGCTCTGCTGACCGGCCATCCTCTCGAGCTGAACGTAGACCACGCCGAAAAGCATATTTCACACAACGAAATTCCGGTTGTTGTCGATTTTTGGGCGCCGTGGTGCGGGCCATGCCAGATGATGGGCCCAGCCTTTGCCCAAGCCGCCGCTGCAATGCCACAGGTGCGCTTTGCCAAGATCAACACCCAAACCGAAACCACACTCGGCCAACGCTTTAACATCCGCAGCATTCCCACCCTGATTTTGTTTGTCGGTGGGCGCGAGGTGCAACGCCAAGCCGGAGCGATGGATGCCGCCAGTATTCAACGCTGGATCGCAAATGGTGTGCGGTAATCCCTCCATAAAAAATCGGCCGTTCCCCTAAATAGGGCAAACGGCCGATTGGCTTCTGTTCACGCTCAGCTATAAAAACTGTCGACCACCTCATCCACTTGCTCGGTCAAATCCTCGTTGCTGGAATTATCCAGCGCAATAAAGACCGCCTGACTGTCCAAATCACGCACAAAGTACGTTCTAAACCCCATCCAAGAGCCGGTATGGCTGACAAAATCCGCCGAGTCGAACAAGTCCCAGCCAAAGCCATAATCGACTTTTTTGCCATTATTTAACACCGCAGGCGTATACGCTTCGGCTAAAGAATCCTCGGGGAGCAAGGCCTCCGAGCACAGTGCCGCGTGATATTTCACCAAGTCTTCAACGTTCGAAAAAATATTGCCATCGCCGATGATGCCGTCCATGTAGCAGGTATTTTCCGCGACACGCTCATCGTCTTCCCACACAAAGCCAAACGCGGTTTCGTGCGGCGCATCACCGTTAGAAGTCCGATAGCCAAAAGAATGCGTCATTCCCAGCGGCGCAAAAATCCGCTCGTGCAAGAATGTCTCAAAATCTTGCTCCGACGCCCGCTCGACAATCGAAGCTAAAAAGGCATAGCCGGTATTCGAATAATCATGCTTTTCGCCCGGCTCAAATTCTAAATCCGGCTCGATTTCGGCAAACAATTCGATCAGATCGTCATTGGTCGCGATTTCGTCTTCATCTTCCCAATGCTCCTCCAACAAATCCATGTAATCCGCCAAACCGCTGGTGTGCTGCAGCAAATGCCGAATCGTGATCGCCTCGTAAGCGGTGCCTTCGAACTCAGCAATGTACTCGGCAATCGAATCATCGTAAGCCAGCGCGCCATCTTCGTTTAACAGCATGATGCACAGCGCGGTCATTTGCTTGCTGACCGAAGCCAAGTTGAAAATCGTATCGGTTTGCAGCGGGTCTTCGTCTAAATTCGCGACACCCCAAGCCTTTTCAAACACAATTTCATTCCCCAGCCCCACCGCAATGACGCCGTTGAAAGCCTCTTCCTCAAAAAAAGCATCAAACTTTTCTTCAAACATCTCTGCGATTTCTTGAATGTCGTCGTGATCCATTGGTCTTCTCTTTCTGTGAAGGACAATCGCGCCGCTTTTTTAAAAAAGCCAAACGCG
>CAZWRK010000216.1:0-4974 GCA_964635875.1 uncultured Aquaspirillum sp.
CAAGCGGGGGATTTTGTCTGTCGGCAGGCTTAGAACGCGCCGCCGAGGTCGTCGGAGTGATAAACCCCTGCCACCACAATATTGACGTGCTCGCTCGGCAGCGGCGCATGGAACGGCGTGCTGGTGTCGAGCGTGAGCTGGCCGTGATCCAGCCAGTCGGGCAGCAGCCACGGTGTGTCGAGGACCGATACCGGTGGCAGCACGATGTCGCCGTCTTGGAGCAATTGCCATGCGGCCAGATCCAAATCGGCGGGGTGATCGTTAGCGCTGAGGCTGGATATCCACGCTTTGGCGGTGGCGATCCATGTCGGTTCGGTCATCGCCAAGGCCTGCCCCGAAGCGGCCAAGACCGAGGTCAGTGCTTGGGCGGCTTCGGTGCGAATCGTCAAGGTTTCGGCATCGGCACCGCGTGCCACCGATTGCAACAGCCACGGCAAGGTTTCTGCCGACACCAGACGATTATCCAGCCGCTCACTCCACATCTGCACTTCGCTGCTGGTCGCGGCACGGGCAAATAAATGCGGGAAAAGATGAATCACCCGCCCCGCCGATGACAAATCGGCATAGGTGCTTTGGTATTCTTCGGCACGCGAAAAGGCTTGCACGACAAGGGCGGGATCATCATAGAGACGATCAAGCACATGTGACCAGTTCGCCAGCTCCGCCGGATCTGCGGGGCGTCCCAGATAGGCTAAATACAGCTGTTGAGTGAGTTCGGCACTGGTTTTCATGGGCAAGGTCTCGGCAAAAAATTAAGCAATGAAGTCGATTTCGTTGGCCATTTGTTGGGCAAAGGTTTCGCGCTGACGAATCAGGCGGAATTGATCACCACTCACCAACACTTCGGCGGCCCGATTACGGGTGTTGTAGTTGGAGCTCATGGTCGAGCCATAGGCACCGGCGCTCATGATGGCGAGCAAGTCGCCTTCTTGAACCAGCAATTCACGATCCCGCGCAAGGAAATCGCCCGACTCGCAAATCGGCCCGACGATATCGACGCGGTGCGGCAGGCCATCGTGCTGCGTGACGGGTTGCACATCGTGGAAAGCGTCGTATAAAGCGGGGCGCATCAGGTCATTCATGGCCGCATCGACGATCGCAAAGTTTTTGGTTTCGCCCAGTTTCAGATATTCAAGGCGGGTCAGTAATACGCCCGCATTGCCCACCAACGAGCGCCCCGGCTCCATCATCAAGCTCAGTTCGCGGCCTTGCAGACGCTGGGCGACGGCGGTGGCATAGCTGACTAAATCGGGCGGGGTTTCATCGCGATAGCGAATGCCGACGCCGCCACCGATATCGAGATGACGCAGGACAATCCCTTCGGCGGCCAAGGTGTCGACCAAGCCCAACAGGCGATCAAGCGCTTCAACCAGCGGTGAAAGGTCGGTGAGTTGGGAGCCGATGTGGCAGTCGATGCCGCAAATATCAAGGTTCGGTAGGGTTGCGGCATGGCGGTAGGTCGCTAGCGCTTCGTCCCATGCAATCCCGAATTTGTTATCGCGCAGGCCGGTGGAAATGTACGGATGGGTTTTGGCATCGACGTTGGGGTTCACGCGCAAGCTGATCGGTGCTGTGACGCCCATGTCGGCGGCGACTTGGTTGAGGCGAGCGAGTTCGTTGACCGATTCGACGTTGAAGCAGTGAATGCCGACTTCGAGGGCGCGGCGCATTTCAGCGTGGCTTTTGCCGACACCGGAAAAGACGACTTTGGCGGGATTGGCACCGGCGGCCAAAACCCGTTCGAGTTCACCGCCCGACACGATGTCAAAGCCCGAACCCAGCGCGGCAAAGTGGCGCAAGATCGACAGATTAGAATTGGCTTTGACCGCGTAGCAAATCAGCGGATTCAGCGCTGAAAAAGCACTTTGGTAGGCTTGAAACGCTTCGGTCAGGGCCGATTCAGCGTAAACAAAACAGGGTGTATCAAAAGCCTCTGCCACCCGAGAGAGTGGCAGGTTTTCGACATAAAGCTCACGGTCACGGTAGTGGAAGGCAGTCACGGGATCTCGTTTCTAGACAAATAACTTAGGATAAAGACGTTGGCGTCACGATGGTTGTCGTGCGTTCGGGCAAATATAACGGCCCTTTGTAGCCGCAGGCGCTTAATAATAGGGTCAAGGCCACAGGAATCCATAACATGCGCATCGGCTTTCTCCATTTGGGGTGGCGCTAAGCGCGTTGCACAAGAGATCACACAGGCGGGCAGCGGCGCTTATGGCAAAATCGCAAGTTTACCCGATTGCAGCCGTTCGCGGCTTGGCCATATTCGAAGGACACCCCATGACAGACAGCGAATTTCTCGACCTGAGTGAACAGGTTTTTCAACGCATCGACCAAGCGATTGAGGCCGCCGATCTGGATACTGATTTGATGATTCACGAAGGCGTGATGGAGATTGAATTTGCCGACGGCCAGAAAATCATTGTGAACCGTCATTTGCCGAACCGTGAAATTTGGATTGCGGCCCGTAGTGGCGGTTTCCACTTCCATTACCAGCAAGGCGAGTGGGTCGATACCCGCGACCAAGTCTCGTTTTGGGCGCGTTTGGCGGCGTTGGTGTCGGCGGCGGCGGGTGAGGCGTTTGATTTTTAAATGATGGATTGGCTAACAGATTGGTCGCAGTGGGGCTTGGCGGGCTTGGGCTTGTCGGCTTTTCTGTCTTCGACGGTGTTGCCCGGCAATTCGGAATTGGCGCTAATCGCCTATTTAACGCAGTGGCCGCAGCAGTGGGTGGGCGCGTTGGCGTTGGCGAGCTTGGGCAATACCTTGGGCGGCGCAACGAATATTTGGATGGGCGTGCGCATGCCGACGGCCTCGGCCCGTTTTCCACGGGCGCAAGCTTATGTGCAACGCTGGGGCGCGCCGATTTTGCTGTTATCGTGGGTGCCGGTGATCGGCGATGTGCTGTGTGTGGCCGCCGGTTGGTTGCGTTTGCCGGTCATTCCTCTCTTATTTTGGTTGGCGCTGGGTAAGACCTTGCGTTATGCCGTTCTATGCTTGCCGTTTATTCCCACCTAAGCGGCCGTTCCTTTTTGACCTAATTTGAAGTGATTTTTCATGAGCCGACATATTCCGCGTAAACGTTTCGGGCAGAATTTTTTGCAAGACCCGAAAACGATCTTTGACATTGTTTCGGGGATTGGCCCGCGTGCAGGCGATGTCATGATCGAAATTGGCCCCGGCTTGGCCGCCCTCACGCGCCCTTTATTGGAGCGTCTTGGGCATTTGCACGTCGTCGAGATTGACCGCGACATCATCAGCCGCCTTAAAAAAGACTTCAAACCCGAAGAACTGACCATTCACGAAGGCGATGCATTGGCCTTTGATTTTGCGCAGGTCGAGGGGCGGCTGCGGATCGTCGGCAACTTGCCGTACAACATTTCGACGCCGCTGCTGTTTCATCTGGCGAGCTATTTTGAGCGCGTTGATGACATGCATTTTATGCTGCAAAAAGAAGTGGTCGATCGCATGGTCGCCGAGCCGAGCACGCCGGATTTTGGGCGGCTGAGCGTGATGCTGCAGTATCACTTTGAAATGGAAAAACTGCTGGATGTCGCCCCTGAGGCGTTCTATCCGCCGCCCAAGGTCGATTCGGCGGTGGTGCGGATGATCCCGCATGCCCAACGCCCCGCGACCGCCCAAGATGAAGCGCTGTTTGCGCAGATTGTGCTGGAGGCTTTTGGCCAGCGCCGCAAAACGCTGCGCAACAATTTGCACGCCCGACTCAAAGACAGCGATTTCGAGGCGCTCGGAATTGCACCGAGTCGGCGCGCAGAAAGTGTTTCGGTGGCTGACTTTGTGCGCATCGCGAACTATTGTTCAGAACGGGCCGCTGCAGAATAGGGCATTGAGGCACGATGACGGTGCATTGTCTGGTTTTGTGCGTTTGCACAAAATAATCTTTTGCTAAACACACAGAAAACAGCACAATATAATCGCTTAATGGTTTGAGATAAGACAGAGCTTTATCAGGATTCTCTGTTATATTCTTTGTATCCAAAGATCAATACATGGCGCGGCATTCCCAAAAAGACCGGCCAGCGACTGGAGCAATCGAGGAAGATGATTCGTTTTAATGACGTGCACAAGTGGTACAACACCCAATTGCATGTGCTCAATGGCATTAATTTACATGTTCAACAGGGCGAAGTCGTGGTGGTGTGCGGCCCGTCGGGTTCGGGTAAATCGACCCTGATTCGCTGCGTCAATCAGCTTGAACCGATCACCTCGGGCGAGCTGTGGGTGAACGGCGTCAACGTCGTTGACCCGCGTACGAATATGAATCTGCTGCGTGCCGAAGTCGGATTTGTGTTCCAGCACTTCAATCTGTACCCGCATTTATCGGTGCTCGACAACATTACCTTGTCGCCGATACAGGTCAAAAAACAGTCGCGCACGGACGCCGAGCGCGCGGCCGTGGGCCTGCTCGAAAAAGTCGGGCTGGCGCACAAGCAAAATGCCTTTCCGGCCGAGCTGTCCGGCGGCCAGCAGCAACGGGTGGCCATTGCGCGCGGTTTGGCGATGAACCCGAAAGTGATGTTGTTTGATGAGCCGACCTCGGCACTCGATCCGGAAATGATCGGCGAAGTGCTGAAGGTGATGAAAGATTTGGCCGAATCGGGGATGACGATGATGGTCGTCACCCACGAAATGGGTTTTGCGCGGGAAGTCGCGGATCGGGTGATCTTTATTGATCATGGGCAAATCGTCGAAGAAGCGCCGCCGACCGAGTTCTTTACCCAGCCCAAACATGAACGTACCCAGCAATTCTTGAAACAAGTGCTCGCGCCCATGCACGGGGTGTAACACCGGTTTCGGTTTCTTGTCCTGCTTTTTAACGGAGAATGTCCATGCGTCTATCGACTCGTTTGATCTGCACCGCCCTTGCCGCCACCGTGGTGAGCGCCCCGACACTGGCCGCAGAGCTCACCGGCACACTGAAAAAAGTGAAAGACAGCGGTGTCATTACCGTTG
>CAZWRK010000217.1:0-4838 GCA_964635875.1 uncultured Aquaspirillum sp.
AGGCTTCTGTTCGGTTGCGGACGCTTCGAGGCTGTTGGCGTTTGGGTTTCCCATGAGATTTCTTTCAACAAAGGGCGAGAAAGGCAAGAACGCAAAGAAGAAGAAAGTCCTTCTTACTCATATCTATCAGCGCAGTGTAGGAAGTTTAGTTCCGCTGTTGCAGAACCTCAATCTCCCTCTTTGTTCCTTCCCAAATATGGGTTTCAAGAAAGTTGTTCTCTTTGGCCCACTTGATTGCAACCAAGATATCTTGCATTGCTCCGTCAAGATTGCCTTGAGCAATTCTGATTACTGAACGGAAAGCAAGCGACCTTGCAATTTGTTCGTTGACTGTCATGCTTGTCAGCGCAAGACAGGAAGTTTAGTTCCTCTTCTTAACAAGCCGATAGCCAGCCTCGTCAGCCATTTGCTTGATAAGAGCCAGGTTAGTTTCCTTGGGGTCTTGGTAGCCGCCGATACGAGTAAAGCCGCCAGGGACGGCAAGCGCAGTGTTGCCCCCAACAACATAGACTTGATGCTCGTCGGCATGCGCCATATGAAACAACGAAGCAGCGTTGACATGGCCTTGAACGGCAACGTCAATTCGACTCTCGCCGCGATGGTAACTCAAGGGAGCCGACTGAATGGCTCGGACAACGCCCTCGGTAAACTGCAAGGGATTGTCCTTGATGACATGGAGAGCGTCGTTGAGAATGATGAGGCCGCTGTTGTATCCCATGACGTTCTGCCTTGATGGAGAAGTTTAGTTCTCCATTTTCTATATATTTCGTATATGGTTTGGTATATGTTTACCCTACCATATTACGAAATCTGTTATATGTTAGGGCTTGACGGGACGCAGTTCAAAAGGCTCGTTGGCGTCTTCAGGACGCTTCGGCCAAGCCTTCAGTCGCTTCAGTTCGGGGCTGTCCCAACGCAGTTCCTCGACGTTCTGAGCGTAGATGGTCTGCTTGTGGGTCCAGTCTTGAGGAGACATTCCTCCGCGCCGCTCTTGGGCCGCTTGGCTGTAACCCATGCAGAAACCAATGAGCGAATCGTCGTACTTGACATCCTTCGAGACTCGAACCATGCAATCGCACTCCGCAAAGGAGATTGCGGGCTTGCAGTCCTTCGTCAGCATGAAGGCGGCAAAGAAACTTGGGATTTCTTCGCCAGTCGGCTCGGTTCCGACGATTTGAGCAAGAATGGCGCAGTGTCCGTTCGTTGCAACGAGTTTGTAATGCTTGGGCGGCGTTGTCATACCAGAATCTTCTCTCGCAGAAGTTTAGTTCTGTTTGCCAACCCGTTTGTCGTAGAGGCTTTGCAAACGAGAAGGGAAGGGACCAGGATTGGTCTTATGAGCGTCCATGAGTCGCTCATATTCTTCCAGTTCGTCAGTTGTCAAACGAGCGTCTGCTTCTCGCTTCCAAGCGGCTTGGTTGGCAAGTTCGACGAACTTCTCCAAATAATCAACCGCCTTGCCCCAACTGTAAGCATGAACGCCATTCTCCCAGTCCGTAATCCATGCTTCTTCGTTGGATTTGACGTTCTTGCCATGAACGTCAACCTCTTTCGGCCATTCGATGCTGATGACTCGCTTGCGCCAGCCAATCTTGATAAGGCCGTACTTGGTTTCGGCCAAACCCCAGGGGCGATGAGGGCAGCATTGGTCGCCGCAATAGCCGTTGGGAAGCTGATGAAAGCTCTTTACGTCAATCCCCGCAAGGAGAAAGACAGCATTGAGCTTTGCAAGCATCTTCTTGATTTCGGCTTCGATTTCATGGCGTTCCATGCAACTTCTTTCTGGCGCGAAAGTTTAGTTCGACCTTTCGGCTTCCTCTTCAGCAGCAGCCAAACGAGCGTATTCGGCTTCGATTTCCTTCAGCCGCTTCTTACAGGCTTCAGGGTCTTTGCAGCCTCCGTCGTCGTCCCATGCGCCGCAGGCTTCGCAGCGGTTGTTGCCTTGAGCGGGACCGCAAGAACGACAATGGATATCTCCGCACATGCAAGGCATTAGTCGGCTCCTTCGGCAACGATTTGCGGCGCAGTGAAAGACTTGACAATGCGCTCGAAGTCGTCCCAGCGGCTCTTGTCGTCGCAGTCAAGATCGATAGGACCGTTGTAGTTCGGAATGAGCATAACTTCGGCGTTCCAAACGCTATGCTCGATATTTGCGGCTTCAAGCGCGTCGCAAATCTCGCCAAACTTCGAGGAATGTTCGGGTTGGATTCTGATTCCAGTTCCGCTTGCCATGATTATTCCTCTTGGCGCGAAAGTTTAGTTCTTAAATGAACGAACGACTCCTTTAGGAACCGTTCGTTCAAATCCGCAGCAAATTCGGATTGCGGGGCTTGCTTTTTTACTATTGCCCTTTCGCCTCTTCCGCTATGTCGCCCTCTCAATCAGCCTCTTCCCATGTAACTCGCTCCTTAGCGTTTAGGGATTTGGCTTCGCACAAGGGAACGTAAGAGACTCCATCATAGCCGCTCAGTTATTCCAATCCCACCTCTGGCTACTGAGGCTTCGTTGGCTGTCATCGGCCATGCTTCATTTGCTTAGTCGTTCTTGACCGTTGCCGACGCGCTTGCGCTCGGCATGATGATGCCCCGAATCATGCTCAGACACCAGACGAGCAGGAAGAGGTTCCAGAACCCGATGTTCGTCCAAACGGGCGGGAGGAACGAGAAGTACGTCGGAGCGAGGTAGTTCCAGATGAAGTAAAGAGGAATCGCGCTGATGAGCGCAATGAAGATGGCTCCAACGAAGGCGATGACGAAGACGAACGGAATTGCGAGGATTGCACCAATCAACTTACCCATGACTTGAATCTCCTTGTTGCTTGCAGTTGCGGTCAGAAAGTTTAGTTCGCTTGCGCAAATTTGATGATTGCGAGGATGACGCCAATGACGGCGGGGATAGCGGTGATGAAACAGAGCAGCCCAAGAGCGGCATGACGGAACAAGCCTCTCTGGAATCCTTCCGTATTGAACTTCATGGCGTCTCGACCAGCCTTGATGAAATTCAGAACAAGAAGAATAAGAAAGATAATGAAGGGGCCAAAGAAGTAGAACCAATTGTCAGCGAGGAACTGCATGATCAAATCTCCAGTTTGGGCGGATGCTTGTAGGACGGGCGCGAAACAAGACGATTGGGCTTTTCGGCGTTTTGAACTTCGAGCGTACCTCTCAGCCAAATCGGGAGTTTGACATGAACGGTGGGTTCTTGGCTCGCTGCGCCGCTTCCCTTGCTCTCTTGGCTTCTTTGCTTGCTCGGCTCATGCTCTTTTCTTTCGCGCAGGAAGTTTAGTCCCAAGAGACAGCGATCTCAGCCCAAGATTCCATACCGCAGCCGTCGTGGGCGTACTGAACATCAACCTTGAGACCAGCCTTCTGACAAGCCTCAATAACGATAGAGCCGGGACCGCCGGTGATTTGAGCGGTCCAGTTGCCCTTCGCAAATTCGCTCTTAAAGTTGCCGTACCTCTTTTCCTCCATGATCACCGCCCGCCGCTTACCTTTTTCAGCAGCCTTCTCGCAGAGCCCAGGGATCTTGGCGATCACTTCTTCAGCCTCAGCCCTCATCTTGGCATTGGCAGCGGCAACCTCAGCAGCCTTTTCTTGCGCTGTTCGAGCGGCTTCGTCCTTCCCCTTCTTAATCGCCTGCTCAGTCTTGGTCTTCAAACCGTCAAGATCGATGTTGAGGTTCATGCCTTTTTCTTCTTGCGCGGAAGTTTAGTTTCAACCTTTTTGATTTCAACGTCGAACTTCTCCTCCCAAATGCGACGGCAATCAGGACACATGCCGTCCCTCTGATGGTCGCAGTTGCCGTCCCAATCGAGGACGCCAAGAGACTTATCCCATGCCCAACGGTCTTCGGAGGACAAATGGCGGAAGTTTGCAGGACGTTGCAGGGCTTTCTGAAAGAGGCTCATGGTAACTTTCTGTTCTCTGAGAAAGTTTAGTCGAAGCGGAACGCTCAGAATCTTCACTCATAACGATTATGAGTTGTTAAACCCTAAAGCGGAGCCTTTTGCTCCGCCTCAGGGCTTTGCGTGTTCAGATTCCGAACCAGAGTCGGGCGAGGTTGGCGTCCCCGCCGCAGATGGCGAGGGCGAGGCCCCTGTAGCCAGGGCCAAAGGGCGGGCGGGCCTTGCTCTGACGGTTCTTGCGCTTCTTGCGATTCTTCGACATGGCAAACTCCATTCTTGGAAGGGCCAATTCCCTTCGAGTATGCCTTTAAGAAGAACGCAGGAAGTTTAGTTCAGGTCGTCGCGGCCTCTTTCGCCAGCCGTTCGTCGCGAGCCTGCATCTCTTCGAGATCAACGCCCAGCTTGGCAGCAGCAGCCTTGAGCAGAGCCTCATACGAGTCGTATTTGGTTCCGCCGCCGCCGCCCATCAAGCGGAAGGAGGCGAGAACGCCAGGGTCGCGAGGAGTTCCGCTGCTCCAGCCCTGATAGTCAGGAGTCGGCGCGGTATCCCGAACCTCCACCCATCCCTCGTTCTCGTTGAAGGAGATCCCCGTCTTCATCATGCGACCGGCGACATAATCGCCGTAAACCTCAAACTCGCCCTTGCGAGAATGATGTTCGCGAGGAGGGCAATGACGCTCGATCTCCTGAGCGTCCATGCTGGCGCGAGCCTGGAGAAACCCCATGCCGGTGGTTCCGCCGCAGGACTCGTAGCCCATCAGCATGAAGGTCATGGCGAGAAGACGAACCTTGGACTTGTCAGAAACATAGAATCGCATCGTTCTTTCCTTGTTCTTGGGGCCTTCTGAATCAAACAACTCTATTTGATTCAGTGTTGGAAGTTTAGTTCTAAAGGGCGCAGGTCGATTTGAACGACCAACCTACCGGGTGT
>CAZWRK010000218.1:0-4693 GCA_964635875.1 uncultured Aquaspirillum sp.
TGCCGGCGTGTGCCAGCGAGGACGAGTATCAGGGCGCCAAGGCTCAGGCCATGTCGCAGGCCGAGGCGCTGGACAAGCAGGCCGAATCCGCGGACGCGAACGCGGCCAAGCTGAATAAGCGAATCGCCAGCCTTGAGGCCACTATCGCCAGCCTTTCGGACTCGATTGGAGCGATCCAAGACGAGACGATCAAGGCCAGCGTGCAGGCTCAGGTCGCGGCCAAGATCGCCGAGCTGCGCTCGCAGATCGATACCGCGAGCGAGCAGGCCGCGGCACTGTACGCGGAAGCGGACAAGGCCAAGACCGCCGCGGCCACCATCCGCGAGCGGGTGTCGGAATCCGACACTTCGGTTGCCAAGGCGGAGGCCGCGGCCGAGAGTGCGGGCGGGGTCGCGTCAAATCTGGCGCTGCTCATCCCGGGCGGAGCTGGCTTTGCCGGTCTCGCTGGCTGGCTCGTGAGGCTGCTCCGAAAGGGCTCACAGCTCAAGAGTGAAGTGGACCGCCTCAACGGGAAGGTGGGCGCCGCGGCAACCGCCGTCCGCTCCATCGACACCGTGACGAAGCTGTCGCCCGAGATCGAACAAGCGTGGAACATGATCAAGCCAATGCTTGCCAAGGCGCAGACGCCCGAGGCCAAGCAGTTCGTGGACGAAGTGCAGGGCAAGCTCCCTGTCAAGTTCACCATCTAACACGGGGGAGAGACCGTGCCGGAAGAAACACATTTGGCCCAATGTCCCCACGATGACAAGATCGGCGCGCTCACGATCGGAATGGCCGAGATCAACACCACCATCAAAGAGCGCATCCCGGCCGATCTGGTCGTGAGGCTTGATCGTCTCGAGCAGGCCAAAGAAAGCACCAAGGGCCGGAACGGACGCGCCGAGTCCGCGGTGTTCGCCGCGATCGGATCGGCACTTGTCGGCCTGTTCATGCTCATTATCAACCACTTCAGGGAACGCCCATGAGTCGCAAATCGTTTCGCTTTGACAACGCTTTCAAGGCCGATCCGGGCCTGAGTGTGGCGATCACACGTGCGATCGCCACGCGCGACCAGAGCGGAACGGCTGTTGCAAGCAACGAGCCGCGGTACGGGCGTGACTCCATTCTGTGTTCGGCCCCGGTCGTGTCCACGATCAGCGGCACTACGAGCCATTCGTGGAACGTGCTGGCGACGGGGCTGAGCTACGACAACGCCACGCCGGTTGCCGTCCTGTCCAACATCACGCTTGGCAAATTGCAGGTCCACCTTGGTGCGATCACGCTTGATGGGTCCGGCAACTCGACGTATCAGTATTCGATCCCACTGACCGGCAGCAAGAACAGCTACCCCGACGCTCTTTCCGGTTCGACCGACAACAACGCGAACGAGGCATGGAACCCGAAGGGCGGCACGTGCTGCCACGGTCGCATCGACCTGATTTCAACGGTCGGCAACAACTACGACGGTGTGAGCTCATGGCGTCGCAACCGCGTCGGCGTCATGTCGTGCAACATCGAGGACCTGAGCGGTGCGTCAACCGGGTGGTGGCGCCGCACATGGCTCTCGCCAGAGACCCCCAATAACGACACGACCGACCAAACGAACATGCCGACATCATGGGCTGTTCAGAACTGGTCGGCCCTGTCCATCGACGGAAACGCCCCGACCGACTACATCTTCTGTTGCACCGATTACCAGTCCACCAGCAAGTTAGGCGGGTTCTTCTACGTATCCACAGTCTCCCGGTCCGACAGCACGGACGGGACATGGACGGCTGGCAAGTTTGTGCAGGTGCTTTCGTTCACGCGACTTGCCAGCGGCGGACACTGCCACGGCGGGCTCATCGTCCCGGACGGTGACGGCGGCGCCAAGGTCGTGATCGGGCGAGGCGACGGCCACGCCAACAACTGTATCTACACGGCCGAGATTCCCGACGTGACTTTGTACGACAACGGGGCCAGCAGCGAGGGAGCCAACTCGTTCAACAGCTACAGCGGGTCAACGGGCATTACCACGCCCGTGATTTGTAACGGTCGCATCGGAGGATTCACCGGATCGCCACCCGCGGTCGTGGACGCGACCAACGCCGACGAAGAATTCCGTCGATACGGGATGCAGCCTGTCGGAATTGCACAGGCCGGATACGGCGAGAGGATCGTGCTCGGCGCCGACGAGCAGCACACGTCAATCCTCATGGCAACGAGCATCCCGCTTACATCCGCGGAAGGCTTCACCCTGTCGCCCGTGTTCCGGTGCCACAATATCACGCCGGTGCTCGCAAGGCAGAACCAGTCTTCGGCTACGGTCAATTCGTCCCGGCTGGTGCTCCAGATCACGAACCGGAACAGCGCGAACGTCGGCGTGGAACTGCTTGCCCAATGCACGTCACAGGCGAACAACTACGCCCAAGACTTCCAGTGCTACACGGCCTATTCACCAGACGGAACACGCTGGTGTGCGGCATGGAACAACCGAGAGCCCGAGCAGGCCAAGCCCGGATTTTGGGGCTCTAACATGATCATCGGGTGCCCGACCGGAAGGACCGTTCCGGACTTGGGCACCATCAACGGCGTCCGCACGGCACCGCTCCCAACGTACCTTGAGGGGCGACCGCTTCTGGTGGACATTGGCGGGAAAAACTACTTCAGCGACTCGTGCACCGTGGGGGCAAACTCCGGCATGAACAGTGCCGGGGTCGCGTATTCGCTCAACAAGACGACGGCGCTCAAGGCTGGCTACACCACGCCAATGACCAGCCACACCCCGATCTTCTTCGAGTGCGACGCGAACCATTCGCCGTCCACGTCATCGTCGGCCATGTTCAACATCGCCAACTTCGTTCCGGCTGCTTCGGCGCTTCCGAACGGAGCCACGGCGCCGTTCCTGACGCTCCAGTTCCAGCTCTACGTTGCGAAGGTCGCGGACTGGCGTAGTCAGGCTAACGGCGGCGTCGGCACGGTTGACATGGACTACCCGAACACGACGGAACAGAAGGGTTCCAATTCGTGCTCGCAGGGTTTCCGCTTCCGCGTGCGCATCAACGGCGGCACGAACTGGACCGGGTACACCGAGAACGTCTACATCACAGAAAATGACGGTTCTCCGCGGCTCATCACCATCCCCGTCTACATTCCGGCGACCGCGGCCGGAACCGGAACGGCCAGCTACACGGTCGATCTGTACGTGGAGTCAACGGCCATCGCGTGCCCGATCAAGGGCTGGATCGTCCCTGTCGGCGCGTGGGCTTCGGCGATCCCGGGCGTCCCGTGCGCGGCCGGTGCAACGGCCCCGGACACTTCACTTGCCATTACCGGGTTCAACTTGAAGACGACCGGGTGGCGTGCGTTTTGGGCCGGGAAAGTTCCGACCGATCCGACGTGGAGCATGATTCACCCGTCATCGTTTCAGGACGCGGGAACGGGCGCGCCGAAGCTCACAAGAACCAACACGACAACGACCGACCTTACCGGGGCTGCTTCAGGCATGAACGCGACCGGAAGGTTCGTTGGGCATCGACTCTTTGGCTACTGCAACAGCCAGCGGATCGGCGGGCACTACGGGTTCGAGATCACGGCCGATGTCTACGGGGCGTCCCACACGCTCACGCACGAATCACACGGCCAGTCAAGCGGCGCCTACGACGACGACCCAACCACGACGGAAATCGGAATCATCGTCGCCCCGGGCCCGCTCGCGTCGGCCATGCCCCTGTTCGCACTGACCAACGCCGACGCATCCCGTCGCGTAGCCGTCTACGCGGACACGACCACGGGCAAGCTCAAGGTCCGGTTCTACGACGGCTCGTGGGGCTCGTTCGCGTCCATCAGCAACCTGTACTACATGCCCGAGCACCCGATCCTTGTCGGCTTGAGCTACGACGGGGCGGGAACTATCACGCTGAGTGGCAGTGTCGGCGGAACGGAAGTGGCGACCGCCACCCTGTCCGTGACGCACGCCAACATGCAGGGCCTCACCAAGATGATCGCAGGTGACGGCGACAACCTTGCACCCGCCGAATGGTGGGGCGGCATGGTTGATGATGCTGGTCCAGCTTCATCGTCTGAACTGTCTAACAGGCTTCGCAACCTGAAGAGTGGAATCCGCACCAAGAGCCGACTCAACAAGCTCGGCTTACAACCGATGTGAGGCATCAACATGGCACTTGGAACAGTGGCGTTCGCGGCGAGTAACGGGTGGGCAACTGCGGTCACGGCCGGTGGTCCGGCGTCGCAGGACGCGGCCACGATTACGGCCACGTCTTCGATCGACGGGACCAAGAAGCGCCGCATGGCGCTCCCGCGCGGGGCGGAACACGTTGCCGTCCGACTCAGCTACGACACGGCGACTACGGCAATCACCACGCAGTGTGCGATCAAGGTGTTCGGCCGCACGTGTCTGGACGGCGGCTCCACGTTTAGCGATTGGGAGGTTCTCCCTAACCGCAACGGGGACATTCAGGCGACCTTGACCGCGGCCCCATCCTCCGACCTTGACGATTCGCTCAGCCACACGCTCGTGGACGAGTTTGATCACGTCTTCTGTGTGCGGAATTGCACCGAGATTGTCATCGGCGTGGAAGCGGCCTTCGCTCCCACGGACGGGTCATCGGCCACGCCGATTATCGAAGTCAAGACGGTTGAAGTGGAGTAGCCATGCAGAAGATCGACGCGGTTCGTGAGATTCTACTTCGGATCGGGCTCAAGCCCGGGAGTG
>CAZWRK010000219.1:0-4687 GCA_964635875.1 uncultured Aquaspirillum sp.
CTAGATACTTTTCCCATGCCATTTGTGTTTGAACGGTACGAGTTGATTCACGTCGGTGGTGCCATTGATGACCCGTTTATCGACCACATTCACTCGACCAGCGACATGCGCGGTCGAAGGAGAGGGGGTCGCGGCCATCGGGGTATCGTCAAAGCTGAGGTTCATTTGTTTTTGCTCCACATTTTTTAAAAGCAAGAAATGCGTTTATGGATTTTGTTTTTGCGAATAAAAGCTGGCTGCACAAAGCAGCCAGCCAAAGGAGTCAATGCCCGCAGCGATTTTTGATCCGCTGCGGCATATTCAGTATTACTGACACGCTTCGCAATCAGGGTTGTCGATCGAGCAGAATTTCGCGTCGGTCGCCGGAATCACCGGTTCGCTGGCGACTTGGGCGTCGCTCGGTGCGGTATAGCCGCCATCAACTGGCACCGAATTCAGCTCACCGCCACGGCCCGTGGATTTTTCAGCGCTGGTTGCGGCCAAAGTGCGGAGGTAGTAGGTCGTTTTCAGGCCACGTGTCCACGCAAATTTGTACAGATCATCCAGTTTTTTGCCCGATGCACCGGCCATGTACAGGTTCAGCGATTGCGCTTGGTCAATCCATTTTTGGCGACGGCTGGCGCATTCAATCAACCATTTCGGGTCCATTTCAAAGGCGGTCGCATACACTGCGCGCAAATCGTCAGGAATCCGATCAATCCGCGCCAAGCTACCGTCAAAGTATTTCAGATCCGAAATCATGACTTCATCCCACAAGCCACGGGACTTCAGCTCACGCACCAAGTATTCGTTCACGACGGTGAATTCGCCCGACAAATTCGACTTCACGAACAAGTTTTGGTAGGTCGGTTCAATCGAAGCCGAGACGCCAATGATGTTTGCAATCGTCGCAGTCGGGGCAATCGCCAAGCAGTTCGAGTTACGCATACCGTACATTTGAATACGGCTGCGCAGCGCTTCCCAGTCGAGGCGGGTGGTGCGATCCACTTCGAGATAGCCATCACGCGCATCGGCCAGCATATTGATCGACTCGTGCGGCAAGATGCCTTTGTCCCACAAGCTGCCCTTGTACGACGGATAGGTTCCGCGCTCGAAGGCCAATTCGGTCGAAGCCCAATAAGCATGATAGGCGATGACTTCCATCGAGCTATCGGCAAATTCCACCGCTTCAGGGCTGGCGTAGGCGATACCTTGCATGTGCAATGCATCTTGGAAACCCATGATGCCCATGCCGACCGGACGGTGTTTTAAGTTGGCATTGCGTGCTTTTTTCACTGGGTAGAAGTTGATGTCCACCACGTTGTCGAGCATACGCATTGCGGTATGAATTGTGCGCTTGAGCTTGTCGCTGTTCAGTGCGCCGTCAATCATGTGATTGACGAGGTTGACCGACCCCAAGTTACACACCGCAATTTCGCTGTCGTTGGTGTTCAGCGTGATCTCGGTACACAGGTTCGAGCTATGCACCACGCCCATATGTTGTTGCGGGCTGCGGATATTGCACGGGTCTTTGAACGTCAGCCACGGGTGACCGGTTTCAAACAACATGGTCAACATTTTGCGCCACAGGCCCAGCGCCGACACGGTTTTGAACAGCTTCATCTCGCCACGCGCGGCGCGTGCTTCGTATTCGACATAGGCTTTTTCGAAGTCTTTGCCAAAACGATCATGCAGGTCGGGGCATTCGCTCGGAGTAAACAACGTCCAAGCCGGGCCTTGCATCACGCGCTTCATAAACAAGTCGGGAATCCAGTTCGCAGTATTCATGTCATGCGTGCGGCGGCGGTCGTCGCCGGTGTTTTTACGCAGTTCCAAGAATTCTTCGATGTCCAGATGCCACGTTTCCAAATACGCGCACACCGCGCCTTTGCGCTTGCCGCCTTGGTTTACGGCGACAGCGGTGTCGTTGACCACTTTCAAGAACGGCACTACGCCTTGCGATTTGCCATTGGTGCCTTTGATATGGCTGCCCAAGGCGCGCACGGGTGTCCAGTCGTTGCCCAAACCACCGGCAAATTTTGACAGCAAGGCGTTTTCTTTAATGCCTTCGTAAATGCCATCCAAATCATCCGCGATGGTCGTGAGGTAGCAGCTCGACAACTGGCTGCGACGGGTGCCGGCATTGAACAATGTCGGGGTCGACGACATAAAGTCGAACGAAGACAACACATTGTAGAACTCAATCGCGCGTGCTTCGCGGTCGATTTCGTTCAGCGCCAAGCCCATCGCTACCCGCATAAAGAACGCCTGTGGCAGTTCAATGCGTTGGCCGTCAATGTGCAAGAAATAACGATCAAACAGGGTTTGCAAACCGAGGTAGCCAAATTGATGGTCGCGGCTCGAATCGAGCGCCTCGCTCATTTTGCGCAAATCAAACTCGGCCAAACGCTCGTCGAGCAAGTCGGCTTCGATCCCTTGTTTGATAAATTTAGGGAAATAGTCGGCATAGCGTTTCGCCATGTCCGCTTGCGGTACAAACTCGCCCAAAATTTCAAGGCGGATATTGTTCAGCAATAGGCGCGCGGTCACTTTGTCGTAAGCCGGATCTTTTTCGATCAGCGCGCGGGCAGCCAAAATCGCAGATTTATTGATCTCGGCTTCGGCAACGCCGTCGTATAGATTTTTCAGTGTTTCGCGCAGGATATGATCGGCATCGACGTTCAGCCCTTCGCAGGCGGCACGGATCGAGGTGTCGAGTTTTTCGAGGTCGAGCACTTCTTGTTGGCCGTTCGCTTTGATCACGCTGATAGTGTTCGCGACATCGCTTTCTTTGCGCAGGGCGCGTTGACGGGCGCGGGCTTCGCGGTAAAGCACATAGGCGCGGGCGACTTCGTGTTCGCCAGAGCGCATCAACGCCAATTCGACTTGGTCTTGAATTTCTTCAATATGAATCGCGCCGCCTTCGGGTTTGCGACGGAGCAAGGTCGAGATGACATTCGCGGTTAATACCGCGACTTCGTCACGAATGCGCGCGCTGCCTGCAACTTGGCTGCCTGCAACTGCAATAAACGCCTTGGTCATGGCGACGGAGATTTTTGACGGCTCCAAAGGCACAACCGAGCCATTGCGGCGAATACATTTGTACAGGCTAAAGTCGATCGGCTGAGCGCCATCGCTCGAATCAAGGTAATAGGTTTGCATGCGTGTCACTCTCGAAAAAATCTGCGGTTGCGCTTGCAAAATACAAGGCAGGCAGAAGGCTCGGTGAGGTCAAAACCGAGCGTCACAGTGTGGTTTTTAAAGCAAATTGCAGCGTAAAAAGGCTAGACAACGCTGCAAAAAAATGGTGTGGGTGTGCCCAAGTAAACCACTATATCTATGGTTGTGCGGCAACAAAGACGCAAATTGTAGTGTCTAAAGCCCCGCAAGAACAAGAGTGATTTTTTACGCAAATTCTGCTAGGCGGTCGGAAAGAAAAGGCCTTTCCTTTCTACAACAAGGGCTTGGGAAAAATTGAATTTTTGAAAAAATAAAAAAACCGGAACGCATCCGGTTTTTTGGGTTGGTACGGTTGCCAATGTTCAATTTAATCTGGGTTTGCAATCCAAATTAAACTCGCCATACGACCGGTTTGTTGGTCACGGCGATATGAAAAAAACCGTTCCGAATCGCTCACCGTACAACTGTGGCCGCCATGCACGCCGATCACGCCCGCCCGCAACAAGCGTAAACGCGCAAGCTGATAAATATCCGCCAGCCATTTGTCTTTGTTTGGGCTGGGCCGGAACGCGGCGACCGAGGCCGGTAGATCGGCGATAAAGCTCATCCGCACTTCTTCGCCGACTTCAAACGCTTGCGGGCCAATTGCGGGGCCAAGCCATGCCATCAGTTGTTCGGGCGGGTGTTCCATCGCGTTGATCGTGGCTTCGATCACACCCGCCAACAAGCCGCGCCATCCGGCATGTGCCGCGCCGACGACCGTACCGGCCCGATTACACAACAACACTGGCAGGCAGTCTGCCGTCATCACGACGCACACTTGATTCGGCGTGCTGGTCACGCTGGCATCGGCATCGGGCGGTGGTTGGTGGCAGTCAACCTGTTCGGCGCGCACGACTTGAATGCCATGAATTTGGTTAAGCCATGCCGGTTCAGCGGGTAACACCGCCCGCAACCGTGCGCGATTTTCGGCGACTGCTTGCGGATCATCGCCGACATGGGTGCCTAAATTCAGTTGATCAAAAGGGGCGCAACTCACCCCGCCCATTCGCGTGGTCACACACGCTCGAATCGATTGAGGTGCAGGCCAGTCTGGAAAGATCAGGGGCAAATCAGCATCGAGCATGGCGAATCCAATAGCAGAATGAGAAAAGGCCACTATTGTGGCCAGTGCATGTGACGTGTCAATCACCCCGCATGAATTTTTTGGAGTCACGCAAAAGCTCACGCTTTTTTCACAAACTCCGATTTCAATTGCATTGCGCCCACGCCATCGATTTTGCAGTCGATATCGTGGTCGCCATCGACCAAGCGAATGCTTTTGACTTTGGTGCCGACTTTGATCACCAGCGAGGAGCCTTTGACTTTCAGATCTTTGATGACAGTCACGGCGTCGCCGTCATTGAGCACATTGCCGTTGGCATCGCGCACCACACGGGCTTCTTCGTTCTGAGCGGCGTCTTTTGACCATTCGTGCGAGCATTCTGTGCACACTAACATCTCTCCATCTTCGTAGGTGAATTCGGAT
>CAZWRK010000220.1:0-4588 GCA_964635875.1 uncultured Aquaspirillum sp.
CGGTGGAGGCCGACCGATGACCCGCACCGCGTGGCGCACCGTCCACCCCGACCTCTCCAGCGATGTTCGCTACGGCCGGCAGGGCGGCCGGCTGGTCCCGTTCGGGGATCCCCTCGAGGAAGCCGCGGCCGCGCTCGAGGAACACCGGCGCCGGTGCCCGGCCTACGCCCTGTGCGAACGGCGCCCCGGCCCGGACCACGACCCGGAGTGCCCGCGGTACCGTCGCCCCGACGCCGACCAGCTGCAGCTGTTCCCGTGACGCGCCGGCCCACGTTCGAGACCTTCGACACCGACGCCCTGGCCGAGGCCGTTGCTCGAGCTCGAGCGTGGAGAGCGGAGCGCGGGATCCGTCTCCCGTCGGATCCGCCGGCGCCGGTGCCGTGGTCGCCCGATGTGCGGGACCTGCTCGAGGGGTATCCCCCGCCCCCCACGGGAGGGGTATGTACCTCGACAGGGCGGCCGGCGCGATCTAGCTTCCGGCCCCGTGCCGCCTCGCCCCGAACGGCTCCACACGTGCCCGAAGTGCAGCGCGACCCGTAGCACCAAGGCCACCAACGGGACCCGGATCTCCTGCGTGGAGTGCGGCCACGCCTACCGCGTGGACGCCGACAACACGCCGCCGGCGGCGCCCGACCCTCCTGCTGCGGAGCCGGGAGAGCCGGCGCCGGCGCCCGAGCCGACGAGCTCGCCGGCGCCGGCGCCGGCCATCGGCGCCCCGGCCGGTGTTCAGCTGGCCGAGCGCGGTGGAGTGAAGATCGCGCAGCGTGCCCGCCCCCGAGCTCGAGCGGCCGACCTCGAGGCCGAGGCCGCCGCCGCGAAACGGGAACCGGATGGGAGAAAAGATGGGGGAGTAGATGGGCCGGCCGACCCGCCGGCGCCGCCGCGGCACCCGCTCGCGACCCCCGACACGTCGCCCCACAAGCTGGCCGGCCGCCGCGGTGGCCTCGCCCGATACAAGGAGACCCGCCGCCGTGCCCGAACTTGATCTGTCCTACGAGGACCCGACCGATCCCGAGGTGACCGACGCCGCCGGCGCCTCGAGCACGCCGGCCGACGAGCTCGGCCCGCCGCCGGATCCGTTCGGCGCCCCGGACCTGGACGAGCTCGGCCCGCCCCAGGTCACCGAGGCCACCGTTCGCGGGTTCCTGCTCGGCGCCTCGAGCGCCGCCGCGATGCTCATGAGGGACCACCCGGCCAACCACGACGGCGGCCCGATGCTCTGGAGCATGACCGCCCAGGAGCTCGACAGCCTGACGCCGGTGCTCACCCGCATGGCGAACGACCGTCCGGCCCTGGCCCGCGTGATCCAGCGCGGGGACGCCGCCCAGGCCGGGATCATCCTCGCGACCTACGCCGGCCGGAACGTGGGCCGGATGCGCGCCGCCGCGGCCGAGCTCGAGGCCGACGCCCCCGGCCACGACACCGGCGCCGCCGTGGCGCCCGGCCCGGTCCTGTGACCCTGGAGCCTGTCGCGGCCGAGCTCGAGCGGCCGGTGCGGACCAGCGTGGAGAAGGCGGCCGACCTGCTCCCGCTCGCGCTCGCCGCGGTGCCCGAGCTCTTGACCGGATCCCTGGAGCTCGCCGCCCCGGTGTGGGCGTTCGTGGCGCCCCAGGCCGAGGCCGCCGTGACCGCCCAGCTGGCCCAGCTGACCCCCGACCAGCTGGACAGCCTCTTGGCCGAGCTCGCCCGATGGGTCGGCGCGTTCAGGTCCGACGACGCGCGGCCCCTGGTGCTCTACCCCGATGGCCGCACCCCGCGCCTGTTGCTGGCGCCGGCGCCGGACGAGCTCGAACTGGTCGACCTGGACCAGGCCGCCGGCTAGGTGCCGCTCGCGCACAACAGCCGGATCTTCCTGACCGGAACGGCCGGCTCAGGAAAGAGCCGGCTCGCCCTCAAGCTGTTCCTGGCCGCTCGAGCTCCACGGCTAGTGATCGACCCGGCCGATTCCACCATGACCGCCGTTCGTGGAGCTGTGACGTTCCACGACCCCGGCCGGCCGACCAACGCCCGCGGCGAGAGGTGGACCGACGCCGCGACCGCGCGCTTCGTCCCGGACGACCCGGACGACCTCGAGGCCTACGCCCGCGTCTACGCGTGGTGCTTCGAGCGTTTCCCTCGGATCGTGTGGGCCGACGAGGCCGGCGCGATCATGCCCGTGACCAGGACGCCGGCGCCGACCCGCCGCTACCTGGCCCAGGGCCGGAAACGGATGCTCGGCCACATCGGCGCGCACACCCGCCCGCGCGAGGTGGCGAAAGGCCTGATCGCCCAGGCCACCCACGTCGGGATCTTCCGGCTCCCGGCGGCCGACGATCGCCGCTATCTGGCCGAGACGATCGGTCTCCCGGCGCCGGTGCTCACCGACCAGCTGGACCAGCTGCCCCCGTTCGGCTTCCTGTGGTGGGACGTGAACGCCGGTGTCCTGACCCCGTGCGACCCGCTCCCGCCGCCCTGACCGCCTCGAGGGGACCGACCGGATACACACCTTGACCGGCCCGAGACGCCGGCGGGAGTGTTCGGCCCGTGCCCAAGGACCTCCTGAAGAACGAGACCGTCCGGATCGCGCTGATCGCCCTGCTCGCCGTCGCCGTCGCGAAGATGGTGCTCCCGCGCGTGCCCGGTGTCGGCCCGACCCTGGCCGGCTACCTCTGATGCGCGCTGAGCTCATGTTCTGGCTGGCCGTCGCGCTGGTCGCCGTGGCCGGTGTCGCCGCCGTGAAGATCATCGCCGGCTCGCCGGTGGTGGCCGAGCGGTGGCCCGGTCTGTCCACCTTGGCCGAGTTCGTCTAGAGCTCCGGCCCGACCCCGCCCACCCTCGAGCCCTCACCGGCAGACAAGGACCGCAGAACTGTGCCCATCGGAACCGGCGCCGACCTCCTCCAGGGGATCCCGACCAGCGCCTACGTCACCGACCCCTCGGCGTTCTTCGCGAACACCGTGAAGAACGAGCTCTCCCCGATCTCCGTGACCGACGACGGCGCCGGCTCGCAGTACACGCGCCAGCTGCTCCAGAGCGGGATCGTGTCCAAGCTCCGGATCGTGTTCTCCGGCTCGATCACCGTCGCGACGGCCGCCGTGACCGTCCAGCCGGAGTACCCGTACAACCTGCTGGACAACCTGGTGTTGTCGGCCAACGGCCAGAACCAGCTGTTCAACTGCTCGGGGATCACCCTCCACGCGCTGCGGAACCTCCGGTACCCCGCGTTCAACGACGCGACCGACGAGTTCCCCACCGACGCGGGCGACGGCGACATCGACGTCGGGACCTACGCGCTGTTCCTGACCTGGGAGGTGCCGATCGCGATCGACGACACCACCCTGGTCGGCTCGCTCTACGCGCAGAGCTCGAGCACGAACCTCACCGTCCAGTGGACCCGCGCCGCCCTGGCCGACATGTTCGCCACCAACCCCGGCAACGTGACCATCGCGGGGACCTGGTTCATCCAGGAGACGATCTTCGCGATCCCGTTCGACCAGGAGGGCCGGCAGATCGTGCCCGACCTCTCCCGGATGCACGCGGTCAACGAGTTCCCCAACCCGTTCACCAACACGGGCGACACCTACGCCCCGCTCATCCGCTCCGAAGGCCAGCTGTCGCGCCTGCTGGTCCGCGTCGAGAAGGACCCGCACGAACCGCTCTCGGCCGACCCCGGCACCGCCATGGCCGACAAGATCGACCGGATCCGCCTCCAGTACGGCGGGAACCAGCAGCCCCTGGACTTCCAGCCGGCCGGCCTGCTCCAGGTCGAGAACAACCAGTGGTACGGGAACCCGCTCCCCTACGACTTCCTGTGCCTCGACTTCATCCGGGAGAACCCGATCCGGGACGCCCTGATGCTCCAGGGCGTGACGGACCTCCAGCTGATCACCACGATCAACAGCAGCGTGACCGTGGGCGCCGGCCAGACGTTCCTGGCCCAGGAGACGCTGTTCTGATGCAGGCCGCCGCGACCACTCCCCCCTCGAGCTCGCCGGCCCCGTCCGTCGGCACCGTGGGCGCGCAGGTCCCGTTCAGCGCGGCCGCGGTCTACGGCGGCCAGCCCGCGGCGCAGCCGCTCACGACCGGCGCCCCGGACCACCCGGCCGGGACCCCCGAGCCGATGGCCCGGACCCTGCCCCGCGCCAAGGACCAGGGCGCCCGCGGGAACCCGGTGTTCGCCCTGGTCGTGATCGTGGCGGCCGCGCTCCTGCTCGCCCAGCTGGCCCGGTAGGAACGCCGCATGGCGGCCCGCTCCTACCAGCTGGACCTCGGGAAGCTGTTGGTCCTGCTGGCCTCGATCGTGTCTGTCACCGTCCTCGCGTTGGCCGGTGTGCTCGACAGCGCCGCGACTCAGACCCTGATCGCGCTCGCCGTCGGCTACACCGCCGGGAACGGCGCGCTCGCTCGGAAGGGCCGGACGCCGGCGCCCCTGCTCGGCCCGACGCCGGACCACCCCGAGCGGCCGGCGCAGCTGGCCGCCCAGGTCGCGGAGATGATGGCGCCGACCGTGGCCCAGGCCGTGGCCCAGCCCCTCGCAGACGCCGCGATTCAGTGGGCGGATGGGAGAAAAGATGGGGGAGTAGATGGCTCGCCCGAGTCCCGAGCTCGA
>CAZWRK010000221.1:0-4583 GCA_964635875.1 uncultured Aquaspirillum sp.
TTGAAAAAGCACGCGCCTGTCTGGCCAACCTGCACCCGGATGGCCTCACCTACGATGAGTGGCTGCGCGCCGGGATGGCGCTGCAGCATGCCGGCGGGACGGCTGGCGAGTGGGAGCGCTGGAGCGCGCAAGACGCGAAGCGTTTCCGCCCCGGCGAGTGCGACCGAAAGTGGGCCGGCTTCCGTGGCCACCAGCCGCCCGTGACGGTCGCCTCGTTGATCGAGATGTGTCGTGAGCGCGGATGCGTGCCAGACGGTCTTTGGTCGTTCGGCGACGTGGAAGAAAACGGCGGCGCCTTCGACTGGGGCGATCCCATCGGTGGCCACAAGCCGCAGCCCGACCCCAAGTGGGTGCAGCCCGACGACCTACCGTCCCCATCACACGACTGGGATCGCCTCGACCTGGCGCGGTACCTGGAGGCGATGTTCCAGACCGAGGAGCGCGTAGGGATCGTCACCGAGACCTGGCGCAAGGATGGCGAGGACGGCCGGTGGTTACCCAAGAAGGGTGTATGGGATCGCACGGCCGGCCAGTTGATCGAGCTACTCCACAAGGCGAATGGCGACCTGGGGGCGGTGATCGGCGACACGAACCCGGAGGCAGGCGCGTGGGTGCGGATCAACCCGCTGGATGGGAATGGATGCCGGGACGAGAATGTGACCGTCTTCCGCCATGCGCTCCTGGAGGCCGATTCCGGAGACCTCGGCCAGCAGCTCGCCATCATCCGCGAGATGCAGCTCCCGTGCTCGGCCATCGTGCACAGCGGCGGCAAGTCCATCCATGCCCTGGTGCGCGTCGAGGCCAAGGACATGCAGGAATATCGCCAGCGCGTGGACTACCTCTACCGCGTGGCGGAGAAGTTCGGCCTGGCGGTCGATGCCGGGAATCGCAATCCGTCGCGCCTGTCGAGGCTTCCCGGAGTCTCTCGCAATGGCCAGCCGCAGTATCTGGTGAGCGGGCCTTGTGGCTTGGCCGGATGGCAGGAGTGGGTGGATCACGTCGAGGATCTGAAAGACGATCTGCCTGATCCCGAGCCGTTGGCTCCGCTGCTGGACAACCTCCCCGAACTCGCACCCGTGTTGATCGCCGGCGTCTTGCGCAAGGGTCACAAGCTGCTGATCACGGGTCCGAGTAAAGCCGGGAAGTCTTTCAGTCTGATCGAGCTGGCTGCCGCCATCGTCGAGGGCCGCGACTGGATGGGCATGGAGTGCGGGCAGGGGTCCGTGCTGTACGTCAACCTGGAGCTTGACCGGGTGAGCTGCCTGCACCGCTTCCGCGATATGTACGACGCGCACGGGTGGAGCCGCACCCACGTCAACCAGATCGACATCTGGAATCTGCGCGGAACCTCCGTCCCGCTGGATAGGCTGGCGCCGAAGCTGATCCGGCGCGCCCAGCGCCGCGGCTACGTGGCGGTCATCATCGACCCGATCTACAAGGTTATCACGGGAGACGAGAACAGCGCTGAGGATATGGCGAAGTTCTGCAACCAGTTCGACCGGATCGCCCTGGCCCTGGGCTGCGCGGTTATCTACGTCCACCACCACTCCAAGGGCAACCAGGGCGGCAAGCGGTCTATCGATAGAGCGTCTGGATCTGGGGTATTCGGCCGCGACCCTGACGCCGTGCTCGACCTGATCGAGCTGGAGCTGACCAAGGAGCGCCGGGCCGCCCTGGCCGATCTGCTCGCCCGTGAGGCGCTGGACGCCGTCGCGAGCAATATGCTCGGCTCTGCCGTCAAGGATGACGACAAGGCGACCGTGGAGGCCTACCTGCTCGCGATCCAACAGCGCAACCCGAGTTCCTACGAGGAGGCCCGCCAGTGCGTCCTGGAAGCCCGCCAGCGGGCGATCAGGCTCACGGGCTGGCGAGTGGACGGAACCTTCCGCGAGTTCCCGCCAGCGCCGCCCAGGAGCGTCTGGTTCGACTACCCCATCCACCACCCTGACGCCTGGGGGCTCCTGCAGGACGCGAAGGCCGCCGGGGAAGAGCCGCCGTGGATGGAGCAGCAGCGCGCGAAGGAGGAGTCGCGTACTCGCAAGGCCGAGGAGCTGAAGGCGAAGCTGGACGACGCCATCAAGGTCTGTGGCGGGCTTGGTGAGGCCACGGTCGCCGCGGTCGCTGACGAGCTTGGCGTCGTTGCGAAAACGGTTCGCAGGAGGCTCGAAGGACACCGTAAATTTGCCATCAAGAACGGCCTGATCGTGTCCAAAAAGGCGGCCTCATCATGAGGCCGATGGACAAATGGACACAACTAGCGGTGTCCGTCCCTGTCGGGACACCTGTTTTTTGGTGTCCAGAGGGACAGGGACACCAAACTAGCAATGTCCGTCCAGGGACGGACACCTATCCCCCCTACGGGGGGATACCCACACTGTCCGTGCGGGAGGGAGAGCGTTCCGCTTCCGCTCTCCTCTCCCACCCACACGAAATCAAGAGCCGACCGGAGCACGCTCATGAACGATGACGACCGGAAACGTCTCGCTGCCTACACCGGTGCCGTCTCGCGTTGGTGTGACCTGACCGGCCACGTGGTCGATGCCCCCCATGGAGACAAGGCGGACCGGGAATTCGCCGCCTTCAACCGCCACCTCGACGAGCTGGCCGAGGAACGGCGCCGGCTGGAGTCCGTGAAGTTCTAACCCTAGGAGATCCCCATGAAGACCGCCCTTCCAGCATCCGTTGAGATCCGCGAGATTCCGCTCTCGCTGCTCAAGCCTACCGCCAACAACCCGCGCCGCCTACGCCCGGACGATCCGGCGCTTGTGCAAATCGCGGATTCGATCAGGGCGCGCGGGCAGCTCCAAAACGGGGTCGCTCGGCCGCATCCGACCGAGAAGGGTGTCTTCGAGCTGCTGGCCGGCGCGCGCAGGTGGTGGGGGTGCCAGATGGCGGGTCTCGAAACGATGCGCGTGGCGGTAATGGACCTCGACGATCGGGCGGCTCTGGAGGTCACCGTGATCGAGAACTTGCAGCGTGCGGTCCTGTCGCCGATGGAGGAGGCGTCCGGCATCCGCATGCTGGTCAAGTCGGGCGCTACGCCGGCCGAGATCGCGGCGAAGATAGGGCAGTCCTGGTCGTGGGTGATCCGCCGCGACAGGCTCAACGACCTATCGCCGGCCTGGGTGAAGGAACTCGACAATCCCGAGTCGCGCTTTTCTCATTTCACGGCCTCGCACCTGGAACGCATCGCGCGCTACACGCATGACCGGCAGGATCGTCTCCTGTCCGAGTTGCAGCGTTCCATGTACGGCCTACCGCGGTCGGTCAGTCAGTTGGACGCCGCCCTTGCCGACTACCAGGCCAAGCTGTCCTCCGCGCTGTGGGATCTGGCCGATGCCGCGCTGCTGCCGAAGGCTGGCCCCTGTGCGACGTGCATGAAGCGCGCATCCTGCCAGCCAGGTCTCTTCGGCGACGTGGAGGTCACCGACGCGAAGCATGATCAGTGCCTGGACCCGTCCTGCTTCCGCCGCAAGGAGAAGGCCTGGCTGCTGCGCAAGGAGGCCGAGCTACGCGGCGAGCACAAGGATCTGGTGCTGATCAAGCGCGGGTACGATGAGCGTGGCCTGGCCGGCAGTCTCGGGGAGTACGATGTGGACATGGCCAAGAAGGGCGACAAGGGCGCTCGCCCTGCGCTGGTGACGGCCGGGCCCGGGAAGGGTCGGATCACCTACGTCAAGCTGCGCAGCGGGGCCAAGCAGCAGCCCACCGTGGCCAAGACGCCGGAACAGGTGGCGGCCGAGAAGCGCGCGAAGGATGCCGCCGCGGCGGACAGGCGCAAGGCCTCAGCTCTGGGCCGGGCACTGAAGGCGGCCGCGATGCCCAAGGCCTTTGATGCGCGACTCGCCATCGCCATCTTGCTGGAGGCCGGATGGCTACGCGCGGATAGGTTTCACAGCCTGCAGCGCGTGGCGCAGCGTCCGCTGATCGACCTGCTGCGCGTGGCCTGGGATCACCTGCGCAAGCAGGTGGCCGCCGAGCTGTGCGACGACTGGAAACATGCGCCGCAGCCGAAGGCCATGAAGGCAAT
Source organism: uncultured Aquaspirillum sp. (assembly GCA_964635875.1). Taxonomy (GTDB): domain Bacteria; phylum Pseudomonadota; class Gammaproteobacteria; order Burkholderiales; family Aquaspirillaceae; genus CAZWRK01. The sequence goes on from CAZWRK010000221.1 coordinate 4,031, forward strand.
TGCGGAACTGATTGGGCACAAGCTGGATGCGGCGGAGGAAAAGCCGGTTAAACCAAAGGCGGCCAGCCAGCAATAACTGCGCGCGCCGGACCCTCGATGATCGCCAACGGACAGAAGCCCGCCCGCACCTGGCTGATCCAGCCGGAGGTGATCCGGCGTGAATTAGGCGCGGCCGGCTGGGCGATGACCGAAGACGAGCTTTACCTGGCGCACCAGCTCGTCTACTGTCTCGCCAAGGCGCTGGTCGGAGTCGCCAGCAGTGGCCACAGAAGCGGCCTGCCGCACCGCGGAGACGCGATCGGTATGCAGGACGGGTCCAGACATGGATAGGGCGAGATCGTGGCAAGGTTCGCCTCCTGGCGCGTTGGCGGTCATCTACCTGCGGGTATCGACCGAAGACCAGACGCGCGGCATGTCGCTGGAATCGCAGGAGGCCATCTGTCGCGACTACTGCTCGCGGCAGCGGATCACCGTGGATCGCATCTTCGTGGATCGCTGGCTATCGGCCAAGACGGACGAGCGCGAGGCCTTCCAGGCCATGATAGCCTACTGC
>CAZWRK010000222.1:0-4497 GCA_964635875.1 uncultured Aquaspirillum sp.
GCAGTCATTGGCGGCGGTCATCCTTGTTATTGTTCGACTTTTGCCTGGGCGACAACACCGTCGACCCGGTTTGTAAGGTGGTCGACGTCTTTAGAAATGCCGTCGAGCCGTGTGTTTACGCTGCTCTGAAACGAACTCAAATCGGCCCGGATCACGGCCACGTCACGCCATGACAGCGCCATGACGCCCGCAATCGTAAGCGCTGCCCCGATCAACGTGTTGCCTAGTGCTTTAGCCCAGCCCGGTTGATTTTGGCCCATCATTCAAACCCTGATCGTGGGAGTTAATCATGCCCGGCGGGCGCCATTTCTGGCGCCGGCCGGGCTTCACGGGGTTATACGATTAGCGCCGGCCGAATTTAGCGTCGCGAAACGCTTGCGCGGCGGCACCTAGCGGGGTAAGTCGCTGCACTCGCGGCCGGCTGTGACCTACGGGCACAACTGCCAGCGGTTGCACTACGGCTAAACTCTGCGAATACACGGGCACGGCCTGCGCCTGCACGGCGATCCCTTGCGAGTAAACCGGCACGGCTAAAGCCTGCGACGGCACCGCGAGCGATTGCACGCCCTGCGAATACACCGGCACGGCCAGCGATTGCACCCCGACGGCTTGGCACGACGGCACCGACAGCACGCGAACCGCGCCACCGCCGGCCTGCACGTCAACGACGGCGAGCGACAGCAAAGAGCACACCATCAACAGCAAAGCAACGAATCGACCCATGGTAAAACCTCCTTCACTTGGAACGTGGCACAACGCAACAACGTCGCGCATTATGGCGATCGCGGTGGATTCTGGCTAGCGGCGGCCGGCAACTCGGGCGTGTTCGCCAATTCGTCGAGCACCTTGCTAGCGGCGTCGCTATTCCACTTGGATCGTTGAGCGCTTCCCACCGGCGGCATCTGCTTGGCCTCGTCCTTGGCCATGATTCGCCGGAAAATCTTCTGCCGTTGGGCATCGGTGAGCGTCGAGATACGATCGAGCGCAAACCCCTTGCCGGCGGCGGCATCGGCGCCACGGTGGCAACCGACGCAATAGGCGTTAATTGTCGGCTGCGCCGCGGTGGCGAATGCGGCATGCGACATTTCGCCCGAAGCGAGCCGATCCTCGGCGACGGCCCGAACCATGGCCTTTAGCTGCTCAATTTCGGCTAACAGTTCGGCCTTGTCCTTTTGCGAATAACTCGACCCGGTGGAAGTCGCACCGCTAACGGCTTGAATTTGTGGCGCCGAATAGAGCACATAGCCGAGATTCGTCGACTGCACGAACGTCGGCGATTGCAGCAAAACCGAATTGCACGGCGCGCCCGCGATCACCGGCGAACACAGCGCCAAGAATACGCAACAAAGTCGAAACATGGGTAACCTCCCGGGGAAAGATAAACGCGAGCGCTATTTTGCCGGCTCGGCGATCGGCTTGGCGGTCAATTGCAGCACGCCCGGCGCCGATGATTCCCAGGCGCCCCGGGTAATCTCCACGCCGTCGATCAATAACCCTACCACCGGATCGGTGGATTTGGCAACGGTAGCCCGGAACTCTTCCGGCGTCGTTCCCAATTCTCGGGCGGCCGATTCGAGCGTTATGTGACCGTCTCGATAGCCGTTGTAAACCTTGGCCACGGCCGAAACGGCGGTTTTCGGATCGACGCCGGTAGCCAACTCGCAAGCGTCGTGATGATCGGCTTGACCACGCTCCACCGTACGCTTAACGCGGGCCGGGGAATAGCTCGCGACGATCGCGCCCACAATGTCGGCCCGTCCGTAGATACCGCGAGCATTTAGCCGGGCTTGTTGGGTGCCGTCGAATTCGGCAATTCCGGCGTCGCCCGCGTTGGTCGTGTGACAGATCACGCAATTCATGCCGGCCCGAACAATCCCATCCGCGCTGGTCGAATTCTTGGCGATCGTGTCCGGCACCACGTCGACGCGCTCGCCCTTGCCGTTAAAGATCGCCGTGCGCCAGAACGAATTCGCGCCGAGCGCGAAGACTTCAACCGCATCGACGCGGGTAGATATATTGCCGTCAGTAACCGGGAAGTGAAACGGATTCGACGCGGCATCATCTACGGCAGAGTCTTCCGAAAAGATATATGGCCCAAGCGGTCCCGAGGCGAACACCAGCCGACGCGGCTTGCGGGTCACGCGACTGATCGAGATATTTGCCGCGGAGAAGCCGGCCAGCCGGGCAATCGCGGCGTTGTCAATGCCGTGCAGCGTGCGAAACTCGGCTTGCGTAGCCGGGACACCGGACCACAGATTAAACAGGCTATCAGCCCCGGCCCGGCCAATAAACCATTCCGCCCGCAATAGACCGCCAATTGAACCGGTCGCCTTTTGGAGACGCAATAGGTCGGGCTCGCACCACGCGCCAGCGACGGCCGTGCGTTTCTTTTCGGCTTCGATCGTCGGCACGTGCCAAAACGGATCGACCACGGCGGTACGCTCCCAGGCTTCGACCAATTCAGCCAGCGACTTGTCGAGCGTGAACGGATCGGCCAGCCGGGCCAAGTCGATTGCAACGAGCGGCCCGTCGGCCTCAACCCGCACGACCGTGGGCGCTCGCGAAATGCAATTCAGCAAGTAGTTGAGCGCAATCAACTGCTCGGCATCGGCTTCGGACGTGCCACCGGTGAGCAACAGCCAGCGGACGGTTAAGGCGGCCGGCCCGAGCGCTTCGGCCCGATCGGCGGCCATCTTGGCGGCAGCAGCCGGCGTGAGTAGTTCGGCGCACAGCAGGGACATAGACAACATGGCGGCGGCGGTCATTCGATCGGCTCCGGAGGGTGTCGAAAAGTAAAACGGCGGCGATAACGGCTACCACTTTAGCGATGCTTGGTCACCCGGCTTAGCCGGGAAATGAATCACCGCGCCATTCGGCAGCGGGATCGAGCGGCCGGACCACGGCACGGCCGGCGATGGGGTCGGCGTTGGCGATGGCGCGGCGGTATCCTCGGCGAGCAACTTGGCCGGATCAATCAACCCCCAGCCGAAACCATCGTCTCGGCCCGGGTCGCCGGCGTCTCGGGCGGTTCGCTTCAAGTGCGACAAAAGATCGTCGACTGTGCGCAAATCGGTTTTGTGAGCACCGCCGGCCCGATGGTGAGCCACCATCAGCGCCACCACCCCGGAAACGAACGGCGTGGCCATTGATGTACCGGAGAGGGACGAATAACGGCCGCCGGGCCAAGTCGACAAAATATCGACCCCGGGGGCTGCAATGTCGACCTCGGGGCCCCTACTGGAAAAGTCGGCAAGGTTCCCGTTCTGATCGGTGGCGGCCACGGCCACGACGTTCGGCAGCTTTCCCGGGTAGCCAACTGAATCGGGCTGCCCGTCATTCCCGGCCGCAATAATCACGAAAATGCCGGCCGCCGTGGCCGAATCGATCGCGGCTTGCTGCGCGGGGCTCGGCACCGGCGAGCCAAACGATCCCGAAATAACGTCGACCTTTTGGTCGATCGCCCAGCGGATACCGCGAGCAATGTCGACGTCGTAACCCGATCCGTCATCGCCGAGCACCTTGCCGATCGCTAGCGATACCTCGGGCGCCACCCCGATCACGCCGAGCCCGTTTTTGCGGGCCGCCACGATCCCGGCGCAATGGGTGCCGTGGCCATTGCGATCGATCGCCCCAAACGGCGAACGGCTAAAGTTCTGCATAGCGACGATCGAGCCGGCTAGGTCCGGGTGCTTGTCGTCGATTCCCGTGTCGAGAATGGCCACCTTGACCCCCGCGCCCATCGTGCGCGACCATTGATCGGGCACACCGAATTGACGCAAACCCCAGTCAACTGTCTCCGTGACGTCTTTCGCAAGAAAAACGGCGTTTTGAGTGACGGGGGGCAAGCGATAAATCGGGCCGCGGCTTTCCATGGTTGCGCTCGTGGGCTTGGGGGTGTTGGTGGCAATTCTTGACTAGCCGGCGTCGGCCGGCGTGTCGGTCGATTCTACCGCCGGGTCTGGTGTCTCGGCCACAGCATTCGCGGACTGGCCGGGCGCGTCGCCAGCGTCGGCGGCCAATTGCTCGCGCATCTCCTGATACCGCGAACCGCCGTCGGTGAGCGATTCCTCGACGACAGACGCGGGCATGGCCGGCAGCGGCGGCACGTCCGACACTGGCACCGAATCGGCCGGCGTGTCGTCGACTGGCGCCGGCGTCGCGCTCGGCGCTGGTTTCGATGGCCAAACCGAATCGATGGCCCCAAGCACTTGTTGCAGCAACGAAAAAATCGCCGGGAGATACTTCGCCAGCGCCAGCAACGCGGCCCAATCGACGCCCATAGCCCGCGCCTGCGCGACAACCGTGGCCTCGTATTCGTCATGTTCGGCCACACTGGCGAACGACTTGGCGACCGGAGCGTCAGCCCAGCCGATCAGTACATCGCCGGCGGCCTTGATCGCTTCCCACTTCTCGCGCACCGTGCCGGCCGACTGAATCAACCGCAACGCATCGAGTAGCGCGGGCAAGTCGCCACTGTGCCCGAGCAACCATTGAATG
>CAZWRK010000223.1:0-4493 GCA_964635875.1 uncultured Aquaspirillum sp.
TCAATTTCAACATAACCATTAAACAGAATGTCTTCCCCTCGAAAAAACTCATAAACATCTACAACATAACCAGCAGGAACTGGATTACCAATTTGTAATGATACATTATTAATGTTTGGTAACCTCATTAGAAACAGTTTAGTTTAAGTTGACCATTAGGTTGTTTCACATAATAACAAACCTGTGCAGCATCTAGCATATTTTTTAATTGATTTTGCTCTGTTGTAGATAATACACTAAAAGCTGCTTCCCATTGCGGTCGTTGTGTATTTAGAATACCTTGAGCATTACTACATTTACCACAACCACTAGCTGTAAGTCTAGGGCGTAGAAAAGCAAATCCTCCAATATTTAAAATACCTGGATTTTTTGCCGCCAATTGCATGAATTGATTTAAATTAGATATTACTAGTCGTTCAGTCATAATCAAAGTTTATCATTAAAGATTAAAAATGCAAATACTTTAGACAGGAAAAGGAGGAATGTCCCCACATACGTCATTTTGAGACGTGAATGCAAATCCTACATATATACGGTGATTTGGTGGGTCATCCCACACAACAAAACCTGGACCAGCTTTCAAAAACATTTCTTTATTACCGTCAGGACCAACACCATTAATTGAAGAAATGATGTCATCGCAATCGTCAGGATAATTACTAAATTGTAAACAACCGATCTGTTTACCATACATACTACCTGCGGCAAATCTTATATTTTGTAAGTTAGTAAATAATTCAAATTGATAACCTTCTAAAAATTCCAAATTTCCATCAATAGGATCTTCATTATCAAAGGTTAAACTTGATACTCCTAACCAAGCATCGGCAAAAATACTGATGGTACTGTCTTCAAATAATAAAGTATTAAAATTAAATGAACCAATTGGTATATCTTTAACACCAATACCAAACACTACTAAACTTCCATTTTCTGTACGTACATAAAACGGAAAAGAAGAATTTTTTGGTACTGTTATTTCTCCAATTTCTGAAATTGTGAATACTACTTCGGAGTCATCTACATTTTCGATATTTGTAATTCCCACATCAGCTTCTTCGTCTAATACGAATTGCGCATCAAGAATAACATTTGTTGTCAATTGATACGTATTACTTAAATCTCTTTTTGAGAAATTTTCTTGTAATGGATAATGTCTTAACTCGTTTTCGTATAACCAATCTAAAACTTGAATCATGTGTTAACCTCCGTCGCTTGTTACAATTATAGCACTTGGTTTTGTTAAACCTTTTGGATTTGTTCCTACTAAAGATAACACAACAGTTGAAGCCTCTCCATATACTTTGATAATATCTGTATTTTTGATAAACACATTGTTGTTTTCAGGTCCGACTAAATTTAATGTTTTTAAGTAAAGCTCATTTTCAATAGGCGGATAATATACTGCATTAAAGGTAACAGTTGTATCAGCTACATCATAACTAATATAGTCATCACTTAAAAAAGATAAATCACCATATTCATTATCAATTGTGTATATTCCACTTTTTGATGGAATTGATTTAACTAAGTGAGATAAGAATTTTGTGTTAACATTTAATTGTCTTTGTTCGCCTGATTCAGTTACAAATTTCTTTAAACCACTACCGAATTTTAGTAACCCTAAATATCTCCCAGATTCAATAATTCGAATACTTGAATTAATTGTCTCGTAATAATCTTCGTCTAAATAAATAATTTTGGTAAGTCGATCAAATGTAATAGATATTTCTACCTGTTTTTGAAAGAATCTAATGTAATTAAGTATTGGAATAAAGTTATCAAACTGTACAAAATTTGCGTCAACAAAGAAACCATCATATCCAAATGATTTAGTTAATGGATACGGTGTTAGTGATGTTTCGTTTAACCAATTTATTGTTACAGGTCTCATGAGAAATTAGGCCATTGTTTCCATTCCGGAGTTTCAGCAGTTAAAATATCTGTATAGTATGTATCTGTATTATCTACAGGAGGACTAATTTTATTACGTTCTGGACAAACATCATAAAGATCAAGTCCAGATTCCATACCTAAAGAGCCAGATCCAACATCTATCACAATTGGGAGAATTCCATAAATATCAATATTTCCATTTTCATCAGGATAAACAGTATTTATTTTTTTAATAATAGGTGTTGGACACGAATTTATTCCTCCAGAAAATTCGCTATTTGCCTGCACCTTCATCTTATTTGTGATCGATAAATTTGTTGTCTGTGCTACAGATTTGTCTTTTTTAATATTTTCTCCGGTAGATGTAGTTAACTGTCCTACTAATTCTTTATTCTTAATTTTTATTTTTTTAACTAGCGGAGGTGTGTAGCAAAATATACATGAAGCTTCTATCAAACCGTTCTCAATACTTCCTGTATTATTTTCTTTGTCTCTAATAATATACACACCTTTTCGCATGTTATTTAAAGTTTCAAGATTACCGATAGTTAAGTTTCCACTAATAAAAGTTAAAGTAGAACTTAATGGTACAACATCAAAATCTTTAGTAACAGTTCCAGAGAAAACACCAACAACGCTTTCGTCTTCAACTTTATTTATAGTTACACTTATAAAATTTTTTGATGCAAATACTTTACTAATAAATAAATTAAGATGTGTTTTGATACTTGAAATTTGCATTGAAGTCAATAATCCAGAAGGAAGATATTGACCGTTTGTAAACACAGTATTGCAAGAAGCTCGCAATGGATACTTCCTGTACATGTTTTTATTTAAAAAGTCTAAAGTAATCATTTAGGTCAAAGTAAAAGATTGCGAGAACGATGTGACTCCAGCTGTAGCTGTAATCAATATTACTTGTCCTGGTGTTGCTTTTACAGTAAATTCAAATCGTCCTTGTTGATGGCATGGAACTGTATCAGTTATATCAACCGATGTTTTTGCAGTTGTTCTAGTTCCTTGTTTAAAACGTCCAGAACCTGTTTCTAAGACAACACCAGAAGGAAGAGTGATGTCTGTTGCGATAGCGATTTCATCACTTGTTTTATTAAAAAAGCTTACAATAAAAGAATAGTATGCTCGACCATATGGATTAGGAAATTTTGTAACTGCTGCTTTTATGAAAGGTACAATTCTTAATGTATTATTGTTATAAGCCTCAATCATATCAGCAATTTCAGAGTTAATATCTGCTGCTAAATCCGCAACCGTTTCCATGCCATCTTTAACACGATTTAAGTAATGCGCAAATGCTCCTAATTGGGCTGCTGTACATCTTGGAGTACATGTATTTGATATAGTGACGCCGAAGTCAGGAATCCAACCTGAATCACCTTCATAACCTTTTTCTGTCTCATAACATTCATCAACATTTAATAAGAAGTTTTGGAAATTATCTGGTTTAATGCTATTGATTGTTTTAATAACTAAATCATCATCACAATCGTTATATAATCCTGCACCTAAACCAGGATTAACGTCTACGGACACTGCCGCTCCGTCATTAAAAAATCCAACATTTGTTCCTTCTTTAATCTTCACATCAATACCTAAAATTTTTTCTTTTGAGAATTGTTTTAATACTGAATTATTATTTATAAATGTGAGAGTTTCGATTCGTGGTGTATATGGTTTAACTGCATCTTTAACTAAAATGGTGTTGGCTGAATTAAATATTCTATTTCCAACAGTTAAAAATGTTGAACCAGTTACTACTTTTATAGTAAGGTTTAAATCCATTACTGAAAATTGTGAATGTAGTAAGACCGCCGCTTTTTCAACAAGCAGCTCAGAAACACCAACTTCATCTCCGTCAGAATTAAAGGAACTAAAAGTTAGTGTAATATCCGAACCGTCGTCTTCTGTTTTAGTCAACGAAACGGATTTGATTTCTGGTTTATGACATAGCACAATAATATCAGCAAAAACCGAATTAGGTAATACATTCCCGGTCTCGTCTTTAAGTGTTAACGAATCTATAAATGGATAACGTTTTAACTCGTTTGATGATAAATATTCTAAAGTCATTATGAATCAGGTGGACAATCGCACGTATATGTTTGTGTCGTTTTGAAATCTGTGAACAATCTTTCTAAATCGCTATAGTACTGTCTCAATGTAATTAACCCATTTTCAGTTGTCATTAATCTAGTCGTTAGTTCTTCAATATCATTACAACCCATACAAGGCTTACAGCATATATCTTCTAATAACAATCCAGTGTTTGCCGGGATAGGAGTTAATGTAGCACAATCTGAAAAGTCTAAAGTAAAATTGTAATCTTCGTCAGGAGGAATTCCATTAATTGTCTTTATACATTTTCTAGGATTGTCACATTCAGTATTTAAACCTAACCCATCACCAGCATCGATAATAATCATATTGTCGTCTTCTTCATCTACTTTAAATCGAAGATTTGTACGGGCAACAATTTTAACATCTCCGGTCGTATAAAATACATCCCCATTAGTATTGATGAATGCAATTCTATTTACACTTTTTTGTGCTGGGACCGATACTCGTGCTTCTAACTCGGT
>CAZWRK010000224.1:0-4491 GCA_964635875.1 uncultured Aquaspirillum sp.
TCTGCGCCACCGTGCGAAGGTCGAGTCGTTCGCACGCCGACGCGAGCCGGGTGCGAACCGAGGCGTCGAGCGCGGGGAGCGGGCGTCGTGCTCTCATGGGAGAGGTCTTACGAGTGAGAGCGACCGCTGAAACGGGGTGAAACGCGCTCACCCCCCGGGAGGCGAAACGTTTCGCCCCGGGCGAAACGTTTCGCCTCCCCCCGCGCTCCCGGGGTCTGCGACTTCTGCCCGCAGCTGCAGCGCCCACCCATGCGCGCGAGGCTGGTACGCGACGAGGTCCTCGGCCGCGAGCACGACCGCGGCCAGAGCGTCGTCGCCCTCGTCGACCGCGTAGGCCCGCGCAAGGGCAGCCCCCAGCGGCCGTGGCTCAACTCGGGCGGGAGGATCACGCGCCGAGCTCCACGCGCAACACGAACCCCTCGCGCGGCGCGCGGCGCCGGTGGGGCGGGTTGTCGAGTAGCAGTACGCGGCCGGCGCCCACGGACGCGCGGACCTGGGCGGCGGCGCGCTCGAGGGCCCAGCGCTCGCCCTCGTCGTCGGCGCGAGCTGCGGCCCGTTCGATCACGGGCACGACGCGCGAGGCGAGCAGGTCGATAGCCTCGGCCGTGGTGAGCGGCTCGCGGTGCCACGCGGCCCCGACCACCGTTGGCTCCGGGCCTCCCTCGAACACCTCGACGCGAACCGAATAGCGCTCGCCGCCGAGGGCGGGTTCGTAGGCGACGGCGGCGGGTGAGTCGGCGCTCATCGCTCACCCCCAGCGGGCACCACGGAGTACAGGCTCACGTCGAACCAGAGTGCAGCGCCGCGGTGCTCAGGGCCGAGGGGGCCGCCCGTTGCGAAGAGAACGGCGCCCCGGGCTGCGCGCCTCGCGAGGATCGCCGCCGCGCTGCGCGCGAAGGGCGAGCCGTGCGCGCGCAGCCCGGGTAACACGACCTCGCGGAGCGTCCGGCGCGCGACGTGCCAGAGCGGGCTCTCGGGCTCGTAGACCACGACGAACACCGTGCGCTCGACCTGGGTGAACTCGTCGCAGCCGAGGCCGAGGGGGCGGGTGTACGCACGAACGTCGATGCCCACCGCGAGGCGCCCGCTGGGCGCGATCTGCACCGTGCCCAACGGCGCGGCGCTCACCTCGCGGCGGATCGCCTCGACACGCTCGGGAGGCAGGCTCGCGAGGGGTGCGAGGGCCGCCGCGCACGTCCGCTCAGGCGGGGCGGGCACGTTACCCGTGGTGAAGCCGGCGGGCGTCACGAGACGCCCCCGCCGGCGCGCAAATCGCGCGAGACGCGGCCCACGATACGCAGCGCGCGCAGGGCGTTGCGGCGCTCGGTGTCAGCCGCGAACACGCCGAACAGCCCCGCGTGACCGAACGGAGATTCACCCAGCAGCGCGACGACGAGCACGGCGGCGAGATCCCCCTCGGGCTCCGAAGCGAGCGCGTCCGCGGCGCCCTCGAGCGCTGAGCGCGCCGCGCCGTAGAGCGCCTCGCGGTCGGGCTTCCCCGGGCACGAGCGAGCGAGCGCCTGCGCCTCGGTGACGCCGAGCGCGACGCGGAGGTACGAGCGCACGCTGCGCAGCGCGGCACGCGCACGCGCACGCGGCACTGTCGCGACCACCGCGCGCACGATGGCTTCGCGGTCGATGGCATGGGGCAGCGCTGCCCCGCTCGAGGGTAAGGCAGCATCGCTCCGCGCCGTGGCGCCAGTGGCACCGTGTGGGGTCGTCGCGGCCAGCATCGGTAATTCCATGTCGCACCTCAGAGGGCATGGCGGGGCCCTCGCGCTCGTCGCTCGCGAGCACGCTGACCCCGCTGTGATCGGTCGAACGACCGCGCAGAGGCACCGCCGCAGCGATGCGCCTGCGTGGGCGCTCAGCCCTACGCCGTCGCGCGCTGGGCGTCGTTCACCGGTGCGTAGCCGGCGAGGCGAGCTGCGAGCACTCGACGCGCGTACATCTCGCGCCCGACCGCGAGCAGAACGCCAACGAGCGGGTGCACGCCCGTCGCGCCGCATGCGGTGCAGGGCTCAGCGCCCGTGCCGCGGCAGTCGGAGCACGACTCGATCCAATCGCGCGTGTAGTGCTCGCCGCGAGCGTTCAACCGGTCTTCGCTCACCTCGAGGGTGCCCATGCCGTAGCAGTGCGAGCACTCGCGAAGGCCGTCGGTGCAGCAAGGGCAAGCGGGGTGCGTGTGCATCGTGTGTCTCCGGTGTGAGGGGGTGGGCTCGACGCCCAGGCGCCCGGTGCTGCCCTCCGTGAAGAGCAGCCCCGGAAGCCCGGGGTTCAGACCGCGGCGCGCTTCGCGCGGGCGATGGCGCGGTCGATGCGCGCGAGCTCCGCTTCCCAGGCGCGCAGGGCCTTCGTGAAGCAGCGGCCCGTGATCTTGGCGGCGAGGTGCGCGGCGCGTTCGGCTTCGAGTGTCGCGAGGGGCGTGGTGTTCATCGGGGTGATGTGAAGGTAACACGGTGGTACCATCACGCAACCCCATTCAGCGATGCTGGTACCAATAAGGTGGCGCAGAGGTTGCACCGTGAGTACAGTCCCCGGGATGCCGCCGAAGAAGACTCAGAAGCCGGCCGCTACCCCTGCGGCTGCGGAGCCTGTGCAGACCAATCTCCGCGTCCCCGGCGCACTTCTAGAACGCCTCGACGAGTGGGTAGAGAAGCTGAACGGGCAGAGTCACGCGCGGTGGACGCGCAATGCGGTGGTCCTCGCCCTCATTGAGCGCGGGCTACGCGAGCGCGGCGAGAAGGGCGAGGCGCCGTGACCGAGTCCACTGAACGCCCCCTGGGCGATCTCGTGCGCGAGAAGGGCGACGAGCTCGGAAGGTTTCTGAGGGAGCGTGTCGCGGCAGGCGAGCCCGAAGACAGCCTCATGGTGCTCATCGTCGCGCGGCGCGACAGCGTGACGGTCGGCGTCGTGACGCGCTCGGAGGCCGCGGCGCAATTCGCATCCATTGCCTCGCAGCTCGTTGCGAGAGGGCAGACCGAAGCGGCGGCGACCACGCGCGCGCACGCTCGAGAACTGACGCGCCCCGCGGCCACCGGGCAGATGTGGATCGCGCGAATCACGGCCACGGGCGAGACCCTCGTTGCAGAGGTGCAGTCCCCGCTCGCTCCGGCTGCGTAGTAAACGCGCGCGGCCCGGCGGGAGGTGAGAGCCCGTCGAGCCGCTTCTCGAGCGCCTTGAAGGGAGGCACGCGAGCGATGGGAGAGGTACCGGAGAGCGAGGGGGAGAGCAACACGTCGCCCACGCCTGCGCTCGCGTTTGTTGTAGCGCTCGCGTTGTGGTCGCCGGCCGACGCGCGTCGAGCGCGCGCCGCGCTACTCGCTGAGGGCGAGCCTCCGCAGGGCGCGGCTCGGTTCAGCGTCGCGCTCTACAAGCTCGCGGCCGCCTGGGAAGCCTGGGACGCCCTGGGCGTGGTGCCGTGGGGGGCGAACGGCATCGGAGACCTGCTCTACGCCCAGCTCCGGGCGATCGCGTGTCTGTACCTCGTCGAACTTCACAGGGTGGCGAGGGAATCGAGGCCAGAGATCCCGCACCCAAGCTCTCTCGGTTCGCTCAGCATGCCGGCCGCCTCGTATCTGATCGATGCTCTCGAGGGGGGCGAAGACTTCGCGGCCCGCATGCAACGGCACGCGGAGGGCGTCTCCGTTCGCGTTCCGCCCGACCTCATCGAGGCCAGCCCTCCCGGGGCGATCGTTCTGATTGACCCGAAGTACCACTCCGAGATCGCGCCCGACCCGGCGCGCGCGTACCTCGTTCGCGCCGAGTTGCTCTGCCTCGACGTTCGCGCGCTGCGCATTCGCATCGCAGAGGGGGACATGTCGGCGGTGCCGACGCTCGACCGGCTCGAGGCCGAACTGAACGACCGCCCCAGCACGAAGGGAAAACACGGCTACCGGGCCGGCTGGACCGCCGTGATGGAGGCGCTGCAACGGGTGGCCGACCGAGGGGCCACGCGAGGGCTGGCCGAGGCAACGCGGTGGGAGCTCGACCGGCTCCGCGGCGAGAACCCCGAGTGGGGCCCGATGCTCGACGAATCGCTTTTCGCGCGTGCCGCTGAGGCGTGGTGCGAGGGCGGCTCCGCGTCGGCCCCCAAGTGGCCGGCGCTCGTTGATCTCCTGCTCGCGGCTGGGCGCCATCCGTCCGACGAGGATCCGCGTGAACAGCTCAACAAGGACAAGCTGCACGCGCACTGGAAGTACATACGGCGCGAGAGCGCTGCGCCAGGAAAGGCGTCTCGGAAGTAGCCCGCGTGGGGCGCTCGGCTGGCGGGCCTGTTTCGAGAGAACCCCCGCGGCATTCCTGCGACCAAGGGTGCTCGGTTGCGGACCCGCGCCCCCGCACCTGGGGCACCGTGGGGGGTGCGCCCAGCGGGCCTCGCGAGCACTCTGTCAGCGAAAACGCAGGGCGCAGGGTGGTGACTTGGCGCGCGCTCGTCGGCGGAACGTCCGGTCTGAGCGGCGCCCACCGCGCGGTGCCGAGGGGCACGCT
>CAZWRK010000225.1:0-4486 GCA_964635875.1 uncultured Aquaspirillum sp.
CTGTTCAAACGGCTTGCCGTCCTATCCCCAATGCTTGTGTGAAAACCATTTTGTTCTTTGAGGTGGCTTCAAGCACAGAGTGGAAAATGGCGGAGATGGCTGTATTTACACCTAATTATTTTGTGGATATTTCTAATTTTCTCGATAAAAAGTTGGCTGCTTTGCATTGCTACCAAAGCGAGATGAGAGATTTTCCACATGCGCGATCCTTGCTGGCTTTAGAGAGTTTGGCTCGGTGGCGTGGTGCTACGGTGGGACATTTTGCTGCGGAAGCTTTTATGCTCGGGCGAAGTGTTTTATAAAATAAATAACTTTAGGCGATATTAAATGTTGGATTTTGATTTGAGCAAAGCGTTTGATTTGTTTGAGCAGGGTGAATATCAGCAAGTGATTGATAGCATTTCTCCTGCTTTAGCTTCTTTAGATGGAAATGAAGCGGTTGAAGCTAATTTTTTAATGGGTTTATCTTTATATCAAAAATTTGATTTTGAGGGTGCAGAAGATGTCTTAAACAAAGTGGCAATAGCATGTCCATGCGTAGATGTTTGGATTTGGCAATTAGAGAATATGATGTGCTTAGGAAAAGTGGAAGAGTCTCTCGAATTGGCTCTTTCTTGTTTTATAAATAGCAAATCTAGCCATGTCGCAGCTATTGTTGTGCGTGCAGCCCGTTATTTGGGTCGATGGAATATTGCAAAGTCTATTATTCAGCAGGTGATGGAAAATGATACGGAAGATACTGTATTTATTTCTGAGGCCTTATTGTTTCAAATAGACTGTCCTTTTGGTAACCCAGCCCTCGCGTTAGAAACTCTCTCCTCTCTTAATCAAGCTAATCCATTCGACCAAAATGTGGCGCTTTCTTTTTCTTATGCTTTGTTACGTAGAGGTGAGAAAAATTTAGTTAAACCAGTATTGGCTAATGTCGATTGCTTGGGTGTTGCTGGTCTGTTTTTTAAAATTTACATGGCGTGGATTATTGTTGAATCTGATACACCAGAAGATGCTCGTGAGTTGATTGTGGAGCTACAGTCTTCTGCGCCATTAGTTCCATTAGTTTCTTTGGTTACGGGTTACTTTTATGCTAAGCAGCGAATTTTTATTCGGTCTGCCCATGCCTTCTCTAGCTTGTTAAATAAATGCGAGGGGTTTGTCCCAGAAATTCGCTTTGTAGCTAATTTTCTGACGCGGCATCTGCATAATTATGAAATGGCTTTTAAGGCGTATAGCAAATTAATTGCAATAAATGCGGCAGATACAAATGACTTTATGTCGATGGCGTGGCTTGCTTTTCATAATGAAAAATATGAGTATTTGAATACAATTAAAAAAGAGCTGGCCTCTCGTTTGGGGTCGTCTCATCCAGATGTTTTAGCTTTAGGCGCTATTCAAAAATGTGCAGATAATGATTTTCGTGAATTGCTAAACATTCCCCAGAATAAAGGGGAGAGTGTGTTTTATTTTTATGCGCAGTGTATTGTTTCTACTGTGCATCTTCAGTTTGACAAGGCTGAAGCGTACGCTAAAAAAGCTTTGGGGCTATTTCCAGACGATTTGTTGCTTACTAAAGCGCTGGTGGATGTTTATATTAAACAGTCCCGTTGGCAAGATGCTCAATTGATCGGAGAGGTTGTTCTTGAAAACTGCCCTGCAGATTTCCAGTTACGCTCGCAAATGCTTTTGGTTGCGCTGGAGTTGAACGATACTGAAAAGGTCTCTTTGCATGACTCTTTAATGTTCCGTTATTCTGTAGATGAATATGAGGAATGGTTGTGGGAAAAGATAAAAGACGATTTTGAAAATCCCGTTATCGCTAGTATTTACATTGGGATTGCAATTAAAGCATTGCATAATTTTTGTAATCATGGATTTGATGTTCGTGCAGAACAGCTGTGCCGTAATTATATTGAAAAGGGGCCAAAAGGTAGTCGCCATATTTTTGTAAAATTTCTTTTGCGATTATTGATGGGCTTGGAGCGCTTTGAGGAAGGCGGACGCCTTTTAAATGATGAGAGCTTTGCAGAAAATCAAGACGTAGAGCTATTAAAAGCGACTTATTATGCTGCTATTAAAGATTATGAGCAGGCAGAACTGTACGCAAATCTGGCATTTGAGAAGTCTCAAGGATATCGTGAGTACGATATGCTTGCTGCGATTTATGTTCATATTGGTGGGCATCGGCAGCGTATTTTTGATTTATGTGATAAAGCTGTTGAGCTTAATCCAGATAACAAATTGTTGAAGTGGAATACATCTTTCTACGCTGCATTTTTGGGTGATTCTGCTCGTTACGATAAGTATTTGGATGTGGCTCTTGAAATTGGTTTGCGCGCGCCATGTCGCCACTTTATGGCTCCTTTGTGGAAAGGCGAAAGCCTGAAGGATAAGACAATTTTAATTTGGCGCGAGCAAGGCATTGGCGATGAGCTTGCGGGCTCTATGTATTTTCAAGCATTAATTGATCGTGCTGATCGAGAAGGTGGGCGTGTTAAAATTGAATGCACTGACCGACTAGAGTCCCTGTTTAGAAGATCCTTTCCTCGCGCGCAGGTCGACAGGGAGGCATTAGATGATGATATGGTACGAACAGATCTTGACTATCATATTCCGGCACTATCTATTCGTAAAAATGTGGATCACAAATTTAAATTTCCCGTCGAATATGTGGCACATTTATCTCCACACAAGGAATTACGCAGAAAATGGAGAGAAAGACTTGACGCTTTGGGTTCTGGGTTAAAAATTGGAATTTGTTGGCGCAGCGGTTTGCAAAGTGCAGGCCGGAACAATTTTTATGCAGAACAGCAAGATTTGGCTCCCTTACTTGCATTGCCAAATGTTCATTGGGTTAATTTGAATTATGCGGGATACCAACAAGATTACCAGGAGTTGCGTGAGCTATATGGTGTTGATATGCATATATGGGATGACTTAGATCTCAAGAATGATTTCGAAGGGTTGGCTGCCTTAACATCAGAGCTTGACCTAGTGATTTCTGCTGCATCAACACCGGGGGTGTTGGCATGTTGCCTAGGGCGGCCCACATGGATGTTTACTTTTGGCGCTGACCACCCAAAAGCGACACCTACTTATAGTTACACGATGAACTATCCCGCGTTAACATGGCTCCGTCACTATAAAGAGTCTTATCATGACGTATTCTCTCAGATGGCTACTCGGATCGGGACGTTGGGAGTTCATGAAGTAGTGAAGTAGCAGAGATAAAAAATTTTTAAATTTATCCTCAAGTATCAAATGAGGCTGACGATATAGCTAGTAACAGGGCTGCTAGCGGATTGGCCGACAGCCTTCTTCCCCAGTAACGTTTACTCTGTTTGGAGAGCATCATGCCACTATATGTAAATACAAACGTATCCTCGATCAATGCTCAGCGTAACCTGAACACTTCGACAACTGCTTTGAGCACTTCTTTGCAGCGCTTGTCTTCTGGTATGCGCATTAACAGCTCGAAAGATGATGCTGCTGGTCTTGCAGTTGCCACTGGCATGACTACTCAAATTCGTGGTAGTAACCAAGCGATCCGTAACGCCAACGACTCTATCTCTCTGGCTCAGACTGCTGAAGGTATGTTGGGTCAAGTTGAGAGTAACGTACAGCGTATGCGTGAATTGGCCGTGCAAGGTGCCAACGGTACTGCGACTACTGCTAACCGTTCGCAAATCCAACTTGAGTTGGATCAGCTGGCTTCGGAAAATAGCCGCTTGATTCTGAACACTAAGTTCAATGACAAGAAGCTGTTCACTGATACTACTCAAGAATTTGAATTCCAAGTAGGTGCAGGGACTTCTACTAACAACCAAATTGCAGTGACTATCCGTGCAGCTGTGTTCTCGCAAGCGACTGCTGTAGCCAGCTTCTCGAACTCTGTTGATGCACTGGCCTTGGTTGACTCTTTAGATGCTGACTTGAAGTTGATTGCAACTAACCGCGCTGCTCTGGGTGCTGCACAAAACCGCTTCTCAGCAGTTGTTTCTAACTTGACTAACTACGTTGAGAACGTTTCCGCTGCGAAGAGCCGTATTATGGATACTGACTTCGCTTCTGAAACTGCGACTTTGACACGTAACCAAATTATTCAACAAGCAGGTACTGCGATGTTGTCGCAAGCTAACCAGCTGCCTAACGCTGCAATGAGCTTGCTGCGTTAATCATCTAGCGGGGCTGATTAGCTCTATGTTAGTGAAAGCCCCGGCTCAGTCCGGGGCTTTATATATTGTGCGCCGTTGAGTGTGTAATTTTGAGCAGTGAAAAAGTTGGCATTTCACGATCTTTGATGTTGCTGGAACCTTGCCCGCTTTTCCTGATGAAGTGTTGCCATCGTGGTGTTCTGTTATCCTTCTCGAGTTAAGACGGAGGTTTTTATGCAAATATCTTCTCCCCTGCCGCCGGTTAATCCCGCAAATACACCGATCACGGCACGACAGCCTGAGCAGTTACCCCAATATTCTGGCAAGCAAGAACTCGC
>CAZWRK010000226.1:0-4420 GCA_964635875.1 uncultured Aquaspirillum sp.
GGCGGTTTTTTGATGCAGCAAGGCGGATTATTTCGCCCATGTTTCTTTCAAGGTCACGGTGCGGTTAAACACCAGTTTTTCCCCTGCTTGGTGATCGTAGCGGTCGGTGACAAAGTAACCGGTGCGCTCAAATTGATAGCGGGTTTCGGGCGCGGCACTTTGCACGCAGGCCTCGACATAGGCGCGGGTGACGGACAGCGAGTGCGGATTGAGGAACTGGGTGAAGTCCACGTATTCGCCATCTTCGCCACGCACCGCATCGGGACGGGCCTCGGTAAAGAGACGATCGTAGAGGCGCACCTCGGCTTCGATCGCGTGTTCGGCGCTAATCCAATGAATTACGCCTTTGACTTTGCGGCCTTCGGGGTTTTTGCCCAAGGTGTTGAGGTCGAGCGAGCATTTCAGTTCGACGATGCGACCGTCGGCATCTTTCACCACTTCTTCGCATTTCATCACATAGCTATAGCGCAAACGCACTTCGCCGCCGACGGTCAAACGCTGCCAGCCTTTGGGCGGATCTTCGGAGAAATCATCGCGTTCGATCCAGATTTCACGCGAAATCGGCACATCACGCTCGCCAAATTCGGGGTGCTGCGGGTGGAAAGGCGCGCTGCGGCTGGCGACCAACTCGTGGTCGTAATTGGTGAAAGTGACTTTAATCGGGTCTAACACCGCCATCACACGCGGCACTTGTGCTTCGAGGGTTTCGCGCATCGCGCCTTCGAGCACGCTGATGTCGATGATGTTTTCACCTTTCGACACGCCAATGCGTTGCGCAAACAGGTGTAGACCTTCTGGCAAATAGCCGCGACGGCGCATGCCTGAGATGGTCGGCATCCGTGGATCGTCCCAGCCGCTGACGTGTTGCTCGGTCACCAGTTGATTCAATTTACGTTTTGAAGTCAGCGCGTAGAGCAATTCAAGACGCGAAAACTCATATTGGCGCGGGTGGCATGGAATGGTGATGTTGTCCAAAACCCAGTCGTACAGCGGGCGATGGTCTTCAAATTCGAGGGTACAAATCGAATGAGTAATGCCTTCGAGCGCATCAGAAATGCAGTGGGTGTAGTCGTACATCGGGTAAATGCACCATGTGTCGCCGGTGCGATGGTGGTGCGCACGACGAATCCGATAGATGACCGGATCACGCAAATTGACGTTGCCCGACGCCATGTCGATTTTCAGGCGTAGGGTTTTGCTGCCGTCGGGGAACTCGCCGTTTTTCATGCGGGCGAATAAATCGAGATTTTCGGCGGGGCTACGGTCACGATAGGGGCTGTTTTTACCCGGCTCGGTTAACGAACCGCGATAGGCGCGCATTTCTTCGGCGTTGAGTTCGCAGACATAGGCTTTACCCGCTTGAATCAACTCAACCGCGTAGTCGTAGAGGGTTTGGAAATAATCTGAGGCGTAGCGCACATCGCCTTGCCATTCAAACCCGAGCCAGCGCACATCTTCTTGGATCGCGCGCACGTATTCGTCGGATTCTTTTTCGGGGTTGGTGTCGTCCATGCGCAAATTGCATTGACCTTGGTAGTCACGCGCGAGGCCAAAGTTGAGGCAAATCGACTTGGCATGACCAATGTGCAGGTAACCATTTGGCTCGGGCGGAAAACGGGTCACGATCTGGCTGTGTTTGCCTGAAGCCAAGTCGGCATCAATGATGTTGCGGATAAAATTAGAGACCACAGGGGCAGGGGTAGTTTGGCTCATAAAAGCAATGACTCGCGCAGAAATCTAAATTGGCGGCAATTGTAACACTGCCACCGCCGAACCACATTCAAGGAAATCGTCATTTATATTCTGTGCCATCAAGCCCCATCGCTTACGTTACAAAGCCTGCTTACGCAGGAGCATGGCAGCCTTCTGGCTTGCACACACGATCTTGGGAGGCAGGATATTTGGTCAACTTATCGGCAGGGCGTCTCGGACGTACCACCAGCTCACCACCACAATTGGGACACTGGCCGCGGAGCCTCTCTTCCGCGCAGGTAGCGCAAAACGTGCATTCAAATGAGCAAATGCGCGCCTGCGTCGAATCGGGTGGCAAATCTTTATCGCAACATTCGCAGTTTGGACGAAGTTGAAGCATTGAATATCTCCTGAGAGGTGAGTCAGCGCGGATGTGACGCAGCATTAAAGCAGCAGCGGTTTAACCACTTCAGCCACGGCGCGCCCCAAAACCTCGTGTTGATCAAGGTCAAGATGCACACCATCGACCTGACTAGAAGTGATCACACTCGCCGCATCAAAGAAAGCACAACCAAGCTCTTCGCACACGCTCTGATAGGCAGCAGACAGCCCCACACATTTTTTTTCGGCACCCGCAAATTTTGGCGCAATCGGCCCTTTCGGTGTTTGAATCGGCGGAGGTGCAATCACCAAAACGTGTGGTACGGGCATCTCTGGTTCGATAGGCGCGGTGCGAACAGCGGAAACGAGTGCGCGAATCCCCTGCGAAGAATGCCATGCGTTGTGCTCGTGCATGGACTGAAAGTCGTTTGTTCCCAACATCAGCACAACCAGTTTAAGCGGAGAGTGAATTTCGATTCGCTGGGCCAAGCCAACCAGACCGTTCCGTCCAGATTTAAAAGGATCATCCCATACAGTGCGCCGACCGTTGAGGCAGTCCTCAATCACACGCACAGATTGCCCAGAGGCACTGAGGGCAATTTCCATCACTCCCGGCCAGCGTTGCTCAAAATGCAAACGCTTGCGCGTCGTTGGCACAATGCCCCACGACAAGGAATCTGAGTAGACAAGGATGTGTTGCATGGTAGCTCCAAGAGGTGAGAACGACTGATGCTGCGTTCTACGTCAATTGAATGACGCGTAGGAATGAGTGAATCACCACTTTGGTCCTCTCAATTTCAAGATATCGTGCGCCTCACGCATCCACTGGGCATAGGTCATTTTCGGATTGAGGGCTTTCGATTCTGCGCGGGAAAATTTGAGAGTGACTTTTTGCGATGGCGGGGCGCTGATGGCGGAAGTGTTTTTAAAGGTGTGTTGTACGGTACCGCGCAAGGCGTTGTTGCGCAGGATGCCAGTGAATTGATACAGGTCTTTTGAGGGTTCAGTCGTGACCGTGCGAGAACCCACGACGAACTCACCCATCGTGAGCCGCGCCTGAAATGCCAATGCGCCAGTGCTTTTCTCGTATTGAACCTGTTCAATCAGACCGGTGGGGGTATCGCCAACCGGCCCATCGGCGGCCATCCAGAGACCCACGAGACAATCCCCCGCGCGCCACAATTCAAGGCGATAGCCTTGGGCGTGCTCTTCGGTGTAACGCATATCGCTAAACACCCCGACGCTAACCATCGAGGTTTCAGGTTTGAGTGCACGGACACAGTCTGCGGCGCTGGCCGCGCTAGTACTGGCAAAGAGCCCAGCCGCCAACATCAAAAAAATGAACATCCGCCGCCCAATCGACACCATACCCACGCTGAGAAAAACGCGGCGGGCAATCATGGGCGCTGAATCAATCGCACCACATACAGCAATAACACCGCGCCGATCGTAGCCACGATCAGACCGCCAAGCACCCCACCACCGGGTAAGCCAAGGACAGAAAACAGCGCACGACCGACCAGCGCCCCCACAACCCCCAAAGCCAGATCACCTGCCAGCCCAAACCCTCGGCCCTTGACGAGCTTGCCAGCCAACCAGCCCGCGGCCATCCCCACGATCAAAAACCACAGAAAATGCATGTTGAACCCCCATCAAGAGAAAGATGCATTAAAGAAACGATTGGATGACGCAAAACCGTCGAAGGGATGCACAGCAACGCAGTCTTAACAGTTGCCTTTCTTCGCTTGCCCCGGTGGGCAGAATTTTCCATGGCCCGCGCTTGGCGCACGCACGGGATCAACCACAACAGAGCCGGAAGGCGTGTATACCGCACAACCAGCGGTCGACAAAGTCACCATTAAAAGTGCAAGAAGCGTTCTCATCGTAAAAACCTTTATAAAGAAGTGAGGCTAAATCCAACGTCGTGTGTGCTGTTTATACCGCAAGTAGGCCTCGCCAAACACACCTTCAATTCTCCGCTCTTCGCGCGGAATGATGTTTCCGTTCATCCACACAAAGAATATGGCCGGAAAAAGCAGGCTCAGTACAGAGTCCAACGCCAATGCCGCCCCCATCAAAATCCAAAGCATACCGAGATACATGGGGTTTCGGCTCCAGCGATATAAGCCGTCTACCACCAACTGATTAGGCGCTTTGGTCGGATCAAGCGTGGTGTCTCGACGCCGAAACAACCCTGCCGCCGCCACAATCAATATCGCCCCAGCAGCGAGCAAGCCACCGCCCAAGAAAATACGTTCGATGCCCACACCAAAAGACACTGGTGCAACACCCCAAACCACGCACGAAAGGCCAAGCAACACGAACATCAGTAACAAAGGATAGCGGC
>CAZWRK010000227.1:0-1569 GCA_964635875.1 uncultured Aquaspirillum sp.
CGCGCAGGCCCTGCCGTGGCTGGAGGGCGACGCTCGCGCCCAGAGCTGGGTCGACCGGGCGGGGCAGATCCTCGACGCCGTCAACATGAAAGACGAGCGCGCACGCTACTCCGGTGGGCCCCTGGTCCGTCGCATGCAGACCTTCGGATGAGGTGACCCATGGCAGCCTTCAACAAGTTCCAGAGCTTCGTGGAGCACGTCGCCGAAAAGGTGCACAACCTCGGCGCCGACACGCTCAAGATTTACCTGACGAACACGGCCCCGAACGCCGCGACCATGTCGGTCAAGACGGACCTGGCCGAGATCACGGCCGGCAACGGTTACACGGCCGGTGGCGTCACGCCGACGATCTCCAGCTCCGCCCAGACGGCCGGGACCTACAAGCTGACCCTTGCCGACCCCGCGTCCTGGACGGCCGCCGGCGGCACGATCGGCCCCTTCCGCTACGCCGTGCTCTACAACGACACGCCCACGTCTCCCGCTGATCCGCTGATCGGCTGGTGGGACTACGGGTCCGCAGTCACGCTGGCGATCGGCGAGAGCTTCTCGGTCGACCTCGACCAGACCAACGGCGTTCTGACGCTCGCCTGATAGGAGGCCACCATGGGCGCCCACTACTCTGCCAGCCGCACGACCGCGGCGCTGTCGACCACCAACGACAGCATGACGATCATCTGTCCGTCTACGCGCGCCCTGAAGATCAAGGAGATCCTGATCGGCGGCGCGGGGACGACCTCGGGCTACAACGAAGTCCTGATCTCCCGGTCCACGGGCGGCACGACCGGCGGCGGCGCGATCACTCCGACGCCCCTGGCGCCGCTCTCCCCGGCATCGGGCGTCACGGTCAACACGACCTGGTCCGCGCAGCCGACGATCGGCGTCACGATCCGGCGCATGCCGGTGAACGGCAACGGCGCGATCAACCGCCTGGTGTTCCCGCCGGGCCAGGAAATCGATGTGCCGCCCTCCGGCCAGATTTCGATCCGGTCGGCGTCGGGCACGGGCAACGTCTCCATCGACGTGATCTTCGAAGAGGTCGGCTAACCGCCCTCTTCCCTGACGGGGGCGAGCTGTGGCTATCGCTACCGACGCCAGTTCGCTCACTTCTTCGGGCGGCTACGCGAACAGCCTGACGATCTCGCACACCGTAGCGGGGTCGGACAGGCTGCTTCTCGTTGGCGTCCACTGCCGCACGGCCACGGCCGACGTGACGGGTGTCACGTACAACGGCACGGCGATGACGCTTCTCGGCACGAACGAGAACAGCGGCGTCGTCGGCGTCCAGTGGTACTCCCTCGTCGCGCCGGCCGCCGGCACGCACGATGTCGTCGTCTCCCTGGGCGGCTACAAGCTCTTCGCGGTCGCGGTCTACTCGCTCACGGGCGTTGACCAGACCACGCCTGTCGAGGCCTCCGACTTCTCGACGACGAACCTCGACGGCTACGGGGCCAGCCTATCGTGGTCGATCACGACGCTCACCGCCGGGGCGCGCATCGTCACGATCGCGGCCACCAAGGACGACGCGGCGGGCTTCGTCGCCGGCAGCGGGGCCACGGTCCTCCAGAGCGC
>CAZWRK010000227.1:1669-4398 GCA_964635875.1 uncultured Aquaspirillum sp.
CTCGTCAAGCCGGGCTCCTACGCGCTGACCGCGGACACGGGCAGCTTCGCCCTGACGGGCGTCGCGGCGAACCTCCTGAAGGCCTCCAGGCTGACGGCAGACGTGGGGGCCTACGCGCTCGCCGGGATTGCGGCCGGGGGCGGAAAAGCCTATGCCTTGACGGGCGCGGCCGGCGCGTTCGTCGTGACCGGCTACGCCGCCAACCTGGGGAAGGTCTACACCCTCAGCGCTGGCACGGGCGCCTACCAGGTCACCGGCTTCGACGCGAACCTGCTGGCGCCCACCTGGACCGATGCACCACCCCCTGCAGGGGTCTGGTCCCCGACAACCGATGCAAGCGGCGTCTGGACGCCGACGAGCGACGCGGCCGGGTCATGGTCATGAACTTTCGCTGGCAACGCAATCCGTTTACCTTTCGCCGCGAGGTGATCCATGGCTGATACCGTCACAACTCGCCTGACGCTCACGAAGCCGGAAGTCTCGGCCTCCCCCGACACGTGGGGGACGAAGCTCAACGCCAACTCCGACACGATCGACAACCTGCTCTTCAAGCGCACGGGCGACCTGATGACCGGCGCCATGGGCATCATCGCAGGCACGGCGGGCGTTCCGGGCCTCTACGTGTCGGGCGACACGAACACCGGCATCTACTCGCCCGGCGCCGACCAGATCACGATCACCTGCGGCGGCACGGCGATCATGACTGTCGGCGCCGGTGGTCTGACCGTCACGGGCGGGCTCACTGTCTCCGGCACCATCGTCGGATCCGGGTCCGGGTCGACGGTCACGGTCGACGGCACGCAGACGCTGACCAACAAGACCATCACCGCGCCGATCATGAGCGGTGCCACGAGCGGCACATGGACGCTGGGCGGGTCGGTGACGTTCACGGGCACCTACGCCGGCGACCACAGCTACTCCGGCCAGGCGACCTTCTCCAACGCCACCGCGCCGATCATCAGCGCCAAGATCGGCCCGAGCGCGGCGCAGCAGCACACCCTGCCGGCCGTTTCCTCGGACACCGTCGTCCTCGCCGCGGCGACGCAGACGCTGACGAACAAGACGATCAACGCGGCGAACAACACCATCAGCGGCATCTCGGCGGGTTCGATCTCCGGCCTGGGGTCGCTGGCGACCCTGTCCAGCGTAGGCACCTCCCAGATCGCGGACGACGCCGTCACCTACGCGAAGATGCAGAACGTTTCCGCGAACCAGGTCCTGCTGGGGCGTACCAGCGGCGCCGGCGGCGACGTGGAGCAGATCTCGGTGTCGACGGCCCTCGACTGGGTGTCGAACACGCGCGGGGCGCTCATCACGCGCGGAGCCAGCGGCTACGTGGGCCTCGCCCCCAGCTCGACGGCCGGTGCTGCCCTCGTGTCGGGTGGTACGGGCGCCGACCTCGCCTACGGGCCGGTCCCGGCGCCCCTTCCGTCCTCGGCGGCCGGCGTCGCCAAGTTCGATGTCTACACCGGCACGACCGGGGGCAACTTCACGCTGCCTGCCGGCGGCACCCACGCCTATTTCGGCGTCCTGACTGACGGCGGCGGGACGGTCGGCGGCCACGCCGCCGGCGTCGCTGCGGGCGGCACGAACGTCGGCTCGGGCGCTACGGGCTACACCTGGCGCGGCTTCACCTGGAGGGTGTCATGACGTTCGACGCATCGAAGTGGGTGTGCGCGGAGCAGGTCTACGTGCCCAAGGGGCCGCCCCCTTACCCGGTCTTCCTGAACACGGCCAACGGCATCGGCGTGACGACGCCTTACAACGGCAAGATCTTCGCGCGGAACGCATGGACCCGCGTCGACCTCGGCGACCTGGTTCCGGAGGACTGCAAGGCGGTCTTCCTGACCGGCATCCTGATCATCACGCACGGGACCAGCGGCGAGACGGCCGACCTGACGATCAACCTGAAGCCGCCGTCGTCCACCGAGAACCCGCTCAACTACGAGGGCCAGGTGATCGAGCCCTTCACGGGCGGGGGCCAACGCTCTCCCTACGCCTCGTGGGTCGGCGTCGAGAACCGACAGTTCGACTTCTGGTGGAACGCCGGACCGGCTTTCGGGAGCTACCCCGACTGGTCGAGCTACGGCGTCAGCCTGCAGCTCCAGCAGTTCGCACGATGATGGCCCTGGCGCGCCTCCTGACGGCCGGAGTGGCCCTGCTCGTGGCGGGCTGCGCCCGCCTCGACACGAACGGCTACTACGCCCGGGGAGGCTCGACGGGGCCCGTCCACTGCCGGGGGGCCTGCCCATGAGGCTCGTCGATGATTGGAAGCGCATTCTCACACGGTGGTGGAGCGTCCGCTTCCAGTTGATCCAGGCGGTTGGCGTCGGCCTGCTGTCTGGGATCTACGGCTACACGATGGGGTGGGGCCTCGGGCTCGCCACCCTGTTCTGCGCGGCGTGCGTCGTGTTCTCGTGCGCCGGCATCCTGGCCCGGATCATCTGGCAGCGAGACTTCCACCCGGAGGACAGCGACGATGCCGGCGCCTAGAAAAGTTGCGGCCTGGGCGACCGTCGCCGTCAGCCTGGTCGGGGGCTTCGAGGGACTGCGGACCTTCGCGTACAAAGACCCGGTTGGGATCCCGACGATCTGTTTCGGAGAAACGCTGGGCGTGCGCATGGGCGACCGCAAGACGCCAGAAGAATGCAAGAATATGCTCGAGCTTCGTCTTGAAGGCTTCTACGGCGGCGCGGTGGCATGCGTGCCGAGACTTGCCACGCAGTCGC
>CAZWRK010000228.1:0-4378 GCA_964635875.1 uncultured Aquaspirillum sp.
ATTACCTACTGGGCTGCGCGCCGCACCAAATCCACCGCTGACTTTTACACTGCAGGCGGTGGCATTTCGGGCTTCCAAAACGGTCTGGCGATTGCGGGTGACTACATGTCTGCGGCGACCTTGCTGGGTTTATCCAGTATGGTCTTTGCCAAAGGCTTGGATGGTTTTATTTTCGCCGTGGGCTTCTTCGTGGGCTGGCCGGTGATTTTGTTCATGATGGCCGAACGTCTGCGCAATTTGGGTCGCTTCACCTTTGCTGACATTGCGAGTTATCGCCTTGATCAAGGCAAAATCCGCACGTTTGCTGCGATGGGTTCGCTCACCGTGGTCTGCTTCTATCTGATCGTGCAAATGGTCGGTGCGGGTCAGTTGATCAAACTGCTGTTTGGTTTGGACTACTCGACAGCGGTGATTGTGGTCGGTGTGCTGATGGTGGTTTACGTGACCTTTGGCGGCATGATCGCAACGACTTGGGTGCAAATCATCAAAGCCTGCCTATTGTTGGCGGGTGGTGTGGTGCTGTTGTTTATGACCCTCAGCAAATTTGGTTTCAGCCTCGAAACCATGGTCGCTAAAGCGGTCGAAACTCATAAAGACGGCATGAAAATTGTCGGTCCGGGTTCGCTGCTGGCCGATCCGGTATCTGCGGTGTCGATGTCCTTGGGCTTGGTGTTTGGTACCGCCGGTCTGCCGCACATTCTGATGCGCTTCTTCACCGTACCGAATGCCGTTGAAGCACGTAAATCGGTCTTTGTGGCCAGTGGCTTTATCGGTCTGTTCTTCTTGGTGGTGTGTACTTTGGGTCTGGCCGCGATCTCCATCGTGGGTGGCGATCCGCAGTTCTTCGAAGGCGGCGATATCACCGGTAAGTTGATCGGTGGCGGCAACATGCCGGTGATGCACTTGGCAAACGCAGTCGGCGGTAACCTGTATTTGGGCTTTATGTCTGCAGTGGCCTTTGCCACGATTCTGGCCGTGGTGTCTGGTCTAGCATTGGCGGGCGCATCTGCGATTGCGCACGATATCTATGCCCGCGTGATTCGCCAAGGCAAAGCCACCGAAGCCGAAGAAATGAAAGTTTCGCGTTGGGCTTCGCTGGGTCTGGGTGTGGTTGCTGTGGTCTTGGGCATTGCCTTTGAAAAGCAAAACGTAGCGTTCTTGGTGGGCTTGACCTTTGGTATCGCGGCATCGACCAACTTCCCGATTCTGATCCTGTCGATGTACTGGAAAGGTCTGACGACCCGTGGCGCATTGATCGGCGGTATTGTGGGTCTGATCTCTGCTGTGACCATGGTGGTTCTCTCCAAAGCGGTTTGGGTTGTGGTGTTGAACAACCCTGAGCCAATCTTCCCGTACGAACAGCCTGCGTTGTTCTCGATGCCTTTGGCTTTCTTCTTCACTTGGTTGTTCTCTGTCACCGACAAGAGCGTGGCCGCGAAGAAAGAAATCGAAGCGTTCGACGATCAGTATGTGCGTTCGCAAACAGGTATCGGTGCTGCAGCCGCGTCTGCACACTAACCGTGTAACACCCCTCCCTGTGTTGAAATTTGCCCGACCGATGATGGTCGGGCTTTTTTTTGCGACCATGCCTGTCATGATGGTGCGCTTGTCTCGAAGAAAGGCTGCTCAATGTGGGATACCGACGAATGGATGACGCTAGATATCCGCGATGTTGATGTGTTGTCGCGGCCGATTGTGCTGCGCTCGCAAACCCTGCCCGCCCGCCATATTTTTCCGATGCACGCCCACCAGTGGAACCAATTTATCTATGCGATTAGTGGCACCTTGGTCGTGACCGTCGCTGACTCGTGGTACGTGATTAGCCCCGAACAGGCGATTTGGGTGCCGACCGGCCTGCCCCACACCACAGGTACTCTCAATGGCGCACAGTTTCGTTCGCTGTGCATTCAAGATGTCCCCGAACTGAACATGCCGGATTGCAACACGGTGTACTCGGTGTCGCCGTTGCTGCGCGAGCTGATCATTGAACTGCGCCACATTGGCCGTGAACCCAATATTGAAACCTATCGCACCCAATTGCACACCCTGATTTATGCGCAGTTGCAGCGCCTCTCGGTACATCCTTTTCACCTGCCGTGGCCGCGCAGTCCAATGCTGCGCAAGCTTTGCGAAGCGCTCTATGCGCATCCCGCCGACGCTCGCAATTTGGACGAATGGGGGCATGCCCTCGGAGCGTCGGCCCGCACATTAAGCCGACGTTTTGAACAAGAAATGGGCTTGAGCCTGCGCGATTGGCGCTATCGCTTGCGGGTTTTTTTAGCGATTGAATGGCTCGGCGGCGGCCGAAACATTACCGATATCGCCCTCGATTTAGGCTATGCCACCCCTTCTGCGTTCGCCTATATGTTTCGCCAAGAAACCGGTTACAGCCCGTCGGCGTGGCGGAATCGGCGCGCGGGTTAAATTGGCGTGTGGTCGACATATCTTGTCGTTCTATTGAGCGATGACCGTGGCGGAGCGCCCTTACACTGAATGACCATTCAATCATTCATATTCGGACGTCCCCATGTATATCCCCACTTCTGCGCTTCAAGATCGTACTTCACCCGACGGCATTTGCTTTGGTTGCGGCAGCGCCCACCCCAGCGGCCTGCACATTAAAAGCGATTGGGATGCCGACGGAATTCATGTGGTGAGCCGCCACACTCCCGCGCCAGAATTCACCGGCTGGCCGGGCTTGGTCTATGGCGGTTTGCTCGCGATGCTGGTCGATTGCCACTCAAACTGGACGGCGATGGCCTACCACTACCGCGCCGAAGGCCGCGAACCGGGTAGCCTGCCCAAGCTCGAATGCGTGACCGGCCAACTCAATATTCGCTATCTCAAACCGACCCCGATGGGCGTCGAATTGACCTTAAAAGCGCGGGTTGAAGGCGAGGTCGGCCGCAAATCCACCGTGATCTGCGAGATTTGGGCGGGCGATGTACTGACCGTGACCGCCGAATCGCTCTTTGTCCGCGTCAACCCCGAGCAACTCAGCGCTGCCGCACATCAGGCGGCCGCGACCTAATTCGGGTGCGTCGTCAACAGGCGGCGCGCTTGCACGGCGCGGCTGTTCGCGCCATCCTGCTGTGTGCAAAGAGCATAAAAATAAATGGACGAGGAGACACACCATGCGCGCAGATCCACAGCGATTACGGGTTTTATATTCTGGGATTTTAGGTTTGCTGTTGTTTTTGGGAGTGGCGCGGTTTTCGTATACGCCACTCCTGCCGCTGATGCGTGAGCAGGCGGGTTTAGGTGTCGCGGCCGGTGGCTGGTTGGCCGCCGCCAATTACGCGGGCTATTTATCCGGTGCTTTGCTGGCTGCCAATATTAATGACCTCCTGCTGAAAGACCGCCTCTATCGCATCGGGATGCTGTTGGCGGTCGCAACGACGATTTTGATGGGCCTGAGCGACAATGTGTGGGTGTGGGCGGTGTCGCGGTTTCTGGCCGGATTGAGTACCGCTGCGGGGATGTTGCTCGGTTCGGGCTTGATTATGAACTGGCTGATGCGCCACCAGCATCGCCCAGAATTGGGCATTCATTTCTCGGGGATTGGCTTGAGCATTGCCGGTTGTTCGTTGGCGGTGGCGGGTATGAGCGAATGGTTCGACTGGCAAATGCAGTGGTTTGTTTTAAGTGCCATCGGCGCTTTATTGGTGATTCCGGCATGGCGCTGGTTGCCGCGTCCGCCCCCGACCGCTGCGGGCGCACCGGCACAACACATGGCCGATAATCCACCGAGTCCGGCGGTGTTTCGGTTGTTGATGGCGGCGTATTTTTGCGCCGGTGTCGGCTATGTGGTCAGCGCGACGTTTATGGTGGCGATTGTGAACGCCTTGCCGAATATGGCGGGCAAAGGCAATTGGGTATTTTTGGTGGCCGGTTTGGCGGCTGCGCCCGCGTGCATCGCATGGGATTTGATCGCCCGTCGCACCGGCCAAGTCACGGCGTTGATCTTGGCGGGCTTGCTGCAAGCGGTCGGGATTTTGTTGCCGGTATTGGGCGGTACGCTGCTGGCGGCGCTGGCCGGTGCGGTGTTATTTGGCGGCACATTTGCGGGAATGGTCAGCTTGGTGCTGACGATGGCCGGACGCTACTACCCGAGCAAACCCGCCAAAATGATGGGCAAAATGACCATTTCTTATGGTGTCGCGCAAATCATGGCCCCTGCCGTGACCGGCTGGTTAGCGACCCATAATGGCGGCAGCTACGCCCAAGGCTTGTATCTGGCTTCGGGGGTGATGGTGCTCGGCGCGTTGCTATTAGGGGCGCTCAAAATCCAAGCCCGCCGTGAATTAGTGCCGGTATCGGTGAATTAAAACCGCTCAATTTCTGGCGTAATCTGATCTACGCGACTCGCTTCGAGTCG
>CAZWRK010000229.1:0-4281 GCA_964635875.1 uncultured Aquaspirillum sp.
CCGCACGTTTCATCGCCGCTTCGATCGCGGCTTTTTTGTCCGGATCAATCGCAGGCTTTTCAACCGGCGCAGGCGGTGGCGGCGCGCTTTCACCCTCAGAGGCTTTCGCCGCTTTACGTTCGGCCGCACGTTTCATCGCCGCTTCGATCGCGGCTTTTTTGTCCGGATCAATCGCAGGTTTTTCAGCGGACGCAGTCGGTGGCGGCGCGCTTTCACCCTCGGCGGCTTTCGCCGCTTTACGTTCTGCCGCGCGTTTCATCGCCGCTTCGATCGCGGCTTTTTTATCGGCATCGACTGGCGGTTTTTCTGCAGTCTCTGCGCCCGACGCTTTGCGCTCGGCGGCACGCTTCATTGCCGCTTCGATGGCAGCTCGTTTCGCATCATCCGCACCAGCGGCAGGCGCGGCCGTTGCTGTCGTGACAAGTGGTTGTGCATTTTTAGCCGCAAGGCGAGCGGCCTTTTCTGCCTTATCCCGCTCAAGGCGGAACTGGCGGAATTCATGACGTGTACGCGCAACATCTGCAGCTTTTTTATCGCGCTCGGCATCCCAAATTTCAGACTTCGCAAAGCGGTAGTAATCAACTAAAGGGATTTGACTTGGACATACGTAACTACATGCGCCGCACTCGATGCAGTCAAATAAATCCCACTCTTGCGCGCGCCCAAAGTCACGACTTTTTGCAAACCAATACAAATCCATCGGTTGCAATTCAGCAGGGCAGGCTTGCGCGCATTCGCCGCAACGGATGCACGGCAGCGCGGGCGGGCGCGGAGGGAAGAGTGTTTTATTTTTCGCGATGAGACAGTTAGTCGCTTTGACAATCCCCACCGACAAATCAGGCAGATCAAAACCCATCATCGGCCCACCCATCAGCACGCCATGCATGTCAGCAGCGGGGTGAGCGTGGCTCAATAACCAATCGACCGGCGTTCCAATCAAAGCTTCGATATTACGACCCGACTGTACCGCACCGGTCAGCGTCACAATCCGCGAAATCACTGGCTCGCCATGCTCGACGGCGCGCCAAATCGAGTACACCGTCGCAATGTTAAAGCACTGCACACCCATATCAGTCGAGCGCATGCCATGCGGCACGGATTTTCCGGTCAGCAAACGAATCAGCTGCTTTGCACCGCCACTGGGGTAGCGGGTTGGAATCACCGCGACGCTAAAGGCCGTGCCTTGGCAGGCGTGTTGCAGCGCGGCAATGGCTTCGGGCTTGTTGTCTTCGACCCCGATTAAAACCTCTTTAGGCTGCAAACAATGCACCAAAACCCGAATACCGGCGACCAATTGATCCGCACGCTCACGCATCAACCGATCGTCACAGGTGATATAGGGTTCGCATTCCGCACCATTAATAATGAGGCTATCGAGCTGCTGAGATCCCACCTTAAGGCTGGTCGGAAACACCGCCCCGCCTAAGCCGACCACGCCCATATCCCGCAGAAAATCGCGCAGGGTACGATTATCGGTATTGGCCCAGTCTAAGCCTTGGCGCGCGCACCATTGATCTTGACCATCGGGTTGTAGGCTGATGGTCATTTCGGGAAGGCCGGAAGGATGCGCAAAAGGTCGCGGGGCAATCGCGGTAATCGTGCCAGACGTCGGCGCATGCACGGCAACCGATACATGACCGTCGGCCTCGGCAATACGCTGCCCTTTTTGCACCACATCGCCCACAGCGACACAAGGCTTGGCGGCATTGCCAATGCTTTGATTTAAAGGCAAATGTAACACCGGCGGCAGCGGCAAGGTTTGAATCGCCGCTTCAGATGCGATGTGTTTATTTTCGGGAGGATGGACCCCGCCGTGGAAAGAGTAAAGGCGTGTCATGATGCCGTTTTCCCCATGACTTTAAGCGCAAAAACAGGGTATTTCCATTTCCAATTTTTCACCGTTTCTCCGACCGGTTGCATTGCAATACAGTCCACGGGACACGGCTCAATGCAGAGCTCGCAGCCGGTGCATTCGCTGGCAATGATGGTGTGCATCAGCTTGGAAGACCCCAAAATGGCATCCACTGGACAGGCTTGAATGCACAACGTGCAGCCAATACAGGTGCTTTCGTCAATCACCGCGACGGACTTGGGTTTAGGTTCAGCAAACCCTTCGGCAAAGGGCTTGAACTCGACACCGAGCAAATCGGCCAGCTTGCGAATCCCATCTTCGCCACCGGGAGGGCATTTATTAATGTCATCGCTGCCATCGGCAATCGCCTCGGCATAGGGCCGACAGCCCGGATGACCACATTGCCCACATTGGGTTTGCGGCAGCACAGCATCAATTTTTTCGACGAGCGGATCGCTTTCGACCCGAAAACGGATCGAGGCAAATCCCAATACCGCCCCCAAGACCAAAGCAACTACAGCCATCATGGCAACGGCGATGAAGACCTCCATCATTTCACCAGCCCCCCAAAGCCCATAAATGCCAAACTCATCAGACCTGCCGTCACCATTGCAATGGCTGCCCCACGAAACGGGGTTGGAATATCCGCGCCTTCAAGACGTTCGCGCATTGCAGCAAATAAAATCAAAATCAGCGAAAACCCAACCGCGCTGCCCGCACCAAACACCAGCGATTCGGCAAAGCTGTGTTTTTCTTGGACGTTTAATAAAGGAATCCCTAACACTGCACAGTTGGTCGTAATTAAAGGAAGATAAATCCCTAAGACCTGATACAAAACAGGACTGGTTTTATGAATAACCATCTCTGTAAATTGAACAATCGCCGCAATCACGACAATAAAAGAGAGCGTGCGCAGGTAATCAATACCGAGCGTCACCAAGAGTTCATTAATCAGATGACTCGTGCCGGAGGCCAGCGTCAGAACAAATGTGGTTGCAGCACCCATACCGATCGCGGCTTCGAGCTTTTTTGAAACGCCCATAAATGGGCAGAGGCCAAGAATACGAACCAAAACAACATTATTGACCAGCACCGTACTTACTAAAATCAGCAGGTAATGACCGAAATCCATGTGAATGCCCATCTATCAGACCGGTAAGCCGGTTTTGCGGAAAAGAAAATTTGCCGGATTATCCCCCGCTGCCTAAGCAGATTCAAGGTGAATGCAGTCTTTGATTTTTTGCCTGCACGACAAAATACGGATTTTAAAGATACAAAATAAAAAAACGGCCTACTTTGACAGTAGGCCGTTCTCGTTCAGGCTAGAACGCTGCGAGCAGAAAAATTACAGATTTTCTTGCAACTGATCCAGAATTTGCGGGTTTTCCAAGGTAGACGTATCTTGGATGATCGTTTCACCTTTTGCGATAGAACGCAGGAGACGGCGCATAATTTTGCCAGAACGGGTTTTCGGCAAGTTTTCACCAAAACGAATATCGTCCGGCTGTGCAATTTTGCCGATTTCGTGTGCAACCCAAGCTTTCAGCTCAGCAGCAATTTTCTTCGCTTCTTCGCCAACTGGACGCGGGCCTTTCAGCACCACGAAGGCCATCACAGCTTCGCCTTTCACTTCGTGCGGTTTACCGACCACAGCAGCTTCAGCAACCAGTGGGTTCGCAACCAAGGCGGATTCAATTTCCATCGTGCCCAAGCGGTGACCCG
This sequence comes from uncultured Aquaspirillum sp., assembly GCA_964635875.1. Classification (GTDB taxonomy): domain Bacteria; phylum Pseudomonadota; class Gammaproteobacteria; order Burkholderiales; family Aquaspirillaceae; genus CAZWRK01. Next base: position 3,575 of record CAZWRK010000229.1, read on the forward strand.
ACACGTTCAGCACGTCATCAATACGGCCCATGATCCAGAAGTAGCCATTTTCATCACGATTGGCAGAGTCGCCCGCGAGGTAGTATTGACCGTTAAACTCTTCAGGGAAATAGGTTTTCTTGAAGCGATCGTCATCACCCCAAATCGTCCGAACCAGAGATGGGAACGGTTTCTTGATAACCAAGAATCCACCTTTACCCGGATCAACCTGAGCGCCAGATTCGTCCACGATATCGGCCATAATGCCCGGCAGCGGCAGGGTGCAAGAACCCGGTTTGGTCGGAACCGCGCCCGGCAGCGGTGCAATCATGGCCGAGCCAGTTTCAGTTTGCCACCAGGTATCGACGATCGGGCAACGGCTACCGCCAACAACTTCGTAATACCACATCCATGCTTCAGGGTTGATCGGCTCGCCCACTGTGCCCAACAAGCGCAGAGAAGACAGATCAAATTGGTTCGGCAGGTCTGCACCCAGTTTGATCAAGGAGCGAATCGCAGTCGGTGCAGTGTAGAAAATCGACACTTTATGATCTTGGATCATGCGCCAGAAGCGAGAAGCATCCGGATAAGTCGGCACACCTTCGAAAATCACTTGGGTTGCGCCATTGGCCAGCGGGCCATAGCAAATATAAGAGTGACCAGTAATCCAACCCACGTCGGCTGTGCACCAGTACACATCGCTGTCCGACTTATGATCAAAGACCCAG
>CAZWRK010000230.1:0-4229 GCA_964635875.1 uncultured Aquaspirillum sp.
TCCGTTCTTTCTCCAAGATACTCGGCAATTTTTATATTAAAGGCTTTCATAGCCTCTCTATCTGAAAATAGAAGTGTAAAAACCTCTTTTACTAAAATCTTGCCTAATTCGGAAATGGCATGACCTTCCAAATAATACAATGCATACTCGACTTTGTGCTTTTCCATTAGATCTTCTGTCACGCGTACAGTTTCACCAGTGTCGTCATCTCGATATTGTTCTTCAATGTATTCTGACAGAGTCAAATATTTAATTTTATGTGATTCTAGATACCCAAAAATTTGTTCTACGCAATCATAGTCCCATGCAGGCCCTCTAAAATGAAACGTCAACTCTGATTCAACTATGTATTCAATATAGTCATGTAAGATGGTCTGTTTCTGAGGCTTTTTAATTTGATTTTCAATGTCACTAGCTACGTCAACAGGCTCAATGAAATATTCATTTTCAAAAATTGCTTTTCGCACCGTGTCTGCAAACGCATATGATTCACTAAAATTAAAATCATGGCATTTAGATAGTATATATTTCATGGGGTACCATTATTTAACGTTGTATCTACACCGAAACCGGCATATATCTACTTTAAAAAAGGGCGTAGCAGTTTTGGTACTCATGTAATAAATTGATTTCATCTATTTATTAACACCACCCGCCCCACCAAACTCACCCAAACCGCCCGACCCAGCCCCCGCACATCCACACGTCAAGCAATATCAAATATGGGCGACAAAAAAATATATCAAGTGCATTTTGTGAAAATATCATGCGGCATGACAAGCGCTATTCATAGCTCGTCGCACCGTGTTCGTTTATAGTCGGCGGTCGCGTTTACGGGAGGTATCTCATGCTGATCAATTGTGCAGCCTATCAGGCCGGTAAAAAAATCGCAGACCTCAAAGTCGAGGCGATTAGCGACTATGTGTGTCGGCCGGATTGTTTTGTGTGGGTGGCGCTGAAAGATGCCGATCCCGAAGAAATTAACGTCATGCAAGAAGAGTTCGGTTTGCATGACTTGGCCGCAGAAGATGCGCGCCACGGCCATCAGCGCCCCAAAATTGAAGAGTACGACCAGACCCTATTTTGCGTGCTGCACACCCTCGAATTTGATGCCGAAGGCGAACTCAATACCGGCGAAGTGGCGATTTTCGTCGGGCCGAATTTTGTCCTGTCGATTCGGAATCAGTCGAGCATTGGCTTTTTGAACGTGCGGGAGCGCAGCGAGCGGGAGCCGCATTTGTTGCAGCATGGTTCGGGCTATGTGCTGTATGCGCTGATGGATGCGGTGGTTGATCGTTATTTTGGAGTGGTGTTAGAGCTAGAGCATCAATTAGAAGCGATTGAAGATCGGCTGTTTGCGCCCGCCGCCGAGCGGCAGGTCATTATGGAAGACTTGTATATTCTCAAGCGTAAATTGGTGACCGTGACCCATGCGGTCGATCCGCTACTCGAAGCCTGTTCGCATCTGTTCCGTGGGCGGGTGCCGGGGGTGTGCGTCGGCATGGAAAATTACTTCCGCGATGTGTATGACCATATTGAACGGATTGTAAAAACTGTCGATTCCGTGCGCGATATGCTCGGTTCGGCCATTCAAGTGAACTTGGCGATGATTCAATTGGACGAAGCCAGCGTCAGCAAAAAATTGGCGGGTTATGCGGCGTTGTTTGCGGTGCCAACGATGATTGCAGGCATTTATGGCATGAATTTCGAGCACATGCCCGAGCTGAAAATCCCGATGGCGTATCCAGTCGTGTTGACGGTGATGGTGGTGATTAATATCGTGCTCTATAAGCGCTTTAAAAAGGCGGGCTGGTTATAGCGTGTCAAGCGGTTGTGCTTCAAAAAGCCCTTCTGAGATGAGAAGGGCTTTTTGTTGGGCGGCGGGTGTCACAAAACTCAAATAAATTTGCAACTCGATTTTTTTAAAAATCGAATTTATTCATATTATCTCGCGTGGTAAGTCTAGTGCACCGGTAGCGGCGGCAAACCATTGCGCGCCCGCGCCCGTTCACAGGCATCCTCAAACACGCCGATTTCCGCTCGTGGGGCAAACTCGCGACAGGGCGAAGGGCGATGCGCATAAATCCCGCATTGAACCGACTCGCCCACCTTGCCGATCAAGGCAATACAGCGCGGTTGGGCGCGGTCGGTACCGCGTAGGCGCACCAAGGACGCGGTTTCTTCATCCACTAATGAGGTCGGCACGCAGCCGCCCGCATCATCCAGCTCAGAACGATGAAAAGTTACACGAAACGCGGCACAACACGCGCCACACTGCATACAAATTGAATCGGCCATTTTTCTTCCAAAAAAATTGAAGCCTAACATTATCTTTAGAGATACGAAGGCGTTAAAGGCGTTTTGTTCTAAATCTGAGACTTTAAATAAATTGTGAAATGATTGGCTACAAAATCCATACAAAATGAAATAAGAATACGTAGTCTTTACGGATGTCACGTTGTTAAAATGGCGCCCATTTTTGCATTGCCATTTTGATAGGACTCATACGTATGATGAAAAACCTGCGGATCCGCACGCGGATGCTCTTGGCGTTTGGTGTGGTGGGCATGATGGTTTTAGCGTTGTCTGCCATTTTGTTCGGTCAACTCAATACTTTGCGTCAAAGCATCGCGGTGATCGCGGACAGCCATAGTCAGGCCATTCAAATTTTGACCGACATTAACAATACGATGCAGATGCAGCGCACCTTGTATCGCGATGTGATGCTCGGTCGCTCGCCAGAAGAAAAGCAAAAAGCACGCGATAAATTGGACAAAGAACGTGCTAAATACCGCGAGCAGCGTGATCGTCTTGTCGCGCATTTGCAAAACTCCCCCGACGAAGATTTGAACATTCAAAGCAAGCAAAATACCTTGATTCGCCAAATCCAGACTCAAGAAAAGCTTTCCGCGCCGTTGATTGATCTGCTGGTTGAAAAAGGTATGGCGGACGATATCGACGGCTGGACGCAGGTGATGACCGAGCAAATCATTCCGGCGGTGCGGCCGTGGCGGTTGGCGCTCGAAGAATTGGCCAAGATTGAAAATAACGCGCTACACCAGTCTGCCGAGCGCGGGATTGAGGCATATCACCAAGCGGTCATGAGCTGTTTAATGGCGACCTTGGCGGTTCTGGTCGTCGGTTCGATCATCGCTTTCCGTTTGGCGAACAGCATTACCAAGCCGTTGGCGCAGGCGATTGATGTTGCGCACGCGGTTGCACAAGGTGATCTGACCGTGCGTTTACACAGCGATCGTGGCGATGAAACCGGTGATTTGATGCAAGCCTTGGCGGTGATGGCGACGAACTTAGATCAGGCGGTGTCTTCGGTGCGTACCGGTGCCGATCAGGTCAAAGTGCTAGCGAATAATCTGGCGAATAGTGCCAGCCAAATTCATCAGGCCTCTGATTTGCAGTCGCGCTCAGCGATTGAATCCGCGACCGCCGTTGAAGAGTTGACCGCGAGCATTAGCCTGATTGCCAGCTCGACCGAAAGCATGTTGCAGGCTTCGCACCATTCCTGTCAGACCGCCCAGACCGGCACGACGCGCCTGTCTGAGTTGGTCAATGAAGTCGAAAAAATCGCCAACATTGTCGACGATATTGCAAGTTCAGCCAGCGAATTTACCGACAATAGTCGCCGCATCACCAACATGACCCAAGAAGTGCGAGAAATCGCGGATCAAACGAACTTGCTTGCGCTGAATGCGGCGATTGAAGCGGCGCGCGCTGGCGAGGCTGGCCGAGGCTTTGCGGTGGTGGCCGACGAAGTTCGCAAACTCGCAGAAAAATCGGCGGTTTCTGCAAATGGCATCGGACAAGTGACCGAAACCATTAGCGCCCGCACGCATTCGCTAGAAGATACGCTGACCGTTGGCCGCGATGCTTTGGTACAAAGTCGCGCGTTTGTGTCTTCGGTGACAACCGCGCTGCGTCAGGGCGAAGAGGCTGCAGCACATACTGTTGAAGGCGTGCAGCACATTTCTGATTCGATTCTTGAACAGAAGCAGGCCAGTGAAGACATTGCCCACCATATTGAGCAAGTCGCGCAAATGGCCGGTGAAAATTTGATGCAGGTCGATGATATGGAAAGCCATAGTAAAGAAATGGCGGTTCTGGCCGAGCAGCTCACGCATAGCGTGCGCTTCTTCAAATTGGCGAATCGCTGAGAATAAAAAAACGCGACCTTAACCGGTCGCGTTTTTACTTGGGCGCGAATTACTTCTTAT
>CAZWRK010000231.1:0-4222 GCA_964635875.1 uncultured Aquaspirillum sp.
GGGTCCCCGCTCCGGGGGGGGGTCAGGGGATCACATGCTGCCCTCACCCGCCCCGAGCCGGCAGCACGAGCGCGCGAACCCGTGTGCGGAGCTCAGAGGCGGCAGCGCGCGAGAGCTTCATGGCGCGGGCGATCTCCGACAGGGTTGTACCCGCCGCCAGGTACAGCAACATCTCGCGCTCCTCGGGGAGGTCCAGGTAGGACGACAGCTCAGAGACGGCCGCAGCCATCACCCGGTCGGCGTCCTCCTCTGCGGAGGCCGGGCCGTCCGGGACCTGGCCGTCGAACGTGAGCAGCTCCGGGCGACGTCGGCCGCTGCGCCGCAGGCTGTTCGACGCCGACTGCATGCCCGCCAGGTAGAGATAGGACGTCGGGGACATGCCGCGGCCCGGGTCGAAGCGGCTGCGCTCGGATCGCTGCCGCTCCAGGATGCCGAGCAGCGCGTCCTGCACCACGTCGTCCAGGTCCACGCCCGCGGCCGCAGCCCGACGCGCCAGGCGCCGACGCAGCATGCGGTCGGCGCTCGCCATGTGCCCCTCGGAGAAGAGCTCGGTCGGGGCGCGCACGGTCACCACGACACCACGCGCCGGGCAGATGCAGCTACGGCCACGCGCGCTCCTTCGGCGTCGGGTCCACCATGACGCGCTCGACGTTGGGCCGCGTCCTCAGGTGGCTGAGCACCACCGGGAGCTGGGCGATCGCTGTGTAGGCCCGCCCCCTGGCACAGGTGCAGGCCGCCGTCGTCACGTGCTCCTCGACCTGACCCCCATCGCGCGTCCACCAGTGCACCTGGTGGCGGCCTCCCACGCGCTTGCAGTCCGGGCAGCAGCGCGGCAGCCGCGTGCGCTTCTCCTCGCGGCGCTGCCTACGCGTGCGCACGGGCACCTCCTCGCAGCTCGGCGAGCAGAGGGCCGAGCCCGTCCTCGAGCCCGCGCCTCCACTCCGTGTCCCGCTGGGAGGTCAGGTCGGCCTCGATGCCCTCCCGATGCGCCTCCAGCCCGCTCACCTCGACCAGGCCAACCCAGGCCTCCCCCGTCTGGCGTCCTCGCTGGTAGGGCGTCCAGCCCTCCGACCGCGGTGGGCCGCCGGCGGCAGAGCGCCGCGCCGACGTCGACGACCTCGCCGGCATGGGCTGGCCTTTGGCCCACGCCACCGCGGCCTTGACCCGCCCGCCGATGCGGTCCGCCTTCAGCACCACGGCGAGGACCTGGTAGTCCCGCCGCTGTCGGAAGACCTCGACCCCATCGTCGACGGCGTGAGCCAGCCACCGGAACACCAGGGCGAGCTCTGCGGCGGTGTGGGCCGCCAGCGCCTGTCGCACCAGCGGCCGCTCCGCCGCCGGGCAGACCTCAGGCGAGTCGGCGCCGTAGGGGTGCGACCTCCAGGCGGCCCAGACCTCGGCGCAGCTCGCCGTCCAGGCCTCGCCGAGGACCTCCAGCTGGGCTCCGGCTGTCCGGCCAGCCAGTGGCGCGCCCCCGGCGCGCGTCCCTCCCTCATGGTCTGAGTCTGGGTCTGAGTCTGGATCTCTGACGCGCGCGTGAGCGTCCGCCGCTTGTCCGTCCGATGTCCGCTCGTCTGGCGGATTATCGGCGTTGGCTGTAGCTGCGGTGTCCGCCGCTTGTCCGTCCGATGTCCGCGGAATGTCCGCGGAATGTCCGCGCCCCCCGCGCGGCTTCGGCCGCATCGCCTCCAGGCGCGCCCGCTCGTCCGGATCGCGGGCCCACACGAGCTGCTCGTCGAGGGCCTCGACGATGGCCTCCGCCGCCGCGGTGTGGCCCCAGCCCCAAAAAGCTGCGAGCGACCGCGCCGAGGGCAGCTTCCCCCGGTCCAGGTGCCACGCGATGTCGAGGCTGATCCACCAGCGCGGAGCCCGGGCGTCGGGCCCCCAGCGGGCCTCGCAGCGGGCCTCCGTCCACGCGTCCGAGGCCGCCTTCATGTACCCGGGCAAGTCGGCCTCCACGGGTCGAGCAGCGTCCACGCCCCGGTCGGCTCGACGCGGTACAGGTGGGCGGCGAGGACCTCGAGCGCGATGAGCTGGCGCGCGACCGAGGCCGCCGTCGACCGCGTCACGCGGACTGCGTCCATCGAGCCCGTCACCCTGGACGGGCAGACGACGAGGTGCTCCCCGTCGCCGTCCAAGTCGACGTCCGGGAGGGACAGCGGAGGAGACGACGGCGCCGCCGGAGGCGCCCCCGCTGGCCGCTCCCCAGGTGGCGCCGTCGCAGTCGGTGTCGGTGTCGGTGTCGGTGTCGCCAGGGCCGGCGCGCCGAAGAGGTCCAGCTGGGTCATCCCTGCGCCCTCCGCGCCTGGGCGTAGTGCCGTCGCCGCTCGCTGGGGGACATCCCCGTGTAGGCCCGCTCGCCGCGCGCATTCCGCAGGCAAGCCAGCGCGATCAGGCAGGCCTCGGCGACGTCGATCCGGCACGCCGCCGGGATCGCCGCGAGCTCGTCCGCCGCCCCCTCGAGGTGCCAGCCCGCCTCTCGGATCCGGTGGGTGCCGTCCCCCCACTTCGCCTTTGCCACGCCGCGATCGCCGCCGCCGAGCGTCCATGTCCAGTCCGCGTTGTCGACGCGAAGCAGCTCCAGGCGCTCCTGCGATGCCGTCCAGACGGCACCACGGATCCCCTCCTGGCGCCGGCCGATGCCCGCCCACGCCGACTCCGCGCGCGACGCTCCACCCAGCGCGCCTTTCCGGACCGCCGGTGGCGGCTCCTCGATCCAGCCCCGGACGTCGGAAGGGGCGGCGCCGAGCGTCTCGATCGCCGACACCAGCTCCACGGCGGCCGCGCGCGCGCGCCGCGTCCAGGGCGCGTACGTCGAGCCGTGGATCGCCCACGCCCGCACCAGGCGCGGACGCGCCCCGTCCACATGCTGGACGAGGGCGAGGCCCGCGTGCTGACCCGGGTCGGCGCCGACCGCGAAGACGGGCGGGGTCACGCCTGGCACGCGACATCCTCGGCCACCGCGGCCTCCCGGCGACCACCACGCGCGATCCAGGCGACGCCGCGCGACGTCGGCCAGCGCTCTGCCGGCGCTTCGATCACGCCGAGGCCGACGAGGTCGCGGTACACGCGTTGGCGGTGTCCGGATGCACCGCGCATCGACACGGGCGACCGTTCCACCGCCCGGACGATGTCGATGACGGCCGCGGAGACGCCGCCGTCGCCGCGGTCGCGCCGATCCCGCTCCCAGAGCGGGTGCGCAGCCATCACCAGCGCCGCAATCGCGGCGTCCGTCCCGCCGGCGGCCTCGAGGCGCGCAGTGAAGCGGTCGCTCAGCCGAGGAGGCTGGAGCGGCTCCAGGAAGCCCGCGTCGGTGAGGCGCCCGGCCTGGCGCGTCAGCGCCTTGACCCGATCGCGAATCAGGACCTCACGATCCCGATGCCAGGCGGCGTAGACCTTCCCAGCCGCCACCACGGACTGGCCCGGGAGCCGGTACGGCGTCGTCCGCCGCCACTCCGGGGGTAGCGGAAGAAGCGTCGGCCACAGCTCCGCCACCCGGTACTCCCCGGGAGCGCGGACGACGGTCTCGAGGAGCCGGTAGGGGAGCGACCCGGGCTTGGGGGCGATCATGCAGCGGCACCCCTCGTCTTCGGGATGGTCCCAGCCTCGAGGCCCTTCTGGACCCAGGACCCATAGCGGTCGAGGCTCCACGAGGTCGGCGCCGGCGTGAGCTTTTCCGGATCCCGCCCGGTCGCCACCTTGACGGCGATGGGAGTCACCCCGAGGACCTCGACGTAGGCCGGGCGGAGACTCTTCATTTTCCGACACCAGCGATCCCCGACCTGGGGCGTGAGCGCCGGCACGATGGGCACCTTGTGGCTCACGCCGGTGACCCGGATGTACCCCCCCTGGATCGTCGGCTCCTTCAGCATTCCGAGGCGCGCCATCTCAGCGACCGCCTCCGTGAATTCGATCCGCGAGAGCCCGCCACACATCCGGTCGACGTAGGCGGTCGTGGCCCCGGTCTGGGCGAGCAGGTCCTTGTGCGTCGGGTGGGAGAGGTGATCCAGGATCCGCACCCCAACGCGGCCGACCCACACGAGGAGCGACTTCTTCTGGAGTGGCGTGAGGCCGGCGCGCGGCCTCATGGAAATCCTGGGGGGGGGGGGGGGGGGGTGGGCCCGGGCCCTTTTTTTCCTCGTTGGGTTGGGTCCACGGACCCCCCGGGGGGGGGGGGCTGGGGGGGGCGCCCCGGGGGGGGGTGTGGGGGGGCCCGGCGTCG
>CAZWRK010000232.1:0-4204 GCA_964635875.1 uncultured Aquaspirillum sp.
CGCCACACGGCCAGCACGACATCGGCAGTCTTCGTTATCGCCGGTTCCGAGAATATCGAGATCATCTTCAACCTTGATACCCTGACGGCAGCGACGTTTCGCATGGGTTTCGGCGGTGCGAGCAACACGAGTGACTTTGCCAATGGTGCATATCTCGAGATCAATAGTTCTGGCGTCTGCACCGGCAAGACCGCGGCCGCCAGTTCGCGCAGTTCGACCGGGACGACGTACACGGCTTCCACGAACACGTGGTATCGGCTGCTGATCTCGTTCAACTCCGGTGGCACCACGGTGACGTACACGCTCTACAACATGAGCGGTACATCGCTCTGGTCGGATTCCCTGAGTACGAACATCCCGACCAACGCGGTTGGCCTGTGCGTTACAGCATGGGAATCGGTTGGTGCGTCCCAGAATCTCATCCATCTTGACTGGCTGGCCATGTGGTATGGCCGAACCCTCACCCGCTGATGAAACTCTACGTCCTCAAGAACCCTGATCCACTGACCCGGAGCCGCTGTGTTGAGGTGACGGATGACGCCCGTCAGCCCGAAGCGCCATGGGAACTCATGACCCTGCCCGAGTATCAGGACTGGCTCGAGCAGCAGCCGCCTATCACGCCTCCGGTGCAGGTGCCCGAGTCCGTCCGGGCTCCGCAGCTTCGCCAGTGGTTGATCGACCATGACCTGTATTCGGCCGTGGAGCAGGTGCTGGCTGGGATTCCGGACACGAAGACCCGGCTCAAGGCCCAGCAGCGCTGGGAGTACGAGATCAATTATCGTCGGGATGATCCGCTCGTAAACCAGTTGGGGATCGCTCTTGGCATGGACATGGCGGCCATCGACCGGGCGTTTGTCGAGGCCGCGGTCTACGATTGACCTCAGGTCCTTAGGGCCTAGGGTCCTTTCGATGGCCAACGCCCCGCTTAGCACCAGCGCCCGGGACCCGGGTGTCTTGGGTCCACCGGCTTTCTCGGCCCGTCGGGCCATCCTTACGTCCGCCCATTCGGACCTGCTGGCATGGGCGGCGGCCAGTCCGGTGCTGAGCGGCGACGTGGTGATTGACCCGACCGGAGCCACCTACGCTTGGAAGGGCTGGTCCCTCGTGACTAACCGGGGCTTGTACGTCCAGCGCGACAACGCCACGGCAGGCGTGAACCTGCTTGCGGCCAACAGCAACTCGGCCAGTTTCTTCGGTTCCCACTGCACTGGCACCCTTGCAGGCACTCTGACGCAGTCGGCCGTGGACAAGGGTACGTTCTTCGGCTCGGGGGCTTACGATGGCACCAACTGGTTTACCGGGGCACGGATCGAACTCCTGACAGCCGAGTTGCCCACGGCGGCCGCTCGTGGCCACTATATGGTGTTCAGTACCATCCTGACCGGGGCCACGACCTTGGCGGAACGGATGCGGATCTCGAGTGCGGGCAATTTGCTGGTTGGTACGGCTAGTGATACCGGCTTGACTGGTTCTGGCGGCCTTAAGGTAGCCAGTACAACGGCCTCTAGCTCTACTACTACTGGGTCTGGAATTTTTGCCGGTGGCATCGGCGTGGCCAAGAACTCCTACTTTGGTGCGACCTTGACGCTAGCGGACACGCTTTTTGTCAACGGCAGCACGCAGGCAGTGGCCATCAGTATGTCTGGCACGACCAGTGGGGGCACAACTTGCTATGGCCTTCTGCATCAGGGGACCATTGGTTCTGGGGTCACGTCCGGGTTTTCGGCGTTTCAGAGCGCAGTTAGTACTGCAGCGGCATCGTTCACCCTGACAACCCTGCGCCACTTCATTGCGGGCAACGTGACATTGGGTTCCGGTTCGGCCGTCACTAACCAGTACGGCTTCCAATGTGCGGACCTGACGAGCGGTGGCACCACCAATATTGGTTTCAAGGGCGATGTGACCTCGGGTTCTGGCAAGTACAACCTGTACATGCAGGGCTCGGCCCAGAACTATCTGGTCGGTGTCACCGGCATCGGGGCGGCTCCGTCCAGCACCACGGCCCTGATCGTGGCGGCCAGCACCACGGGCGTGTCGTCCCTGCGGATTCCGCATGGTTCCGCGCCCACCACTCCGGTGGATGGTGACATGTGGACCACCACGGCCGGGGCATTCATCCGGATCAACGGCACCACGAAAACTTTCACCCTCACATGAGCGACACCAACTACCGTCCCTTGGACTTCGCCAATGTCCACGGCCTGCCGGACAATCCGATCAAGGTCGAAGTCATCCGTCTGGCCGATGGCTATTTCATCACCGGGCATCCGGATCCGGCCTTCAATGGCTGGAAGCCACTGCCAGAAGGTGTTTGGTCGGACACAATCAAGTTCAGCAACAGTTCCTTCATTCACGTCCGCGTTCACGGCCGCCTGACGGGCGGTCGGGAGGACTGTGTGGACATCAACAACGGCTCGCACGACATTCGCGTCGAGGCCGAGGAGTGGGAGTCCGGCGGGCTGTTTGTCGCCACGGTGAAGGGTGGCAGCTGGAACATCATGCTCGTCGGCAAGATCGTGAAACACGGCCGGGAGACGGACATCGACCTTGGGAACTGGTCCGACCAGAACCGGGAGCGCACGAGGAATGTCTGCCTGAGCCTGACCTGCGACGATGCCATCAAGGTCCGGGTGCTCAATGCATGGGAACCGGTCATCTTCTACGATGATCCGGACCGCGCCCCGCAAGCGTATGACATCAACGACCGCTGGAAGGGAATCTTCTTGCAGGTCTTCATCATCCTCAAGAGACTGCACCTTGTTAATTGAACCATGTCCTCTGTTACCACACTGGAAGTTAACGACATCATCGGCCTGCACGAGGCGTTCCAGCGCCTCGATGGCTACAACAGACCCGAGGGGGAAGGCCACGTCTTCCTGCCTTTTGACTTCGACTTCGACACCCGGTGGAACCTGAGCAAGGACCGCCGAATCATTCGGGCGGAGTACGCCGCCTACGACGAGTGCCGCAACGATCTTGTCGTCAAATATTCCCCGAAGCACCATGACATGGCCAAGGAAGGTCCGGAGGCGCAGGCCCAGTTCTACCGTGAGCACCGGGACCTGTTGCTCAAGAAACGCGAGGTTTCCGGCTTGCTCCGGGTGAAGAAAGACGCTGTAAAGAAGGCAGGCCCGATTCCCGTCAGTGTCCTCGAGGGCCTCACTCCCATCATCGACGAATCATGAGTCTCATCGACATCCTTGTAAGCGGCGCGGGCGGCGGCATCTTTGGCTCGCTGCTGCACTGCGTCACGGACTGGATCGACACGAAAAACAAGATTGCGCTCATGAAGGCGCAGGTCGATGCCGCCGAAAAAACCGAGGCATGGAAGGCCTTCCAAGCCTCGCAGATGGGGGCCAATGAGTCGCTCGTGATTCCGCAGAATGTCCCGGCGTGGGTGGCCAGCTTCTATGTCTGCGTGGATGGGTTCAAGCAGATCACCCGGCCCGCCCTGACATGGGCTGCCGTCGTGATCGTCGCCATGGTCTACCTGAAGGCCTCGCCCGAGGTCCGCACGTCCATGGGTCCCGAGATCATCTTCGCCTCGTTCACTGCCATCTTCTGGTGGTTCGGTGCCCGCTACGCCAAGAATAAGTGAGAAACATGAGCGATAACCAAAAGGACATGCTCAGCCGTTGGCTCCCGACGCTGGTCGCAATCTTGGCGATCCTTGGGCAGGTGTTCTATTTCGGCTCCCGGCTGGGGGCCAGCGAGACGCGCCTAGCGGCGGCCGAGAGCTCGGTCAAGGAGGCGGTCAGTCGCGTGGAGTACGTGGCCGACCGCAACAGCACGATCACGCAGTTCACGGACATCAAGAACTCGCTGCAGAACATCAGCGCCAAGCTAGATCGTATCGCTGAGCGCAAGTAGCTCGGCGAACTCCTCGCGCTTCAGGACCATGTCGGCGAGGTTTTGCTTGGCCTTCAGGGCCGTGATGATCTTGTCGTCGATGGTGCCCCGGGCGATCAGGTCGGTGTAGAGGACGCTCTTGGTCTGCCCGATGCGGTGGGCACGGTCCTCGGACTGTAGGCGGTCCTCGAGGCTGAAACCTTGGCTGTAGTAGATCACGTTGCTGGCAGCATGGAGCGTGAGGCCGCGGGCGGCGGCCCGAGTGGCGATCAGGTCCGTGGTCTTGGGATCCTCCTGAAAGGCGGTCACATTGTCATGGCGTTCCTGATCGTCCACGTCGCCATGGTAGAGGACG
>CAZWRK010000233.1:0-4203 GCA_964635875.1 uncultured Aquaspirillum sp.
GGGCGAGCGCCTCGGCCTGCCGTTCGATCTGAGTCGCAATGCCGCGGAACTCACCACCGACCTTGCGGCCCACGGCGAGCAGGGCAAAAAGCTGACGGAGGCGCAGGATCGGATCCTGAAGCGTGTCATGGAGCTGAAGCAGAGCCACGAGTACCGGATGATTGCCTTGGACAAGAAGGCCAAGGGCGATGCCACGGGCAATAGTGACCGGTTGGTGGATGCCCTTTGGGAGCGGAACATGAACCGCAATGCCCGGGACACGGAACTGGCCTACCGCGACACCCTCTCCGACCTTGAGCGCCAGAGCGCCGCCGAGCAGAACTCCTACCTGCGCGACCAGAGCGCCGGTTCCTTCCTGCGCCGGGTGGCTCATGACGGGGCCAAGCACCTCAAGGCCATGCTGGACGGTCTGCCCTATGGCGGGGTGAAGGGCTCGGCCGACAGTGTGGCGGCCTCCCGGCTCGTTGCCCGGGAGACAGCCCAGAGCCGCATCATCAACCTGCTGGAATCCCTGAACCAGACGATCCCCGGTTTCCGGGACCTGTGGATGTCGAACCAGCTGACGCACTCGCTCGAGCTGCACAAGGCCGGGCTCTACAACGGTCCCGAGCACATCCGGGCCGTGCTGGACATGATCGTGGAGCGCCTTGACCAGCTCAATTCCTCGCTGGTGGGCGAGGCCAACGCCCTTGGGGCCAACATCCGATTGCACGAAAACTACCTGTGGAGCCACGTCCACCGCTCGGAGAAGATTCTGGAGGCGGGGAAGGACACCTTCATCAAGGACCTGCTCGGTTCCATCGACCGCCGGGCCATGCAGAAACTGCACGGCCCGGAGTGGGACCCGAAGACGTGGGCCGAGCAGTTCTTCCATGAGGTCACCGACCAGAGCCGCAAGCTGAGCAGCGACTACGATCCGGATGTCATGGGCAACAACATGGCGGACGTCTCGGGCACGCACCGCAGCATCGTCTTCAAGCCGGGCGAGGCCTTCAACTACGACATGAAGTACGGCTCGGGCAACACGGCCGCCCTGATCATCGCCCAGATCGGTCACCGGGGTGAGAAGATCGGCATGATGCGGAAGCTCGGCACGAACTTCGAGCGCAACTGGGGTGAGTTCATCGGCAGCATGGGCGGTCCCGGGCCAAAGTTCCATGACCTCTGGGTGGCAGACAACACCTTCCGCTACCTCGCGGGTCAGCTCGACCATCCGTACAACGCCAACATGGCCGTCATGGGTCGGGCGGTGCGCAACTGGATGAACGCCGCCGTCGGCTGGATGTCCGGTGTGTCGTCCCTGACTGACTTCGCCAATCTGGCGACACAGGTCCGCTACATGGGCGGCACGGCCAGCCACGGCCAGATGTTGGATGCCATGCTGAAGCACGCCAAGAGCGACAGCAAGTACGCCGAGTGGCTGCGCGGCCACGGGGCGGGCCTGCAGACGCTGGTGCAGGGGTATTCCCGCAACCTTGAGGCCAATGGTTGGTTCGCCAACACGGCGGAGAGTCTGTCCAACCTGACGTTCAAGTACAACGGGCTCGAACTCATGAACCGCTCGGTGCAGGGAGCCTTCTTCGACCTTTCAACCCAGATTCTTGGCGAGGCGGCCCACAGCAAGAAGTTGACGAAGGAGTTCTCGAACTGGCTTTCGGTCCACGACATCACGGAACCGGAGTTTCGGCGGATGGCGGAGTACGCCAACCACGTGGATGGTCTGGACGGCATGCGTCTGTCACCCGACATGATCCCGGACATCAACCTCTCGCGGAAGCTGCAGCAGGCCATGCGTTCGAGCATGGACTACGCCTTGGTTCAGCCGTCCGCCTCGACCGAGGCCATCATGCGTTTTGGCACACAGGCCGGGACGTGGTCGGGCGAGGCGGTTCGGACGATCATGCAGTACAAGAGCTACCCGGTGGACATGGTTCGCCGGATCACGCGCCGCTTCCGCAATGGCTATGATGGCAGTTCTGTTCCGGACCGGCTGGCATGGGCGGCCACGATGCTTGGCCTCGCCACGGTGGTGTTGTCCATCAAGGACATGACCCGGGGCACCGAACCGCTCAATCCCTTCGACTCCAAGCAGTGGACCTTCGGGAACGTCTCCCGGGTCGTCGGGCAGGCGGCCGTCGGCCCCATCGCCCTGACCGAGCAGTTCCTTGGTCCCCCGGCCCTAGGTCCCGCGGGCGAGGGCGTCTACAACCTCGCCACGGCGGACAACGCCTATGGCAAGGCGGCGGCCTTCAAGAATGTCACGCCCTTCTCGACCTTTCCGGGAGCTACGCTGGCTTTCCGCACCGTGCTGTCCAAGATCATGCCCGAGACTTTTGGCATTCCGATCCAGAACATGTACCGCCTGCATGAGGCCGAGACCGGCCAGTCGAATATCATGCAAAAATGATTGTCTTCGTTCTCTCCAAACCTTAACACCTGCTCACCGTGAATCTACTCGCCTGCGCCACCTGATGAATCCCTCCACCACCTTTCCCTCGCCCAGCATCGTGACCCCAAAACCGGTGGTGGTGACGGACTCGATTCCCGGGCCGAGCTGGACTCCGTCGGTCAGCATCACGCGCCCGGCCGACACCACGGCCTACGCGGCCGGTGATGTCATCGGGACGGCGACGAGTGCCATCCACACGCTCACCCCGGCCGGTCCGTCTTTTGGCGGGGCGGTCCTGATCACGAACGTCACGCTCGAACTGGACATCGCCTCTGTGCCCGCGGGCATGACGACCTTCCGGCTTCACCTGTTCAACGCCTCGCCGACCGCCATTGCGGACAATGCGGCGTTCGATCTCCTGAGCGCCGACCGCTCGAAGTACCTTGGGTTCGTGGACCTGCCGACCCCGCTCGACTTCGGCTCGACCCTGTGGTCGGAGACGGAGTCCCAGATCTACTGGTCCATCCGCAAGCAGGTCACGCTGGTGGATGCCAACCTGTATGGCGTTCTGCAGACCGTGGGCGGCTACACGCCTGCTTCGGCCTCGGTGTTTGTCCTGACGGTCAAGACCTTGAGCGTATGATCTCCTTCCTGAAGCGCCTGCTCCTGTGGAACCGCAAGGTCACACCACCGGCCCCTCCACCGAGCGGCAGTGATTCTCTGCTCATGGAGTCCGGCAGTTACCTGCTCTTGGAGACCGGTGACCACATCCTAATCGAATAGCATGGCCGACACGAAAGTCAGTCTACTTACCTCCGCCGGACCCTTCAGCGACTCCGACATCTTCTATGTTGTCCAGTCGGGCGTGAGCTACAAGACGACCTACGGGGCGCTGAAGGCGGCGCTCAACTCGGCCACGTTCCCGGAGGTGGCGAACTATGCCGCGCTGCCTGCCGCCGCCTCGGCCTCGGGCATGATCTACGCCGTCCTTGCGGCGCAGGGCACCTACTTCATCAACCGCAAGGCGGCCGGGTTCTATTACTCGGACGGTGCCTCGTGGTCCTTCCTTGGTCCCATCCCGGAGTCCTACTTCGTGGACTCGGTCCTGACCATCTCGGATGATTCTGATGCCACGAAGCAGGCTCGTTTCCAGCTTTCCAGCATTACGACCGGCACGGTGCGCGTCATGACGGTGCCGGACAAGGACGGCACCATCGCCTACCTCTCGGACATTGACATCGCGGCCCTGACGCATGCGGCCACGACCAAGGCCACTCCGGTGGACAATGACGAGGTGCCATTGGCGGACTCAGCCGCCTCCTATGGCCTGAAGAAGCTGACGTGGGCCAATACCAAGACCACACTCAAGGCCTACTTTGACACACTCTACGCCACGGCAACACACGCCTCGCAGCACAAGAGTGGTGGTTCTGACTCCATCAAGCTGGACGAGCTGGCTGCACCCACCGATGTCACTACGCTCAATGCCTCGACCACGGCCCATGGTCTCCTGCGCAAGCTGAGCAATGTCACGACCGACTTCCTGCGGGGTGACGGTACGTGGGCCTCGCCCAGTGCGGATCCTGCGTCCTTTATTACGGCGCTTCGCACCAAGCCGTACATCTATACTGATTTTCTCCGTCTCGATCAGGCCCTGACAGGTGAGTTCTACAGCGCCGCGATCAGCTCGGGCACGATCAATGCATCTTCTCGCGTGTCGGCTGACCATCCCGGCGTGGTCATGCTTAAGTCGGCAGGTGCCAATTCCGGTTACTTCTTGGGCACTCGCCACACGGCCAGCACGACATCGGCAG
>CAZWRK010000234.1:0-4172 GCA_964635875.1 uncultured Aquaspirillum sp.
CACCGGAAAAAACAGTCCCTCATCTTCCAGCAATAAACCGCCCTCAAAAGCTTTCCACAAAAGCCGCTAAGACAAATAAATGAGGGTCGATTTTCTGCACACCAAAACGTCATTCTTGCCGCAAGCCATCAAATGTCGGGACCTTTGTCGGCATTGCCCCATGTAATCGTGACGATTGCTTTTTGATGGGTTTGGCCTTTGGCCGTTACGCCAATTGCTGGCTTGTCCCTCCAAAGTTTTGGCTGGCGATTTTTCAGCCAGAAAATACAAGCCTTCGTGTCTGGCGGGTAATGTTTGGTCAATGGCGTTTGTGACACTTGTCCTTGATAAACACTGACGTGAATATCTCCTTCATGCGAATAACCAACCGCCCGCCGATACAGAGCCATCGCCACCCGTCCATCTGCAATCGCGTTGCCTTTCTTGATTGCGTCGGCAAAAGACTTGTGCCGTGTCTTCCAATCGGCCAGTGTCCGTAGTGAAATTCCAAACAAGTGTGCGATTTCTTTGCCGATCATGCCGTGTTCTGCCAAATTTTTTGCCATTTCATCAAAACAAGGCCGGTATTTTGATGGCCTGCCGCGTACAGGTTGTTTGTGATTTCTTTTTGTGGTCATTTTTGCCTACTGAGAAAAAACGCGGATATTGCTACCCGCGCTGGTGTTTAAGAACCATGTGTATGCACCATTATCGCATCGGCGGACAGTAGGGCATTTTTTCTAACGCTGCTTCATGAATACCTCTGACTTCTCCAGCAAGCCAAGATAAGGCATACCCTTTCTCCTGATTCTTCAGTGCGACCCATTGGTCGAGATGTGACCATGTTCTGAAACGCTCAACAAACACTTGGGCATCGTGAGGCGAGTCAAAAACACGAACACATTCGCCCTTTTCAAAAATCCTTTCTTGATGATCGATCCGAAACAAAACAGGTTTTAACAAACGGTGACTTGGCTCCAAGAAATCCACGCTTAAAATATTCGTTTCAGAACATTTCAGGCAAAGCAGCTGTTCCATGATTCGGGCCTTGTTTTCCATAATGTAAGCACGGGCAACAGAGCTGATTTGTGACGCTGGCTGAACAAGAATTTTTCCGTCGTTTTCGGACAGATTCAGAGTCAAACCAAACCGATTCAAAAAAAGGCAACTTTCAGAATTCTTCGTAGTCATTGGCGGCAAATTCCACTTTTTCGTTTTTCTCTGCTTTTTTTGCCGTTCTATCCGCTACTCCGCTACCTTCCTTTTCTGGCAAGGGTTTCAGCGGTAGCGGATAAATGTTTTCAGGGGGGTATAAATCTCGATCCGCTACCGTGAAAGCCCCGTCGTTAAAGGCTGGTAGCGGAGTAGCGGATTGAGAGCCCTTTTTTTCGAGGTAGCGGTGAAAAGTGTCAGAAAAGTCTTCCAACTGATAGCCTTTTAACACTCGCCCCCCGATTTTTATATTCTTGGGTTTGATGCCAAATTCACTCAAACGCTTTGACAATTGACGTTGTGTAATGGGCTTTCCAGTCTTGTAGTTATAAGTCAACCAAGGGGCTTCTTCGTCCTCACACAAGGCCAAAATCAGATGACTGGAGTCGATTCTATCTGTTCGTTTTCGATCAAATATAGTCCGAATATCGGTAAGTAATTCTTCGTTTACGCTCAAAGACTCTTCTTCATCGCCATTCAATTTGCTTGCGGCATGGCGAGCAAACATTGGCCATTCCCCACCGGCAAGGTCCGCCAAGGCAAACAAAGGTTCCCAGTTGTCCGCTGTTCTATTGCTCATATTGCCCATATCTGGGTTTGCAGTTTGAAATGACAAACCACAGTCATCAGCCCATCGGGCAAACTGGCATTTGACACGGAGAAAAGCGCTTAAATCCGCTCGGCGCAAGTTTTCAACAAATTCACCGGCGGCCTTTCTTCTCATGTTCAGAATCACAGCGCGGCTCATAATGGTTTCAGGCAAATTGCCAATGCCAGCCAGCGCTTTTGCACCCCAAACACTGAAAACGCGTGGTTGCAGTTCGCCTGCAATTTCCACCGTTCTGATAATCGTGGCTGTTTCTCGGATGTGCCCGGCATTGATGATGCCGCGCAATTCTTCATTGTCTTTGGCGAAGGTGTCGGCTTCGTCAATCAGCAAGGATGGCTTCCAAGCCTCCATCGTTCGGAACAAAGCCGATGGAGAAATGTTGCTGGAGTAAAGAGGACGACAAACCAACTTGGCCAAGGCCATTAAAAGGCTTGATTTGCCACAGCCTTTTTCTGGGGCGGTGATAACAGCAAGGGGCAAAACGGTGGCGTAATCGACAAACCATGTCATGGCCACCCAAAGCGTTGCCGCTCTGAGTGTTTCTTTGTCGGCAATCACATAACGCGAAAGCAGTTGATACGCCGCATTCAAGACATCATTGCCATTCACCTCTGTTGGCCAAGCCTCAATCGTTTCAAACAAAATTTGCCCGCCAGCCCCTTCGGATTTTTGCTCGATGATTTCTTTTTTTGCCGATCTGACCAACCTGTCCAACATTGAAACGGAGATGCCCAAGCCCTTTGCTGCTTCCTTTCTTGCCCGTGCGTAATCCAGCTCTTTCATGGCAGCAAGGTGCTTGATAAAGACTTCATCCTCTTCTTCTGAGTGCTCGGTTTCCTCATCCGAGATATCTACATTAGAACTCTCTACTACAAAAATTTCTTTAGACCCCGTTACCTCTTCATTGCCGCTACAAGCTACTCCAACCGCCTCTGTTAAAACCTGTCGTGACACCTCTTCTATTCCAGCCAATTGGTGTAGATCATTGAAGTCAGATGGTGCTTTGCCGTGCTTCTCTTGGTATTGCTGCAATTGATCAGGTCTGAAAACGGGCAAGCAAATTCTGGCCTTTTCACCAAAACTACCGGCAGCCTTTTCTGCAGCTTTCAGACCTGTGCCGCTTAAGTCTTGTTCTGCGCAAATGGTCAGCATCAAACCGGGGTGATCTTTTTTGAACGTGTCGGCAACTGTGGCCATATTGCTGGCAGAAAAAGCCACAATGACGGGCTTGCCTGTGGCTTGGTGCAAAGTGCAACCTGTCGCCCAGCCTTCACACAACAAGGCTTCGGCGGCACCTTCCAATTCGCCGATGACCATGAAACCGCCTTTGGTTTCGCCGTCAGTCAGAAAATTTTTATTGTTTTCTGTGATGATCAGCAGGCTGGTCAGTTCCTGATTTGTCCAAACCGGAACCAAAAGCAGGTTGCCCTTTTGCTTAATCCCGATTGGTTTGATGCCCTTGGCCACAAGATAGGGATGTTTTGCGTCAACACTCCGGCCTTTGCCCCACAGGTCTGCGGCTCTCATTTCTGCTTTGGCCTGCAGTGCCTGTTGGATTTTCTCAGCCTCAAGCCTTGCTGCAGTGCGTTCGGCCTCAAGACGAGCCTGTTCTTCTGCACTGGGTGGCGTGTACGGTGAACTGGACTTGTAACCCGCTTTGCTTGCGAAATAAAACAGACTGCCAATTGTGACCTTGCCGCCAAACTTGATGCTTTTCCAAACTGATTTGGCTGCTTTTGCTTGGTAGTTGTGGGCGGTTTGGCTCCATTCATCCCACAAAGAAAAACCAGCCTCGCCCATCTCATCTTTAACCGCCATGCCCATTTGAATCCACATGTCACGGTCGGTGGCATCGACAAAAAACAAAGCCGCCCGAATGGCATCAGTGCTGGCTCTCACCCCAATGTTTTTGGTAAAATGATCGTTCATTTTTGCATCTTTCTTCGGCCCTCACGCTTTCCCCAGCGTGAGGGCTTTTTCTTTTCAAAATGCCTCTCTCAATGCTCCAAAAACCGTTTTTTGAGCGTAATTTGCCCAACCCATGCCGGAACTGAGCCAGCATGGCAACGGTGATTTATTTTGAGAGGGTCGGAAGAACCGTTACGCCGCGTTGCGCATCTGAATCTGGTTGCAAATTTTCAGTTTGCCGACCGGATGAAATCGCTTTAAGGCACCAGAACAAGCGCGCAGTTCATCAATCCATTTCAGAAAATTGATTGCTTTGGAGAGAATCGGGCTCAAAGCACGGGCATAAATGCCGTGCAAAGTTTTAGATGCGTTTTTGATGCTGACTGAACCTGCTTTCAACAGGCTAGGCAAGGCAGGGGGATAGACGCGGGGGCGCGATAGGGTACGCATTGGGGTGGCTCCA
>CAZWRK010000235.1:0-4112 GCA_964635875.1 uncultured Aquaspirillum sp.
GCGCAAGCCTCGGAAACCGTGCCAAGGAAGGCTTGCTAGTGGACTTCATCAATCAGACTGATCTGAACCAGATTGGCGACAAGGCCAGCGTGATCGATGCCTTCTTTGCCTTTGCACAGGCGGAGCAGCAGCGCGAAGCGCAGGATTTGATTAGCGATGAAGGCCTGAATGTCGACGCGGCGCGGCGCTATATCACAACTTCGCTCAAGCGAGAGTTCGCCAGTGAAAATGGGACCGAACTGAATGCTGTTTTGCCCAAGATGAGCCCTCTCAACCCGCAATATCTGAGCAAGAAACAAAGCGTATTTCAGAAAATAGCCGCTTTTGTCGAGAAGTTTAAGGGTGTGGGTGGTCAGGTGTGATTTGTTTGAGCCTCAGCATTTTGCTGGGGTTTTTTCATTTTCAGCATCGGGGGTGTGCAGCCTCCCATTCAGGCAAAATTTATGCACCCTCAGAAATTTTTGATTTCTAGGCGGGTTTTCCCCGTTCTTTCTTCCACGCATCAAACCCTTCCGCCCTGAATGTCGCTCATTGCTGGCGAAACGCGTGCTGTTGCTGCAAAGTGGCGACAAAATCGGTCGGACGTCCTAGCCATTGGCTTAATTCAATCCGTGTCAGACTGCCATCATCTTGCGCCTGCGCCAAAGTGGGGAAACCTTGGCCGCCAGTCCGCGCGAGCCAAGCACGACTCTCGCGGATGTGCGTTTCAGTTACTTCTCCTACGAGGCGTGAAAAATACGCATCGAACGTGTTTGCATCTAGTCCAATCTCCATTGCGAGTTGCTGCAGTACATCATGATCGGCAATGCGCAGACCCTCGACGTAGTGCGCACGCTGCACGCGATGCAGCATATCGAGTCCCCGCCCCGCGATGGCTTCGGCCGCCAAGATCGCCGTGGTGGGTGGTTCAGAATCCAATACCACAGAGCTATCACGCAGTAGCCCTTCGAAATAGGCCTCGCCAAAAGGTTGCTTGGTGAGCTGCGCGATACGGCGATCGTGCGGCATCACATGTTCCCGCCATTGCGCGGTGATTGGCCGACGATGTGCGCCCGTGAGCATGCCGCCACCATGCAACACAATAGAAATATCGGCGCATTTTGCGGCTTCAATAAGAGGGGCGGCGGCGTAGCACCAGCCGCACATCGGGTCAAAAATATAGTGAAGCGTGTTCATGGCCTGCCTTGTTATTTCGTTTCTATATAGATCGTTCCCGCTGTTGCAGGCACGATCCATCGTGAGATCTCAGATGATCGCGCTCATCATTGTGGCCATTTCATCTCGCCTTTGATCACTTTCGCCGACAGCGCCAATGAATCCACCTCTCCGGCTTGCGGATAGCGGCGCTTCATCGCCTCAATCAGCGCGGTTGAATCTTGAGCGCGTGCCGCCTCATGCTCAAAAGCCTGCAAATATTGGCTGGTATAGCGCACGGCACCGAGTCCAGAAGGCGCGGCACCAAGCATATGGCCGGGGATCACCGCTTTGGGTTTGAGCGCCGCAATCTCTTTTAGTGTCGTTTGCCAATCACGGCGCGATGCAGGGGTTTGGGTGTCGGCGACCCAGAGATGAATACCACTCGAAACCACGACACCGCCGGTCACGGTTTTCAGCGAAGGAATCCACAGATAACTGCGCTCAGGGCTAGGGCTTTTCAGTCCCTTAATGTCGATGGTGCGGCCTTCAAGAACGAGCTTGTGATCTTGGATCGCTTCAGGCAGAACCAGTTTTTTCGGTGCATTGTCCTTGAGGATCGGCCCCCAGTAAGCGAGCTTGCCGTTCATGCTTTCTTGAATATGGGCAACGGTCTGTGGCGTGGCGACGATTTTTGCGTTCGGAAAAGCCGCCTGAATCACGTCCAAACCAAAGTAGTAATCTGGATCGCCATGGCTGATATAAATCGTGCGCAGTGTTTTGCCACTCGCCTTGAGCTTCGCGACGAGCGCTTCGGCATCGTTACGCTGGAACTGGGCGTCGATCAAGATGGCTTCGTGCTCTCCACTCACAATCGTGGAGCTGACCGGAAAAATCGCCTTTTCCCCTGCGTTGTAGACTTCTAGTGTCAGTGGCGCAGCTTGAGCGATCGTGCTCAGACCTAGAAATGTGAGGGCGGCAAACGTCGATGCGTGTTTCATGGGGTTTCCTTGGATCAAGATGGGATGAGCAAAGAATAAATTGCATGAATCGAACGAAAAAGCCGTTAAAATGCAATGATTCATTGCGTAAATCGAGCGAATTATGGATCGCATCACGGCGGCTGAAGTTTTTGTGACCATTACCGAGCGCGGGAGCTTGATTGCGACCGCCGAGGCGATGGGGATGTCGCGTGCGATGGTCACGCGCTATCTTGCAGAGATGGAATCATGGGCGGGCGCACGACTTTTGCACCGCAGTACACGCCGTCTCGGGCTGACTTCGGCGGGTGAGGCCACGCTGGCGCGGTGCCGCGATATGTTGGCGTTGGCGGGAAAAGTGCCGAGTGCCGCCGATAGCGTGGCCGACGAGCCGAGTGGCATCTTGCGAATTGCGTGTGCGCCTTCATTGGCGCAAGCGAGTTTGGCAGGTGCGATGGCGGCCTATCTGCAGCGCTATCCACGCACGGCGATCGACCTGCAGATCGGTTACAAGGCGGTCAATCTCGTCGAAACGCGCATCGACCTTGCGATTCGGATTACCAACCAGCTCGACCCGAATCTGATCGCCCGTCCGCTCGGCCAATGTCCTTCTATCATTTGTGCCGCCCCTCGCTATTTGGCGCGACACGGCACGCCGCAACGCATTGAAGATCTCGCCCTACATAATTGCCTGACCTACGCGTACTTTGGCAAAAGCTTGTGGCATTTTGAACGTGCGGGGGAAAATCTGAGTGTGCCGGTGAGTGGCAATCTCAGCGCCAACGACTCGGTCGTTTTGCTGCATGCGGCGGTGGAGGGCGCAGGGATCACCATGCAGCCCGCTTTCTCCGCCGCGCCGCTGATCGCGAGGGGTCAATTGGTGCCGCTGCTGATGCAGGATGTGCCGCAAACATTGGGTATTCATGGCATTTACAGCTCCCGCCAGCATCAATCCGCGACCTTGCGAACGATGCTCGATTTTCTGGTGGACTGGTTTGCGCAACCGATGGGCTGATTTCATCGCCCCCGCCTAGCCAACCCCGCCCCAAAAGCGCAAAATCCGGCGACATTTGTCTATCTAGCAGCTCGATTTTGAGTGGTCAGTATTCACGACGATTTGGCTAGAATGGCCTTGAACGTCAAACCAACAGGAACTCTGCAATGAAACTGAGCGCACTGCGCCTGAAAAACTACCGTTGTTTTGCTGATTTGACCATGAACTTGCATCCCCAGCTAACCGTCATTGTTGCGGAAAATGGTCAAGGGAAAACTTCGATTCTGGATGCAATTCGCGTCGGTTTGTGGCCGTTTCTGAATAGCTTTGATCTTGCCAGCTCGGGTTATAACGATCCCGCAAGTGCAATTACGATTGATGATGTGCATATTTCTGTGTTGGAAGAGTCATTGCTAAGTGATTTTTTCGTGTTGAGCCAGTCACCGTTAAGTGGTTCACGAACCATCAGTCGCAATTTACCTGTCGAGGTCGCGCTGACGGGCGAGTGGGGGCACAGCGGAGAACAAGAAACGTGGATGCGCTATCGTGATAGCGAAGGTGTGCGGACAAGAACCAAGGAAGACGCGCACACTCGGGGCATAAAACTGTGGGCTGAGGACGCCCAAAAGCAGATTCGCACCCCTGACGGGTACCATCTGAATTTGCCGATGCTGGGCTATTACGGTACTGGCCGGTTGTGGAGTGAGAAAAAACTCACAAAAAGCAAAGTGACTAAAGAAAGCGATGGTTCTGCTAGTTTCTACATGCGGACCTTTGCTTATCGCGATTGCATGGACCCCGCATCATCTTTCAAAGCCTTTAAAGATTGGTTTATCTGGTTGTCACAAGCCTATACACAGGCGCAGGCAGAGCAGCTGGAAAGACAGCAAGCCGGACAAACGAGCGTACCTCTGATTCCGCCCGCGATGAGCGACCCATTAAATGTTATTCGCACTTGTATCAATGATGTGTTGAAGGAGCCAACTGGCTGGCACAATTTACGC
>CAZWRK010000236.1:0-4071 GCA_964635875.1 uncultured Aquaspirillum sp.
CGTCGAAGGCCGACTGGCCCTGCCGCGCAGCAGCACGGAGGTCGGCGAGCTGCGTGCCCGTCAGGGGAGCCGACTCGTCCTGGCTCTGGCTACCCAGGTGGTGCCGGATGCTGTAGTCGTTGGCGCCGCCGCAGCGGTGCAGGGTGAAGGACTCGTTATCGCTCACCTGGCCAATAGCACACCTCCTACCAATGATGATGACGTGAGGGACGCGCGCACGACGACCCCGTCCTCCTGCTCGTGGTACTCGTCGAGCCACACGTAGGACGTCTCGGCCAGCTCCTCCGACACGAGGTAGCAGGGGCCGCTCCTGTCGAGAACCCACTGATAGACGGTCCAGATCGGGTCGTGGGCCTCGCAGTTCAGGCCGGGAGCGCAGCTCTGCGGGATCCCGCACGGGCGGAGGTAGGACCGGACCCGGTCAGGGAACAGGTCCTCCTTCCCGTCCCAGGGGCGGATCCGGTGCGTCTCGTAGGCGGTGCGCATCTCGACGGTGGACCCGTAGAGCAGGAGCAGCATCCGCTCGCGGGGGCAGGCGAGGTAGAACGAGGTGGTCATGCGGGCTCCTTCTCGGTGCCAGGCCGTCCCGCCTCCCCTGAGGCTCGCAGGGCCTCGACCACGCCCTCGACGGTCACGATGTCCAAGGCCGCACTGGCGGCCACAGACGGGCCCACCCGGGCCTCGTAGCAGATGTCTTGCAGCTTCCGGCGGGCCCTGTCCGTGAGGCGGAGGTTGGTCTGTGGGGTCACGCTGTCTCCTGTCGTGCTTCACCCTATCACGCCATGAGTAGCGGCGCTACTCGGAACGTAACGATTCAGCGCAGGAGGTGACGGTTCTCGCGCTCTATCCAGGAGATGACCGCGCACAAGACGCCCTCGCCGTATGGCAAGCACAGCACCTCTAGCTCATGGATGCAGCCCGACAGGTCGAGAACCGTCTCCTCGTCCGGGTCGCGGGGGACGGGTTCGGGGTCGGGCTCGCCCCCGTCCTCGGGCCACAGGTGGTCCAGGTCTTCGGGCTCCCTCGCCGACGCCTGCGAGGCGAGGGAGCCCATCCATATCTCGTACGCCTCCTGCAGGAGACCGTCTGGGAGCTCGTCGAGGAACAGGATCATCCTGTCACCTCCGCGACGGTCGGGTCGACCGTCAGCATGTAGTCGCGCTTCGGCGTGATGGCCCAGTGCCGCACTCCGCCGGGGCTCTTGTCCTTGACCTTGGCGCCGACGAGCCGGATCGCGAACTCCTTCGTCGAGACGGGCTTCAACAGCGACCTCTCGCACCACGTCCTGTAGGCGAGGTGCGCCGACGAGCTAGGTGTCCATCCGGAGGGCTCCGTCGCCTCGTGCAGCCACATGGACACCGAGTCGCTGTGCTGACGCCACTCGGCCTCGGCCTTCCGGCTGGACTCGGGGATCGTGTACTGGTTGTTCGCCACGAGGATCGCCGCCGCCGAGATCGCGAGGTTCAGCACGCCCGGCAGCTCGCGCGCGATGATCCGGTCGGCGAGGCCCCGATCCTCGCGGCCCTCGAAGCTGTTCGGGAAGTCGATGCAGATGAACCGCCGGAAGAACCCGCGGCTCAGGTCCGCCGTGGGCGGGAGCCTGTTCGCGGCGAACAGGTGCGTCGCCCGCGAGCGAAACTTGAAGGGGGGCAGGTGAGGAAGCCGCGCTATGACCTCCGAGCCGTCGATGATGTCCTTCACGGCCTCAGAGGCCAGGATGTCGCGGGCGGGAAGCTCGTTGCACACGTTGATGCGCGCGTCCGCGAACATCGATCGCTTATAATCCTCGGCGAACGCCTGCATAGGCACGGCGACGCGGGCCTCGTCGGGGAAGAGGCGGCTGACGATGCGCAGGAAGGTTGACTTCCCGTTGGCCCCGATCCCCGTGAGGATCCCGGCCTTCTCGAACCGGGGCCCGATCCCGAGCAGCGCGGCTCCGACGAACTGCATGAGGCAGGTCTGACGCCCGCGCGCCTCGTCCTCGGGGAGGCCGGCGAAGACGCTGTCCAGGAAGTCGGCGAACATCGGGCACTCGGCGTCAGCGTCGTAGGCGATGTCGAGCACCTGGGACGCCCGGACCCGGTGCTCCGGCGCCAGCGGGACGGCGACGCTTGCCTCGACGCTCGTGGCGTTGGGCTCGCCCAACGGAAGGAACAGCGGCCCGTTCGTGCCGTGCAGCGCGATCCCGAGCGGCGCCGCGTCGAACCATCCCGGCGTCGTCAGGTACATCTGCGCGACCTTGCTGATCGCTTCGATGCGGCCCTGGGAGAGCTTCACCGGGACGACCGCGTCGGGGTTCTTCTCCGTGGGGGTCGCCACGTAGGTCCCGCTGTAGCGGGCCGCGAGCTGCAGAAGCTCGTGATCGGGAACCACCTTCCACACGGCGGAGACGCGGTCGCAGTGGTGGACGCTGCCTCGGTCGTATACCGCCGTGAGGGGCTCACCCTCCGACCGCTGATGGTCGGCGCTGTTGCCCCCGAGCTTGACGGCCAGGTCCTGGCCGAGCTCTCGGTCGTCACCCAGTTTCCACCGCTTCGGGCGGCTCGCCTCCGCCCCCGTCTTCGGCAGCGCAGCCGGGCGGCGCGCCCCCTCCTTCACGACGGCCTGAAGCTGCTCGACTGTGCCCGGCCAGAGCTTCGCCCTGGGGGCGAGGCCGAGCTTGCCGTCGGGGTCGATGTCCACCTCGGGAGGGAATATCTCTCCCAGCGCGGCATCAGCGAGGACGGCGGGCAGGTCTCCGTTGCCCACGGCCTGCCCGAGCTGGTACGCGAGCATGGCGAGCTTGCGCGTCGTCGCTGGGCTCGGCTTCAGCGCGCCCGTCTTCCACGACCAGATGTCGAGCAGGGCCCGACCGTCGGCCGTGGCCCTCTTCGTCTCCTTTGTTTCAGGGGACTCGGCCGGGGGCGCCCACCTGTTCTCGACCGGGAAGCTGCACGGGCCGGGCCTGACGCCCTCGTCGGGGTTCACCGCTCGCAACCAGGCGTCGCCGGGCTGGAGCATCGGCGGTGCGTCGCTGAGCTGTGCCGTCACGCCGTCGGCGACCTGGACGACCTCGCCCTCGGGGACGCGCCCGTCGCACATGTCGGCGTAGACGACGACTATGTCGCCGTTGGTCCTGATGAGGGTGGGTTCGGTGCCGATCAGGCGAGGCGTGTGGTCGTAGTCGCCCTTGCGGCTCTTGATCTCGGGGTGCTTGTTCAGCCAGGCGTCGCCGGCAGGGGACACCGTGAGGAGCAGGAATCGGGTAGACTGTGGCATGGTCTCATCTCCATCGTGTTGGAGGTGGGTCTGAGGGCGTCGTACCGGGTCCCAGTTCCGGTACGACGCCCGCTTCATCAGGCGTCGAGGAACTGCTCTCCGTCGAGGATGAGCTGCCGGACCGCGGCGGACCGAGTGACGTGACGGCCCTGACGGCCCATCAACTCGGCGACCCGGCTCTCGATCCTCTCCATCTCCCTAGGGGAGACGCACAGGGTCAGGGCCATGATCCTGTGGGTGCTAGGGTCAGAGGTAGGGGGCTTGCGCATCGCTATCTCCTTCTTATGTACTGCGTCTCATCACTATAGGTACACGTATAGGCACAGTACCGAGAAGATTCTTCTCGGTGGCGGGTCGCCCTTTTCCCTGGTGCCGGCAGGGTGCCTTCCACCCGTAGGGGCCTGGTGCCGGTTCTGGTGGGGGGTAGGTGGGGGGTGAGTGACGGGTAGGTGGGGGGTTCAGTGACGGGTCGATTCGCCGAAAATGTAGGATCTAATATGTATTATTCACTTGAGTGACGTCAGAGGATCTAATCTTTCCTATACGTTGGAATCGGGTCATCGCCCCCGGCCTATGACACACGATCTCTATATATGGGAGAGTTCAGACCCTCTGACGTCACTGAGGTGGATATCCCATACTAGAACCTACCTTTTCGACGATTTGACCCGTCACTCTTCCCCCCCCTCACCCGTCACTTGCCGTCACTCGGTTCGGGATGCGAGGAGATTTCTTCACGTCTCCCCTTGCGCCTCGGGCTCCGTATAGCTATATAGATAGCACGAGAGGCGGACACCACGTACCCCGCCTCTC
>CAZWRK010000237.1:0-4044 GCA_964635875.1 uncultured Aquaspirillum sp.
TGGAGTTTGTTGATGCGGGCACGCTGGCGCAGGCGTTTTATGAGCGGCGGGTGGTGTGAGGGGGCTAGGTTTCACTGCCTCCTCCGCATCTCACACGCCATAACCTTTTCACCCTCGTGCAGGTAGTTCTCGACGGTGTCGATGCGGGCTTGGGCGATTTTCGACTGGTCTAAAGACCTTTGAAAGCGCCGTTGCATCACGTCCATCATCTTTTTGAAGTAGGCCTCGGCGTCCGCTTGGTTGTTAAACACCATCGCAGGCGAGCTGGCAAAAGCTTGCTGCATCAGCAGACCTTCTCCGCGCACGCTGTGGCGAATGCCGCGCTGAAAAATCGACACATGCTGCATTTCATGGGCGTAGGTGATTTGGTAGCGGCAACCGTCTTTCGGCTCGCTGCTGGGCAAAAACACGATGGCTTTCGGTTGGAGAATCCGTAACTCAGCATGGACCCCAAAGCACATGCGCCCATCGCGTAGCGGCGACGAGCGGCTCTCGAGTTTGAATTGAGTCGCGACTTGGGTGCGCGTAAAGCCCCCGACAAAAGAACCGGCGGGCATCCCAGCAGGCGGTTTGAGGCCGGATTCTTGTTGAATCGCGGGGTAGTCCAGATCATGCCGAAATTCGATCGTCATCGGCTCTTCGGTGATCGTTAAGCGGTTTTTCAGACCACTGCCATCACACACCGCCCCCCACGCTGAAGCCGCTCCACCAAAGGTCAGGCCAAGAATGGCGATAAAACGAATGGGCGCGAGAGGAGATGGCTTCATGGGTTTAGTTCACTAATTTTGGAAATAGACGGATCAGTCCGTCGGCCATAATTTCGATCGAAAGCGCCGCCAACAGCATCCCCATCACACGGTTGACGATGTTAATCCCTGTTTTACCCAAAATGCGGCTAAACGGTGCGGCGGTTCTCAAAACGACATAGCTTAGCAGGGCAATGGCACAGCCACATAAAATGAGTGCGCCGGTATCCATCCATGTTTTGGCGGTACCGGCATAAATAATCACCGTGCCAATCGTCCCGGGGCCGGTCATCAACGGCATCGCTAGCGGTACGACAGCAATGTTTGGTTTGATCTCAGCTTCGTCTTGTTCTTGGCGGGTGGTTTTGGTGGTTTCAGGCTTGGCGTTCATCATCCCTAGCGCAATTAACAACACCAATAAGCCACCACCGACCTGAAATGACCCCAAGCTAATCCCCAAAAAACGGATCAGCGAATCGCCGAGCAAAGCAAAAATCATAATGATGATCGCAATCGCTTTGCAGGTGGTTTGTGCGATATGGCGACGTTCCTCGTCGCTGGCATTGGGGGTCAGGCTGACAAACACCGGCATCGCGCCAACCGGATTGACCAAGACCAATAAGGCAATAAAGACTTTAACGATGTCCATAACTTTTGAGGCAGCGGGTGGCTGCTTTTGTCTCCATCAAGCTTTTGCGGGGTGTGCAAAAGTGGCGGCGACCCGCCCGAGCAATCGATTTTGCGGGCGCGGGTCTAGTCACTGATTCAATTTAAGCAATGAGTTTTTCTAAAACACGGCAGTACACCGCCGAGAGGCGCGGAATATCTTCGATCAGCACATGTTCATCAATTTTATGAATACTTTCGTTGATTGGCCCAAATTCGACCACCTCATTGCAAATATCCTTGATAAACCGGCCATCAGACGTGCCGCCGGTGGTCGAAAGCGCGGCTTCGACACCCGAAACATCATGAATGCTTTCGCACACGGCTTGGGTGAGCTTGCCGCTTTCGGTCAGGAAAGGATTGCCAGACAGCTTCCAGTCGAGGTCGTAGCGCAAGCCGTGCTGATCTAAGATCGCATGGACTTTGGCTTTCAATTCATCGGCGGTGTGTTCGGTCGAAAAACGAAAGTTGAATTTGATTTCCGCGCTGCCCGGAATAATGTTGACAGTGCCTGTCCCCGAGTGGAAGTTGGAAATCTGAAAACTAGTCGGCGGGAAGTAATCGTTGCCACGATCCCATTCGATTCCGACCAATTCGCTCATGGCGCTGGCGACGGCGTGAATCGGGTTGTGCGCGAGTTGCGGGTAGGCAATGTGGCCTTGGGTGCCGTGGACGGTGAGGGTGCCATTGAGCGAGCCGCGGCGGCCATTTTTGACGGTATCGCCAAACACATGCACCGAAGTGGGTTCACCGACGATGCAATAGTCGAGATGCTCGCCGCGTTCCGCGAGCCATTCCACCACCGCGCGGGTGCCGTGGGTGGCAACGCCTTCTTCGTCGGCGGTAATCAAAAAGGCAATATCACCATGTGGGTTGGGGTGTGCGGCGAGGAAGGATTCGGTTGCGGTGACAAAGGCCGCTAGTGAGGTTTTCATATCGGCGGTGCCGCGCCCGTACAGTTTGCCGTCGCGCTCGGTGGGGCAGAAGGGGTCACTGCTCCAGCGTTCAATCGGGCCTGTCGGTACTACATCAGTATGACCGGCAAAGCACAGGAGCGGGCCGCCGTGGCCTTGGCGTTTGGCCCAGAAGTTATCGACATCACCAAAGCGCAATCTTTCAATAGCAAAGCCCAGTTTTTCGAGGCGTTCAATCATCAGGTCTTGGCAGCCATCGTCGTTCGGGGTCACGGATTGGCGGGCAATGAGGGCATCAGTCAGAATTCGAGTGGGATTGGCGATCATTTTTGAAAAATTTCCTGATAAGACGGGGCATCAAAGCCCGTATGAAGATGGTCTGCGTGCTGAAGAACAGGGCGCTTGATGAGCGTGGGGTTGGCCTGCAGCAGCGGGATTAAAGTGTCGATGTGTTCGGCCTGTTGGCGCTGGGTGTCATCGAGTTGCCGCCAGCTGGTGCTGCGCCGATTAACAAATTGGTCGATCGGGCAGCGTTGGAGGCAATCGGCCAGCCAGTCAGCAGAGAGGCCATCGCGGCGAAAATCGTGGAATTGATAGGCGATGCCCGCCTCGTCGAGCCAGCGACGGGCTTTTTTGACGGTATCGCAGTTGGGAATACCGTAGAGCGTAGTGGAAATCATGGGCGAAATCAGTGTTGGATAGGGCGGCGGATTTGCCTGCCGCGCGGAAGTGTAGCACAGCCATTCTGTGGCTTGATGACCGGCGGCATTCTGATGAGCGCAGCGCGCGGATTCGGTGATTTCTGTCTATAAATCGAGATTTAATCGGCTCGAACGTGATAAAAAGAGCGCCTATTGCGTCAAGACGAATAAAAAATTGGAGTTTTTCCAATTTGAATAAATGCTCAGGGGGATGAAATGTCATCTGCCTGACGTTAAAAATGAGAACTTTATTTCAAACGATTGTTTATTATGACTGCCTCTACTCCTTCTCACGAACTTCACGAAATCTCTTCTATGGATTCTGCAAAGCAAGACACCTCAACGCGTATTTTAGATGTGGCGGAGAAATTGTTTATCGAGCACGGCTTTGAGGCAACGAGTCTGCGCATGATTACGCAACAGGCCGAAGTGAATCTCGCTGCGGTGAATTATCACTTCGGCTCGAAAGACGCCCTGCTGCAGCAAGCTGTGATTCGCCGCCTTGGCCCGTGGAACCAAGCCTGTATTGTCGAGCTTGATCAATTGGAATCTTCGGAGACGCCGCCGACAGTGGAATCGCTGGTGATGGGCTTTATTCGGCCGTCGCTGGCGCTGTCGCGTGATCCGGCGCGCGGCGGTGCAATGTTTGTGCGCTTGTTGTCACGGACGTTTATCGAAAACCATAAATTGCTGCGCGATGCGATTCCTGACGAGCACAGCGAGTTTGTGCACCGCTATAGCATCGCCTTTTCGAAGGTGTTGCCGTTGAGTCGCGACGAATTGGCATGGCGACTACATTTTTCGTTCAGCCTGATGTTCAATGCCTTTGCGGGTAACGACGTTTTGAAGGTCTTTATTAAAAAGCCGCTGATGGTGACTGCGCGTGAAGCGGATGTGGTGGCGCGGCACTTGGTGCCATTTGTTGTCGCGGGTTTGACTGCGCCGAGTATTTTGACCGTAGAAACGGGGGCGGCAGATTCGCAGTAACGCGCTATAAAGACGGTATTCCCTGCGTGG
>CAZWRK010000238.1:0-4028 GCA_964635875.1 uncultured Aquaspirillum sp.
CCCTGTGCTCCCGGTCCAAGGCGGCGGCCGCCAGCTTGTTCAACTGATGGATGTTCAGGGCACTCCGGGTCTCGGCCTCGCTGGCCGTGTTGTTCGCCCGCTCCAAGGCGGAGGCTGGGGACTCGTCCGGCAGGCGAGCCATGAAGGAACCATCCAGCCCGGACGTGTCATCCGAACTGTGCAGATCGAGCATGTTGTCCTCGACGTGCTGCTTCAGAGAAATCTCGTCCATGACCATGGCCACCGAGTCCGAACTGGTCATCTTCTGCTCCAAGTTGCGCTTGAGCGCCAGCGACCGGTCGAGCCCCGGGAAGATGTCACGCAGTTTTCCATCGACGATTTCGGCGATGTCCTTGTCGAGTTGAACCTTGTCGAGACCACGACTATAGGCGTGGGCGTTGTCGCCGTAAATGGCCTTGACTCGGGCGTCAATACTGCCCCAGAAATCCGCCGTGAGCCGGGCGCGCATCTCCTCAACCTGCTTCACGAAGACGGCCGGATCAGACTGGCGCTTGATCAGGTCGGGGTCCAGCAGGCGGCGGTCTTCCTCACCCAGCTTCGTGCGCTTGATCAGGTCGGGGTCCAGCAGGCGGCGGTCTTCCTCACCCAGCTTCGTGCGCTTGGTGAAGTCCTTCCAAGCCTGCTGAAACTCATCCGATGCTGCGCCAACTGCGTCCTTGAGCGGAGTATCGGCAGTGCGCCACTTGGTCAGCACATCGGCCTTTTCGGCAAGACTCTGTCGGTAAGCATAGGTCTCCCAGTCCATATGCTGCAGGGCATCCTGCGCCTTGTTGGCCAAAAAATCAGAGAAGCCGTGAAGGATGGCATTGAAAATATTGTCCGTGTGACTGCGGGCCACCAGCGAGGAACTGAGCTGGTCAAGGAGCACCGTGGTGGAGGGGAACTTGGACGGCTGCTGGGGGCCGAATGGACGGGACCTACGCCACTCATTGCCGAGCTCGCGCATGACCTCGGTGTGGAAGTACTCGGCAATCAAAGGATCAAGATGGCCGGTGCGAACTTCCTGAGTTGCCGGATCCCACTTAGCCATTTCCTCAACAAAACGACGAAGCTTACCCTGCAGCTTACCATAGGCGTCCCGCAGGTCATGATCCGCCGCAGTCTGCATCGCCTTGGAGATCTCCTCGTCGATGGAACGGTCGAACTCCACCATCGGGTGCTTGTCATCCATCAGCACGCCCACCTGATACGTGCCATCCTTGTTATCGAAAATATGCACGAGCGGAGCGTCCTTGCGCTTGAGCACATCCACCGACTCCCACCACTTCCGGGGATTCTTGTTGGCCTTCCATGCCTGATAGATCTCATGCGCCTTGGAGCCGGGCTTGGCCTTGGCAAACATGACATTCAGGATGAAATTGGCCGCGTACTCCTTGAAATAGGGACTGTCAGCAACTTCGGGACGCGGCCGCCACGGCTCGCGCAAGTCATACTGACCTTTGGTCAAGGGAGTACCGGACCGGTCATTCAGAGCCATGTCCGTGCCAACAATGTCGGCCACATGGGCGTCCAGCTCGGTGAGCGTCATTGGCCGACGATCCTTGCCCACGCCAGTCTCAGGCACGCCGTCGCCCAGCAGAGAGCGATACTCCCGGCCGAGCATATCGTTGTGCAGCTGATTCAGGAAATCGAGGTGGCGGGTGCCGTAGTAGGCATATCCGCCCTTGGCATAGAGCTCCTTCGAGATGCGGGCCGGGACGTTCTTCTCGTGATCCGCAGCGGCTAGGATCAGGCCGAGACCGCGCACGAGCTCCTTGGCCCAGTGGCCCTTGGCATCCGGAAGCGCACTCAGGGACTGTGCTCGGCTGCGCAGATCGGCGCGAAGAAGGGTGGCCTCCTCGGGTGAATGTTTCCACATCGTGCGCCAAAACTCCGGGGTTTGCATGGCCAGACCGGAGACGGTGGCAAACAGCTCATCCACCTTGGCGGCGGCAGGCAGGGACGACCAGACATTGTCGCCCGTGTCCAAGGACTTCTTCACACGGGCGTAGGCATCACGGACGAGCGGGTTGGTGCCGGACTCGACGATGGCGTCCGCCATGGCGAGCCAAGTGCCGGGCATGCGTTTCGAGATGCTATGCGAGACCTCGTGGCCCGCGATGGACATCATGGCGTCGGCCCCGCCAAACAAGGCACCGGAGCGCACGTAAATCGTCTTCGGGTCCTTGCCCATGAACAAGCCGAGCGAACCGGCCTGCTTGGAAACGGCCTCGTCGAAGAACTTCACCTCCACGCCAAAGGCCCGCTTGTACAGGTCGGCCAGCCACGACTCGTCCGGGGTGAGCGTGCCCTGCGCTTTGCGCTGCTCCACCGTCTGGGAGGCGTTCTCGATCAGGGCGGCGCGCAGCTTGGCCTGTTCCGTGCGGTCAATCTGGTCGAACAGGGCACGGTACATATCCTCCCGCACGGCCCGGTCAGCCCGGGTCATGAACAAGGGCTCGGTCTGGCCACTCTGGGCCAGCGCCGCATTGCGCTCGGCCTGACGCTCGAGCGTCATGAAGATGTCCTCGTACTTCGGCAGCGGGGAGGCGTCACCCCGGGCCACGGCATCCTGCTGCAGCTGGAAAAGCTGCTCCTGCGTCAGAGAACCCTTCTTGGCACTGGCGGCGCGCTCCTGCATCCGGGCAAGGATCTCCGCCGCCACTGGATCGGTGGCCGCAAGGGCCTTGATCCGATCCGGGTTCAGGGTGCCATTGAACGTCTCGCTCAGCACCGCATCCGAGATCAGGTCCTTGCGGGACCGGGAAACATGGGAGAAGATCGAATGGCCGAGGCCCATCAGACCGGTGATGGCCACGGCCCCGATGGCGTCGTTGGCCATCTGCTCGTTGGTGTACTCCTGCTGGGTGTAGGAGGAGAACGCCCGGATACCAGCGGTCTGCAGGGACGCCTCGGTCAGGCCCGCAGTCATAGTGTTGGCCAGACGACCACGGGCGCGAGCCGCCGCCGTCAGGAGCTGCCCCTCAACATCAATCGCCACGGGGTTGATCAGACGACTGGCCCCCACCATTGTGGTGCCAAGGCGACCGAGAACGCCGCCCGCCTTGGCGAAACGGGCACCAGCCGAAGCGAGGCCAACGCCAATATAGTTGGTCGGATCCAGCGCCTGACCGACGAGACTGCCAGCGAAGAACGCTGCCGGATGGGCGAGGGGGTTCATCTCCGATGCCCGCATGATGTCGTTGACGTGGTCCTCGACCATCAGGTCGGCCCGGGCGCGCGACATGCCCTTGACCCACTGGGGACCGTCGGGCGTGCGATACTCCTTGTCGAACTCCTCCTTGGTGATCTGGTCCGCCGGGGAGCTCAGCATGTCAGCCAAGAAGTACTTTCCAGCCCGGGAACCGGTTCCAGCAAAAGTCGTCTCGAAACTTGCACCAATGGCGTTGGTAAACGTCGAACCAGCGCCAAAGTCCGGAGCGGGCAACGTGGCCGTGGCGGACTGCTGGTTGACGGTGGGATCGACGGGACCTTTGGTCGTGGGAAGCATCAGAAGCGGAAAAGAGTGGGATCCCCTCGAATGGACTCAACGATGTTGAGGACATCCCTGCGCTTCACGATGATGGGTGTGTCGTCCGGGTTGTACAGCTGAATCAGGCCGTTGGCTCCTTGCACCCGGCCAAGCAGTTGAGTCCCCACAGCGGCCGCTCGAGTGTAGACGGCAAAACCACCGTACTCAGGAGAATAACGAACGGTCATGCCGGGACCGATGGCGGCCTTGACTCGGACGGAGGCCGAAGCCCCTTCCTTGCCCTTCAGGGCAGCCATGGTGCGGTTACCCACCTCATCCGGGGTCCAAGTAGACTTCTGGGGGTCGTAGAGATCGGCCGCGCTGACCAGCTTTCCGTGGGCGCGATACTGGATCTTGGCGAAGTCGATCTTCGCCGTGCCCTCAGGCTCCATAAGCGGGGCGTGGAACCCATTTTCGCTGAAGAAGCGCTGAGTGATCATGGGATCCGCGCCACCGTAGATCGTGGGATTGATGTTGAACAGGCGACCCGGAATGG
>CAZWRK010000239.1:0-4013 GCA_964635875.1 uncultured Aquaspirillum sp.
TCATCCGTGGAGTGAGGAACTCCAAAAGAAGAAAAACTTCGCTGGGTCCAGAACGCATTTCATTCGTGCAAAGATCGACCCAAATCAGAGCCCTAATTCTCAACTAGACTATTGGGGTGCGGCTGAGCGTGGTTGGTACGAGCCGGAAAAAGCGTTAGAACTTATGCGCGACAAGCAGTATCAAGCGCCAGTAGTTGCTCAGGCGCGTATCAAAGTTTTGCAGCAGTTGCTAGCTGCCGCACAAGCTAAACAAAACGACACGCTAGCAGATGTTGGTCGTCAGGCTGCTAATGCTGCCAGCTAAATAAACTGGCTAAACGTGTCATAATATACTGGGCCGATCGACTAGCTTTGCTGGTCCGCAGCCCTATTAGGTGTGGTGCTTACTCCGCCACACTCTGGCTCTGTAGTTCAACTGGCAGAACGATGGATTTGTAATCCATTGGTTGCGGGTTCGAGTCCCGCCGGAGCCTCTAATAAATGTAACTCAGTTTAATGCGGAGTGTTGCTACGTCAACCGCAGGCTAGCTGATTAACAGTAATTTAACCATGAGTCGCAAAGTGGCAGACGTAGCTATGCCGCTGACGCGTCAACTAGACGACAGGTTTCGTGGTTAATAGTAAGTCGTCATCGTGGCTCGTATAAACAGTCAACGTAGTCACAACAGCAGAAACCTACTGCTTATTCAAATAGGGTGTTGGATGAAACTTCCACAATGTTCTTATTCCTCACCGCGCCGAGAAGTTTTAGTCGCGGCTATCGCAAAAAGGTCACTACAGCTTTCGCGTATAGGCTGATAGTGTGCCCACCTTCTTTCCTATTGCGGTAGTACGTAAAAAGGTGGAAACAGCTCTCCAACGTGTCATGACGCGACGGCACTGGCGGGTAACCTACCTGAGACAAATAGGGTGTGGCTGAAATTGCCACAATGTTCTTTTACCCGTTACAGAAGATTTACATTACAGGAGATTTACGTGTACGTAGCAAAAGCTGTATTGCCAAATGGCCAAGTACTGCGAGTAATTGTGTTTGCCGCTAACCTCACAGCGGCAAGCAGAAAAGTTAAAGCGCTTGTCGGCCAGCGGAGTTTGCAGTCGCTGGAAACGTGGTTGTATCGACAGTAAACGTAGACACTTCCACAAGGTCTTGTTTAGTAAGTTTGTGTTTGTGTGTGATGCCTCGATGCATAGCTTCAACTATTCGTCAGTCATCTTTTAGGGCGAATGAACTGGTTAGTCTTAATCCAATGCGGGAATACACCGCAGGCAAGTGGCTTGAATAATTCGCAACAGCTACTCGTGGTTGCCGGTGCGACAAGTTACTTGGGAGGGCTATGCGAAAGCGTAGACCAGAAAAAGACAGAATGGCTCCGACAATTAAATTTGAAAGAAGCCCGGATGACAGCTGTTAACCGCAGTGTAGATTCCGTAAAACTGGTGAAGCAGTCGCCTAGCCCAGCGACCAAGCCCTTTTATTAGACTTCATAGCTCAGTTGGTAGAGCAACGGACTTTTAATCCGTAGGCCGTGGGTTCGAGTCCCACTGGAGTCACTAAGACCCCGTAGCTCAGTTGGATAGAGCACCAGATTTCTAATCCGGGTGTCACAGGTTCGAGTCCTGTCGGGGTTACTGTATGGAAGCGATCCGAATGGTCAGGGCGCTGTTTTGAAAACAGTTGACGAGAAATCGTTTGTGGGTTCGAGTCCCTCCGCTTCCGCTTCGGGATGTAGCTCAGCTTGGCTAGAGCGCTTGCTTTGGGAGCAAGAAGTCGCAGGTTCGATTCCTGTCATCCCGACTGTATTTTGGGCCCGTAGCTCAGTTGGTTAGAGCAGGAGACTCATCTAAGGTTGACTTAGCAGTTCAAGTTTTGTAAGATGTTTAACTACATTTTACTAACAAACTGAGGAGTTAGCCAATGTCAGCAAAAACCAAATCTGTTCGGTATGTAAATGGCTATAGACTAGTGTATAAACCAAAACACAGGTCGGCCATGCGTACTGCAAATTGGAAAGGGTATGTTTACGAGCATGTAGTTATTGCGGAACGTATGCTTAAACGCAAACTATCAAAGCACGAAGTTGTACACCACTTAGATGGCGATAAAACAAATAATAGAGTTGCAAATCTATTGGTGCTACTGCGGTCACAACATGCTAAACTACATGCCTGGCTGGCAAATGGTGCGCTTACTAGCGAAAGCAGTAAGATGAATCGGATGAATTCAGTGAAAACTAAAAAGAGAAAACCTAGTTTTTGTAGCATCTGCGATACTACGTTGCAGTCCAAGCAACGCCAGTTTTGCTCAAAGCAGTGCTGCGACGTAGGTTCGCAGTTACAGCGGCGACCATCGAAAACTGTATTAGCAAACGACGTTAAAAATATGTCAATGCTAGCAGTAGGTCGCAAGTATGGCGTATCCGATAACGCTGTACGAAAATGGCTGCGCAAATATAGGCTTCTCTAAACGTCAACACTGAGCCAAGTCGCAAGTACACTTGCGAAAGGTGCAGAGACTACCGGAGAGGTATAGCCCTCTTAATAACCGGGTAAAGCGTCCGACACCCTAACGTGCATACGTGGGTGGTGATATAGTCCGACGAGTTTGGAAACAAACATAAAGTCGAATCTCTTGGTCGGGGGTTCAAGTCCCTCCGGGCCTACTGTAGGCAGTGGCGCAAAGCGCCTCGGACAACTCGTCCTCACCGTGGCTGCCTACGCTTGCGGTAGGAGAGGGTTAACGCCTTCTCCTACCGCAATTTTTTTACCTAGTAAAGGAGACAGAATGAGCAGGAAGAAAAAGAAAATTGCAAAGTACTTGGCTAACGTCGTCGTGCCTGGCCCGATGCTAAAAGCAATTTACGACGCGCGGCTAGCTTGCTACGATGACATGATTGCCGACGTGCAAAAGCGACTTGATACTGCGGCGCAACAAAAAGACCCAGTTGCAACCGACCCTTGCGTTAAGCGAGTGCCTAGCGCAACGGATTTGCGCGATGAACGAGATATGCTTGTTATCTGCCGCACAGTCGAGCTGTACGCGCGAAATCAACTCACGCAGAAAAAGTATCAGCTGACAGAGCGCGACTTGACCAATCTCATGTTCGTGCAACACATGGCAATTCAAAACCCGGCCAAACTACTAGGGTTGCCAGATCATGAGGACTGGCTCTTCGACCTTGATAAGTCTGCGGAAAATGCAGACAGCATGGAGACGGAAACGTCTCTTACGTAAGCCTATTAGCCTGGCCCTAGAGTATTCTAAGGGTTAGCTGGTAGAAGATTTCGCCTGTCAAGTTTACTTGAGCAAGTAGCCGAAATAAATTGTGCCACCGCGCAGTTTTATTTGACTATGAGTTCACGTATACTGGCAGGCGAAATCTTCTACCAACTAACCTCTTAGAATACTCTAGGTGTCAGGTTGTTAGCTGTTTACCCTACTTAATCGTTTTTGCTTTAGCTTTTAGCTATTAGCTACTATGAAACTCAAATTGAACGTAGGAAAAAAGAAGAAACAAACAAAGCCCGACAAAAGCGCAAAGTCCAAAAAGAGTAAGAAGACTAAATCAGTCGAAAAAGATTCTGCGCCAGCACCGAAGACTATAAAGTTAAAAGTGTATCAGGGCGGTATGTGTGTGCCTAACCACATGGTTTCGCCGCTGCTGTATCCTGAAGACACTAAAGACTTGTCCGCTCATGACAACATAAAGCGGCGAAAGTTTGTGACGCTAGAGCTACGTATTCCTGAGAGTAAAGGCTCAGGCTACGCCAGATCACTGGCATTTGTTGACGAGAAGTATAACTGCCGCAAAGCATTTGATCGGCAAGATGTAGACCCAACCTCGCTGACAAAAGTAGACGCTAAGAATTTAACCTACGACAAAATTCCACCGCCGACCTGGATGGACCCGGAAGTATTTGTTCGTATGGTTCTGGCTAAACAAAAAGAAGTAACCACCGCTGTAAAACAAATTACAAAAGGCCAGTTTGATATTAATGGTTTATGCGAACAACAA
>CAZWRK010000240.1:0-3984 GCA_964635875.1 uncultured Aquaspirillum sp.
TTTACCGGTTCTCCGGGTAAATATGTATCGCTCAAGGACACCATCAAGGGCTTCAAGGCGATTCTCGACGGCGAATACGACCACCTGCCGGAACAGGCGTTCTACATGGTGGGCGGCATCGAAGAAGCAGTCGAAAAAGCCAAGTCGCTGTAATTGAGGGGTTAGCCCATGACTACGATGCATGTGGAAGTGGTAAGCGCTGAAGCTCAGATCTACTCTGGTGAAGCCGAGTTTCTCGTCGCACCAGCTGAACTGGGTGAAATCGGTGTTTATCCGCGTCACGTGCCGTTGTTGACCCGTATCAAGCCAGGCCCGTTGCGCATTCGCGTACCGGGTCAAGCTGAAGAAGTGCTGGTTGTAGTGTCTGGCGGTTTGATGGAAATCATGCCGAACGCTATTACAGTTCTTGCTGATACGGCGATTCGCGGCGAAGAGCTTGACGAGCAACGTGCTCTGGCCGCTAAAAAGGATGCTGAGGCTGCATTAGCCAAAGCAGCCGACGGCCAAGACACTGCTCAGGCTCGTGTAGCGCTGCAGCAAGCAATTGCCGAACTGCACGCTCTGGAATATCTGCGCAAGCGGATTCACTGAGTTAGCGCTTATCAAGCGTAAAAAGGCTGCTGTCTTTAGATAGCAGCCTTTTGTATTTTTTACACATGATCCTCATGTGTTGAGTTCGGCTTCACTTTTCATGAGCCGTCACGCTACCTTTAAATTCATGAAAGCCATCGCCATGACTGCTCTTCATATCGTTATTCTGGCTGCCGGACGCGGTAAGCGAATGGTCTCGGATGTACCAAAAGTTCTACATCCTATTGGCGGTCGGCCAATGTTGGCTCACGTCTTAGATGCGGCCCGCAGCTTATTGCCTGCGAGCTTGACCGTAGTTTATGGTCATGGCGGCGACCAAGTAAAACAGGCTTTTGCGCACGATACCGATTTGAATTGGGCGCCGCAAACTGAGCAATTAGGGACTGGTCACGCGCTCAAAATGGCTCTGCCGTATCTCTCACGCTCTGGACAAACCCTTGTTTTATATGGCGATGTGCCTCTCATTCAAGCAGATACCTTGTCTCGACTGGTCGAAGCGGCAGGCGATGAGCTAGGTTTACTCACTGACCATCTTGCGCAG
Source organism: uncultured Aquaspirillum sp. (assembly GCA_964635875.1). Classification (GTDB taxonomy): domain Bacteria; phylum Pseudomonadota; class Gammaproteobacteria; order Burkholderiales; family Aquaspirillaceae; genus CAZWRK01. The sequence continues at coordinate 1,133 of CAZWRK010000240.1, forward strand.
CCCACCGGATACGGGCGTATCGTGCGCGATGCCGACGGTCATATCCAGCGCATTGTCGAAGAAAAAGATGCTTCCGATGCCGAAAAGGCGCTGACCGAAATCAATACCGGCATTTTGGTGCTCCCGAACGCCCATCTCAGCACCTGGTTGGATGCATTAGGTAATCAAAATGCACAAGGTGAGTATTATCTGACCGATGTTATCGCGCTTGCTGTACGCGATGGCTTGCGTGTTCATGGCCAAACAGTGCCTGCTTCTTGGCAGGCTGCGGGCGTCAACAATAAAGCCCAGTTGGCCACTTTAGAGCGTTGCTATCAACAACAGCAAGCATTGGCGTTGCTGGATGCAGGTGTCACGCTTGCCGATCCTGCTCGAATTGATGTGCGGGGCCAAATTTTCTGCGACCGTGATGTATTTATTGATGTGAATTGTGTTTTCGAAGGCGAAGTGACTTTAGGCGAAGGTGTCACCATTGGCGCAAATTGCGTGCTTCGCAATGTTTCGATTGCGGCGCATTCTCGTGTTGAGCCCTTCTCTCATCTGGATGGTGCCTATGTCGGTGAATTCACTAAAATTGGCCCCTATGCGCGTTTGCGGCCGGGCGCTCGCTTAGGCAACCATGTACACATTGGCAACTTTGTTGAAGTCAAAAATAGCGTGCTAGCTGATGGCGCAAAAGCCAATCACCTGACTTACCTTGGCGATGCCGATATTGGCCAGCAAGTCAACGTTGGTGCGGGGACGGTGACATGCAACTATGACGGCGTGAATAAATTCCGCACCCAAATTGGCGATCGGGCCTTTATTGGCTCCGGTTCGATGTTGGTTGCGCCGGTCGAAATTGGCGAAGAGGCGACGATCGCAGCAGGCTCCGTCGTGACCAAGTCCGCACCAGCGGGGCAACTCACCGTGAGTCGTGCTAAACAAATCAGTATCGCTAGCTGGAAACGCCCGATCAAAGCAAAATAGGCTGTAACTAATGCTTAACAGGCCGACTCGCCGCCGTGGTGAGTCGCTTTATTTGATGTGAAATGGGGAAATACCATGTGTGGAGTCGTCGGCGCTATTGCCCAACGTAATGTCGTGCCTATTCTGCTCGAAGGCTTGCGCCGTCTGGAGTATCGCGGCTATGACTCGGTCGGTGTTGCAGTGGTCGTAGAAAATCAGCTCTGCCGTGAACGCTCGACCCAGCGTGTTGCCGAACTGGTCGCACAGTGCCAAGCCACAGAACTCAAAGGACTCACTGGCATTGGCCATACGCGCTGGGCTACACATGGCGCGCCCTCTGAGCGCAACGCGCATCCTCATTTTTCTGCCGATGGGCAAATTGCCTTGGTGCACAATGGTATTTTTGAAAACTATCTCGCACTCAAAACCGAATTAAGTGCGCTTGGCTACACCTTCGTTTCGGACACTGATACCGAAGTGGTCGCCCAGCTGATTCACCATTACTACCAACAAGAAGCCGACTTGCTCAAAGCCGTGCAGGCGGCACTAGGTCGCGTAGAAGGTGCTTACGCGATTGGTGTGGTTGCGGCGAATCGCCCTGATGTGGTGATTTGTGCCCGTCACGGTAGCCCGCTGCTGTTGGGTTTAGGGATTGAAGAAAACTTTTTTGCTTCAGATGTCGCCGCGTTGCTACCCGTGACGCAACGTGTGGTGTACCTCGAAGAAGGCGACGTGGCGCGCTTAACCCTCAAAACCGTTGATATTTTTGATGTGCATGGTCAACCGGTCGAACGGCGCGTACATGAAACCGAGCTTTCTGCGGACGTTGCCGAGCTAGGGGCATACCGCCACTTCATGCAAAAAGAAATTCACGAACAGCCCCGCGCTATCGCCGATACCCTCGAAAATTTGGGTCAGAGTATTGAGCCGAGTTTATTTGGCCCTGCGGCCGAAAGTATCCTAAGCCAGATTCGCTCGGTGAATATTTTGGCGTGTGGTACCAGCTTCCATGCAGGCTTAATTGCGCGGTATTGGATCGAAGAGCTGGCGGGGGTGCCGGTCTCTGTGGAGGTGGCGAGCGAATATCGCTATCGTGATTCGGTGGCCCAGCCCGATGCCCTTGTTTTGACGATTTCACAATCGGGCGAAACTGCAGATACCTTGGCCGCGTTAAAGCATGCAATTGCTCAAGGCCAAACCCATACATTGTCTATTTGTAACGTGCCGGAAAGCTCGCTGATGCGGCTCTCTGCACTGAAATTTTTAACCCGCGCAGGCCCCGAAATTGGCGTTGCATCGACCAAGGCATTTACCACGCAGTTGGTCGCGTTGCGTTTATTGGCTTTGGTCTTGGCTAAATTGCGCGGCCGCCTCAGTGCCGAGCGGCAGCAAGCGGAAGTCGCGGCTTTGCGGCACTTGCCTGCGCAAGTTCAAGCATGGCTGGGTCTCGAAAGCCAAATTGAGGCATGGGCGGCAGTGTTGGAATACAAATCCCACGCCCTCTTCTTGGGCCGCCATACCCTGTGGCCGGTGGCAATGGAAGGCGCGCTGAAGCTAAAAGAAATTTCCTACATTCATGCTGAAGCCTATGCTGCGGGTGAACTCAAACATGGCCCGCTTGCACTGGTCGATAAAGATATGCCGGTGATTGTCTGCGCCCCGAATGACCGCCTGATCGATAAGCTCAAGTCAAATATTCAAGAAGTTCGGGCGCGCGATGGTGAGTTGTTTGTGCTCAGTGATGCCGATTTTGTAGCTGAAAACGGCTTGCATGTTTTGTCGCTGCCAAGTGGTGCAGGCGATCTTGCGCCGTTGTTGTACACGATTCCGCTGCAGCTTTTGTCTTATCACACCGCTTTGCGCAAAGGCACCGACGTGGATAAGCCTCGAAATCTAGCAAAGTC
>CAZWRK010000241.1:0-3960 GCA_964635875.1 uncultured Aquaspirillum sp.
ATGGGCTTAGCGTTGGCGGATGGCTCGACCTGCGCGGCTGCGCCGCCCTGACATCTTGAAATTCTATTTGAAACTTGAATCAGAATATGAACCAATACTTACAAAAAAGCCAAAAGCAGGAAAAGCCGTGCCTCGCCCCTAACTCGCTGCTAAACGCTGGAAAGCACGAAATTTTCTGCACGTTCACCGCACTTGTAAAGGGCAGCGACGGCTTTCTGGGGGTTGGCAAGCAGCCAGAAACCGTGAGATTCGCCTGCGTTAAGGGCGCGAACGGCGATTGGGCAGCGTACTACGCCCCCGACACCAAAACGCCCGATCAGGTCGCGCAGGACGGCCAAAAGGCCACGCCCGAACAGGTGCTGCTCGTTATGGCAGACCCCGACAACCTGATTGAAAAATACCGTAGCACAATCTAAAACAGCCACACACATGGCAAACGAAGTCACTGCAATCAAAGAGGCAATACAAAAAAACAAAACACTGCTCGACATTGTGCGGCAAAAAATGGACGTTGGCGCGTTCATCGAAGCCGCCCTGCAAATAGCGCAGCAACCGGGCGTTGCGGCCTGCACACACGACAGCATCATGGGCTGCCTTGTCAAAGCTGCCATATTTGGTTTTAGGCTCTCGCAAGAGCTTGGCCAGTGCTGGATTGTGCCGCGCAACGTGAACGTGGGCACGAGGGAAAAGGCAACCTGGATTAAGGTTGCCACGTTCCAAGTCGGCTACAAAGGCTGGCAGGAACTTGCCTTCCGGTCTGGCAAAGTTGAAAGTTTCGATTTTGGCATAGTGCGCCAAAACGACAAGTTCGACTTTGAGCAGGGTAGCGCACCAGTTATCAGGCACAAGTACGACGGCGGCGAATACGAACGGGGCGACCGCAAAGGCGTTTGGGCATCTGCCACCCTTATGTCCGGGCGAGTAGTGTTTCACTACTGTGATATTTCGGAAATCGAGCGGCACAGGCTTATGTCGGACACGCAAAGGAACAGCCAAACGCCCGTGGCCGTGTGGGGAAACCACTACGACATTATGGCCATGCGCGTCCCTATGCGATATCTTTGCACCCTCAAGCTGCCAAAGTCCGCTGAATTGCAGGCTGCTATCGAATCAGACGGCGCGGTGTTGAACGCAAGCGGCGATGTAGAGGCTGGTGCTGTTAAGCTGCTTCAAGACGAACAGGCCGCACAAGCGAACTCGACCGGCACCGGCTCTGGGGAGCTTCACCCCGACCTCGTTATGGAGGTTGAGGCGGCCAAAAGCGTGGAAGCGCTTTCTGAGATATGGTTCAGGCAGTCCCCGAACCTTTCTGGATCTTTAAAGACACAGTACGCCAAACTGGTGTCTAAAATGAAAGAAAAATTGAATAACAATGATTGATTTTGACCCGTCCGCCCCGTTCGCCGAGCTTGAGGCTTTTGTAGAGCCAAAGGCAGAGGAACGCGCCGAGCTTATTGAAAGGCTGCAGCGATGGGATTTTTCTCTTTCGTTTAGCAGCCTCTCGAAGTTCGCCGTTTCGCCTTATGCGTTTATTGCATACAAGCTGCAAGAGCGAAAAGAGACCCCGGCCATGCTGCTCGGGAACGTGGTGCACTGTCGGCTCCTTGAGCCTGACAGATTCCAAGACCTTTACAGGATTGCCCCTACCGTAAATGCCGCAACGGCTGACGGGAAAAATGCTTGGGGCGAGATATACGAGCAGATGACGGGCACGGAGCTTGCCCGAAACAAGCAGGGCAATGTCGTTCTACCAAAACTTGAAACCGTAATTGCGGAAATAAAGGCGGCCACAGGGATTACAGTTATACCGGGGCGAATCGCTGAAGACGGCGATTTTCGCGCCCGCCGCCTGCTTCAAAACAGGGCAAGCAGGTGGGTGATTGACCAGATAGGGCAGACCGAGCATTTTTTGGAGATGGACTTGGGTGGCATACGGTTCACGGGGCGCATTGACGGACTTGGCGAGGGCATGGTGATGGACATAAAGAACATGCCCTCGGCGGAGCTTCGCGCCGCGACTTATCAAATAAAAGCCCGGCGGCTGCACTGGCAGGCATGGGCGTACCTAAAGGCCACTGGCCGAAAAAAATACTACGTCACATGCGTTGACGGTAACGGAGAGGTATCGGTGCACCTCATACCAGAGAGAATGATTGAGCAGGCAGAGATTGAGGTGCTTGAGTACATTGACCGTTTCAAAGACGCGGTCGTACAAAGCTCCCTGTTCCCGGAGCAGGACATTTGGGCAAGCTCGCAAGACTTTTGGCTTACAACGAACGAAAACCCGCAAGGGATAAATATCATCACATGAACAACAACTTGAACGAGAGGGCAGAGGCCGCCCTCGCTCAGGCAAAGGCCGAAATCAAAGGGTTCTTTTCTGCAAAGAAAGAGCCGGGCAAGGTCTCATATATGGCCGTTTCCCGAATCACGGGAATACCGAACATTGGAACGTGCCTCACCAAAAAGCACGTCGCCGCCCTCACCCTATTTAAGATTGCCATTGGTATCGAAGAGGCTCTGAAAGCCGCCGACCAAGACTACGAGGCTGCTGTCAAAATGCGCCAAAACCTTTTCAGATGGAGATAGCCGAACACCCGGACAAGTACCGAGCCCGTATGGACAAGGCGGGGCACAAGAACGGGAACAAGTTCAACAGCCTTTCAAGCCAAGTCATGTACAGTCAGATGCTGCCCACGCCGCTTGCGAGCGATGCGCAGGGCAAGGAGAATGCGCCTTCACAAAAGAGCCGGGCGGATTTGTCTGCCTTTGCGGCGAACAAAATGCTGCCCACGCCGCAAGCCGTGCAGCGAGACCACCCCGAACGGGTGGAGAAGTTGAAGGCAACAGGGGCGCAAACTATGTCGAGCCGAAAAGCTGGGGAGCTGAGGCCGAACAGCATACTCGACGCGATGAGCTTTTACGACATGTTGCCCGCGCCGACGGCTGCCGAGGGTTTCAAGGTCACAAAGGAATCTGCGCAAGAGAGCCTTCACAAGACCTTCCAAGCTGGCGGCACTTCCCAACTCAACCCCCGCTTTGTGGGAGAGATGATGGGCTTTCCGCCAGACTGGCTGGAATTACCGTTTCTCGACACAGGCGCGAATCAATCAAAGCATACGGAAATGCCGTAGTGCCGCAGGTTGTTTTCGAGATATTCAAAGCAATTCAACAAGCAGAAACATGATAAACAAAGTAACTCTAATCGGGTACGCTGGCATGGACGCAGAAACCCGGACGCTCGAAACCCGCTCTACCGTTGGGCGTTTCTCGCTTGCCACAAGCGAAAGCTACAAAGACAAGGACGGCAACTGGCAAAGCAAGACCGAATGGCACAATGTCGTACTTTGGGGCGACCTTGCAGACCGTGCGGCCTCGCAGGTCAAGAAGGGAAGCCTCGTTTTCGTGGAGGGGAAAATCCAAACGCGCAAGTACAACGACAAAGACGGCGTTGAGCGCACGGCTGTTGACATTGTCGCGGGCACTTTCAGGCTGCTCGAAAAGCGCGGCGAAGAAGCGCAGCCCAAACAGGCACAGCCCCCCGCGCAGAAAGAGCCTGACAGCTTTGCCCCGGAAACCGCCGACGATTTGCCATTTTAGTTTATTTTTTTTTAGCCCCTCTTTCGTCGAAACGATGTCAGAGGGCTTTTTTATTAAAAAAAAAAATATAAAAAAAAACTTTGCAAAATATTTGGTAGGTAAACCTTTATTAGTGTACCTTTGTACTGTCAAACAGCGAAAGCCACTTTTTTAACAAAAAAAAATAAATTAAAATGAAAGATTTGTTTAAAGGAGTTGAATTTATAAGCCTTCTTGAAGAAGGCTTTGCACCAGCAGGTGCGGTAATTTCAGATTCGCTCGACCTCAGCGGCTGCGCCGACTTGACCTCGCTCCCAGAGGGGCTGAGCGTAGGCGGCAATCTCGACCTGCGCGGCTGCACCGACTTGACCTCGCTCCCAG
>CAZWRK010000242.1:0-3955 GCA_964635875.1 uncultured Aquaspirillum sp.
TATGCTTATCCTCAAGATCCTGGCTGTCTGACAACGAGTGCGATAAGAGCACCGAAGACCGCAAGGAGGATAACTCCGACTGCACCATAGACAATCCGCTCAAGCATTTTGATCCTATTGCTGAGTGCTGTGATATCCGACTTCTTTGCGTAGTCATTATTGAGCAGCTCCTTTACTTCAGACAGATCTTGCTTGACCTGAGCGAGCACGACTGCGAAGACTGCTTGAGCAGTCTTGCTGTCGGTCTTCCCACTAGCAACCTTTTGAAGTTCATCATCCATCTATTCCTATTGTGACACAATCAGGCGATCCTGATAGTCTCTGGTGGCTGGACCTCCCGATCCTCTTCAGGGATGTGATTGCCACAGAGATGACACTCGAATGCAGAGCCACCGACCAGGCCACAGTAGAAGCAGCACTGACATCGCCTGCAGGTCACGCGGTACTTGTCCTGCTCAGCTCCACAGCGAGGGCATTGCATGGTGCTGCAGATCTTGAGCTCAGTATTTTGAGGTGTGCGATCTTCCTCGCGAGGTGGTCGCTGGAAGAATTTGTGTCGGCTTTTTGTGCCGAGCTTCGGTACTATTACCGTATTCCCTCTGTAGTGAAGAGGCCGTCTAGCTTCCATAGATTTATCACTCCTGCAGTTGATGCAAAACTTATTGTATTCGGGAAGAGTACCTCGACCATTGTGTACCCTGTTGTTGGTCCGCTGCTATCATATCCACTCTCAGAATATCTGACATTGGTCCGCTTCAGCAAGTGAGTCAGATCTATGCTGATATCGATCTTGCGGTTGGCATCAGCCTGGACATTCAGTGTCTGCCTTCTCTGGTAGTTGGCATCTGAGGTCGGCAGGAGCGGTACTTGATCCACGATGCCGATCGACTGAATCACGCGGTCTGCAGTAGCCACACCCGAGTCGAATGTGAATACTAGGTGGCAGAAGAGTCGCTCGATCGTGAGAGCTTCCTTCGGAGGCAGCATATACAAGAAGGCTCGATACCCACAGATTGTGAGCGAGTTATTCTTGTCACCTGGACCGATAGTCTTCAGCGTGTATGGATATGGCTGTAGATGATTCTGATTCCCCATGCTATTGCCTCACCTGATAATTATGTTGCACGACTCTGAGATATTGCACATCATTCTGGTAGACCTGATCCGATACATAATTCGAGCTATCCCACACCATATGCACATAGAGGATTCCAGTCCAGTCTGAGTCGGTTGGCTGTGGCAGCTTGGATCGGCCGACCTCGATATCGAATGGTGGAGCGGTAGCAGGCTGAGTCAGATTCTGATTCTTGACCTGCTGATCAGTGAGCACCCCAGTGTTGCTGAAGCCGAGATACCACTGCTTCTGAGTGCCGAGCACATAGCTGTTGCTGCAGAGGAAGCCATCTGGTCCAGCATCAGGATAGACCACCATACCGAAGTACTCTGGATTGCGGAATAGGATCGAGTCCTGTCGGACCAGGTATGGATTGAGATCGATACCGAAGCGGACCTGAGTCTTGCCCTGCGGATATGCACAGTTGCCAGCCCCACCGCCACCACAGTATCGATAGATGGTCCAGTCCTTCTTCTGCAGGCTCTTCGGATAGCCAGCTTGTTTGATATCTGAAGCACCCATTATGCCAGCCCCATCTGCATAGTGCAGTCAATATCAAACCGCTCGAATGACCAGCCCGATCCGACACTCGGAGCTTGATCAAAATTCAGGACCACCACGAAGGCATCATCGCGGAAGCGAGAGTGGCCTCGGTGATACATAGCTGGATAGAGATTGAGCCTCGGCAGCCTGAAGGTACTGGCTGGAGGGATCGTATACGGACTGCCACGACCAGTCAGCTTCTGGTGCATTGTGACCAGCTCATCAAGGCTGTATGAGGTCTGTGCGGTGTATGCATCACTGAAGTAGCCGATGCCTATCTGCAATGTCCGAGCACCTTCTGCTGCAGCCAGCGTGAATTTGAGATTGAGATTTGCTTCTATGATATCGCCATACTGAGGCTGCAGGACTCGGATCGCATTGATCTGAGACAGTCCGCCATAGGTCGGCTGGAATGCCTGCAGGTCTGAAGCACCGCCTGTACCGTCAGTACCGACAATATATTGATCGCTCGTGGATGTGCGATTATAGCCCCATACATTTGCATAGTAGGGGATCGCGGTAGAGCGAAGAGCCTGGTCGCTCGCTCCCATTGGTTATGTCCTACTTAATAGGTGGATCTGAGCACTGATACTGTTGGCATCATCGTACTGAGTGTTCTTGCTGGCTGCAGTTGAAGTGACAGTGAAGTATATAGTCTGTGCTGCAGTACGCTGGACCACACCAGCCACGACTGCTGCAGGATAAGCACCAGTACCATCAATGTCATTGCCTGATAGAATCACACCATCAGCACCGCGTACATCAAGATAGATACGGTTGCCCGATCCGATGGTTGCACCTTTACACCTGGCAGCGACAAAATAGAATCCATCGACAGGCACTGTGTAGGTATATGTACTAGTGTCGAAGTTGTTGTTGGTGTCGTATCGCTCGGTGTTGAGGGCAAGGGTATATGGAGTGTTAGCAGAGGTCAGAGCCTGGCCAGCGTTAGCGTAAACAGAGACCTTATATGGATTAGAGATGGTGGTGGCATTGCTATAGCTGAAGCCAGAGATATGATTCGCGGTGATCGCGTTGTTGGCGATACCAGTACCATCATTGAAGGCTGCGTCATTGGCCCATAATTTATTCCACTTCGCTGTGGTTGGTTGCTCATCTGCTACGAATGTGTCTGCTGAATATGCCATGTTATACCCTCTCTACTTGGAATGATTCAAAATGTTTGATTCGGCCGACCTTCTTGAAGTCAGCCTTATGAGTGCGATCAGCCCTGAGCTTCTCGCGGATCTGATGCTTCTCGAATGGAGATAGTGCAGTCTGCATAGCACCGACTGGCACAAGGCCACGCTCGACATCACCGACTCGGGTATCGTTGCCACAATCAATAAACTCAGGCACATTGAAGAGTGGCGGATTGTATTCTGGAGCTGAGTATGCAGCAAGCTCCACACCATCCTTCTTTGCCCTCTTCGCATTCTTGGCATATTCCTTCTTGTCGGCCTCGAGCTTTTTGTTGTAGTCAGCATCATAGGCAGCCTTCGCTTCCTCATGCTTTTTGAGCTCATTCGGATAGACTGGATTCGGTACTTGAGCTCCACATTGGTATCCGACCATTCGCTCCCCAGTTGGAGCTTCATCCAGGCGGACTCGGTGAGATAGAAGATTGTCTCCGATCGGGATCACATATTTGCCGAGCTCATTCGGGGCAAGGCCCATGCTATCACCGCCTGTACACTCGAATGCCAGGAATGCTCCACACTTGCCACAAGTCACCAGCTCCACCACAGCGAATTGCTTCTTGTAGAATTCAAGCATCTGGTGTGCATCGTTGGTATCTGTTTGACTGGATAGAATCATCGCATCTCCTCTGTTGTTATTATAGCTTGAATCTTATGGAGCAATAGAGTCAGTGCCACCGATACGGCTGACATTGATCGTGAAGTACCGCTTGATGTTCCGCTCCTCGACTTCGAGCTGCTGGCCATAGTCTCCATTCCGCTGGATCACATTGGTGATACCAGTGATGTAGACAGTCTTCAGCTCATTGGTGTCATTGATCTGCAGCAGCCCAGCATCTCCGATCTGTAGGGCAGGATCTGATTGTCTGGCCACAGGGCAGATGTACCGCTTGCCTGGCGATTTATATTCCTTGACCAGTGTGTAGGCCAGGGATCTGGCTGTGCTCTTATCCTGGATCATATCATTCTCGATGATGATCGGCTCGCCATTATTGGATGGATTCCGCCCGAAGGCATCGATGCTCGTGGCATCCTGGTATCGCTCCTCGATCACCTGAGTGACCTTTGCTGGAGTGGCATAGATCGCGAGCTGATTCAG
>CAZWRK010000243.1:0-3874 GCA_964635875.1 uncultured Aquaspirillum sp.
TTACGCTCGATCAGGACGCCGAAACTGCCCAAGAACGAAAATCCGCTGCTCGTGTTGAATCGCTGCTGTTCCGGAGAGTTGTACTTGATGGCGTCAAAAGCAGCCGACAGGAACTGCGAGGCATCTTCGATGGAATTATAGGCACCGGGAGCAGACCACTCAATCATGCGCTGAAACTGCAGATCGCCCATCGGGACGAACTGATAGTCCCCGTTCTCGGTAGAACTCGTGCGCACCGGCACCATCGAATTGGCCAAGGTCTTGAATGCCTTGTCCACAGCCACCTTGTTGCTGGCTACCGGAGCAGATCCAAAGCGATAGTTCTTCGCCAGCATCAGCACGTGGTCCCTCATGCCACCGGCAAAGATTCGATTGGCAAACTGGTCCGTCTGACCCGCGGCCGCGTAGTTAGCAAGCAGGTCACGGTAGCCGACATCAATCAACTTGGTGATCTGGTTGATGTCCTCGCTACCGGCCGGATGCTCCTTGTCGATGTTGGACTCGGCGGCAGCCGCATCGAGCGACGCAAAGAGCAGACCGGAGGTCGTGTTCAGAGATTTCGCCGCAGCCTTCGGGTCCTCGTTGAGTGTCGTGGCCGGATACATGGCGACCGCCATGGCCCGAAGGGTTTTGGGGTCGATGTAGGACGGATCGCGCTCGTTCTGGTTTGTGGCGATGGAATTGAGGAACATCAGGCCCTGATGACCGTAGATGTTGCCGATACCCTTGACCCAATCCTGCATCCCTGCCTTGTCCTTGGCCTTGTAGGCCGACACGAGCGGCTGCAGCTTCTCCGTGGGGATGTTCACCCGGTCGATGTACGGGATGCCCATGTGCGCCGCCGCCTTGTCATAGGCGATCAGCTTTTCCTGATCGGAGGCACCCGAAGCGATCAGGCGCTTGATCTCAGGCAACTGCTCCACGAGCACGTTCGAGTGGCCCTGTTTGACCTGAGTCAGGCGTTCGCGGGACAGTTCGGTAAGCGGGGAGATGAACTGCTCCCGAATGTCCTTCACGGGCATCGTCTCGAGGGCGGCCAGCGCCCCCGGAGCCTTGATGATCCCCGTCTTGTGGACGTAATTGATAAAGTTCTGGCGAGTGACCTCGTCGTTGTTGGCCGGAAACAGGCGGTTCAGGGCGGAATCGGCCTGATAGATGTCAGCGACATCCGCCTTGGTAAGCATGTCCGTGGGGGCCAAGACGGAGGGAAGCCCATAGGTATCAAGCTGGCGATGCGAAGCCGCGAGAAGATCGGGAAGAAAGGTGGCGCGGAGAGCAATGTCATGACCCTCGGCCGAGACGTTGCCACTCGCGTCGATGAAGGGCTGGACCTTGGCCTGATAGATCGCGGCATGAGCCTCCTCGAGCTGCACGGGGGAGAGGTTACCAGACACGATGCGGTCAGTGTTCTCGCGCACGGCCGCGGTAGCCGCCGCAATCGTCATCTTGGGAGTATCGCTTTTGAGCGCCTGATCCAGCTTGGCATTGACCGAGGCCACGTCCACGGAATCCATCATGCCGCGCTTCTGCGCCTCAGATGCCGCGGAACGAATGGAGGCGGCCGAGACGGGAGTGCCCTGCGCCGCCGAGGCCAAGAGATTCGACAGGACGTACTTCTTGGACGTCTCTGCGATGCGACTTTTGAACCGCGGGTCGAGCGTGGTGTTGGGCTGGGCGTCAATCGCGTTGATGTGGCTCTGAACGGCGTCAAGAACCTTGGTCGCCGAATCGGCGCTAGACACGAGCGGCAGAGCAGACAAGAGGGTGTCCGTTTGATCGGTGATGTTTTTGTAGCGCTCTTGGATTTGGACACCACTCAGGTTGCTCTGCGCTCGGTCATTGATGTGGGTGCCAATGCCCGTGACGAAAGCCTGCTCAGTCAGCGCCGAGGACAGGTCGGCGGTCGGATACAACTTCTTGATCTCGGCCAGACGCCGGTCGTACTCCGCCCGCGCCGCGGGCATGACCGTCTTACTCACGGTTTCCGGCATCCACTGGTCGCTGGGAAACTTGGCGTTGACCGCATCGAAAGTCTCAGTCACGGCCGTGCTCAGGGCGAGCCGGGCATCCGTGGTCGCATTGCGCTTGGCCTCCTCGAAGCGCTGGCCTGCGATCTCGCCGAACCGGGCGATACTGTTGCCGAGATTCGTGATCCCCGGGCCGTAGTTGCGCGGAGCGTCCTGCACCGGCACCACGTTGGAGGGCCGGACGGGATTCGTGAGGACGGTGCGAGCAGGGTTAACTGTGGGGCGTTCAGCCATGAGGAGTCTTGCCGTAGTAACCGGCGGTGCCGAAACCGGTAAGCAGCGTGCCACCGGCCGTGAGATAGGAGCTGGCGACCGAGGCGCGCCCGGAGGTGCGGTAGTTACCGGCGGTGAGAATGAGATTGCTGCGGGAGCGCATGCCAGCGGCCGCCCCCGAACGGAAGTTCCCCGCCGTGTTCAGGTTCGAGGCCAGTTCTGCGTTGGCCGCCTTCTGGAACGTCAGCGCGGTGTCGTTCGACACATCATAGATGCTGCCGGTGAGCTGCAAACCGGACTTGGCTGCGGCCGTGTTCTGGGAACCGATCACACGGTTCTTCTGCCGCATCGAGTCGATCCAAGCCTGCTGAGCATCCGCCTCGGACTGCTTGGCATTGGTCGCAGCGATGTTGCTGGCGATGGTCTGCTCCTGCGCCTGAATCTCGGCTTGGTCAGCTTGGAAGTTCGCCTGACGACGCATCTCCTGACCCTGTTGGAGCGTGCCAACGGCGGACAGGACGGTGCCACCCGCGATGAGGTAGGGCACAAGTGGTGCAACGAAGGCCATGGCTATTGATGCAAGGCGACTTCCGGATAAAGTGCAAGAACAGTCAGGGGGTACGCCCGGTCCTGTGTGACGTAGTAGCAACCGCGGGTGTCGTACCCATTGGGCAAGGGGACGCGAATGTCGTCCGAGACCATGGCAAGCGGCGTCGGAAGGGTCTGGGTCTCGAGATTGTCCAGATCGGTGCCATGGTTGAAGCCGAGCGTGTTGCGCACGCGCAGGGTCAGGTGCGACACGTTCTTCAACTTGCCCTGCGTCGTACCGTGACGACCCTGCACCTCGATGGGGAAACTCTTGTAGACCGAGGTGTAGTTATAGCCGATCCACACCCGGGTCGTCGGCCGGTGAGGCAGAGTGAAGCCACCGAACGGGTCCACGACGATGTCATCGTAGACCACGTTGTCGATCAGGGCCGAGATGGTCTCGCCCGCGTACTCCGTGTAGCCGATGTAGCTCGCAATCGGCGAGGTCGGCAGGTTGAGTTCCGTCGCCAGATCAAGGAACACCATGTCGGTGAAGTCCGTGGAGTCGGCGGGCTCGAAGGTGGGAAGCAGACGCTCGGTCGTGTAGACCCAGTCGCTATTAACCCAACGCCGGACCACCATGTAGAGAATGCTCTGGTCGTCTGTGAGTTGCGTGGCAATAGAAGTGCAGGCCGCCTGAGGGCCGCCGAGAACGATGCGGGACCACGAGTACACTTTCTGATCCGGTTCATAGGTGAGGGCGCAGATCTGTCCGTCGGCGCAGAGGCAGTAGAGGACGGATTCGGGCAGGTGCTGATAGGCCAACTGGATGGCACCGCCATGATCGCGCAGGATGTGCTCGGCGAAAACCGTGACATCCATGGACGTATAGTTGTCGCTATTCGCGTCGTACACCATCTCGCGCAGCTTGCAGCCGCCACGCTGGATGTAGAACACGGAGTGGCCCACCGTGAGGGCCTTCGAGAACTGGGAGCCAAAGGTGCTCTGCTGGTTGGCCGTGATGTTTGAGGGCGTGATAGCCTCCCGCTGGTTGGACGCGGCCATCACCCACTCGCTGCCCACAGTGCCCGCCAAGAGGGTCGTGT
>CAZWRK010000244.1:0-3816 GCA_964635875.1 uncultured Aquaspirillum sp.
GAGCCGGCGCCGAGCTCGCCGGCGGCGCCGCCCGTGGTCGTGGCGCCCGTGACCTCCACGCCGGACGCCGCCGTGGTCGGCCCGTCCCAGGTCGCCGCCGGCGCCGGCGCCTACCTGATCCCCACCGGCCGCCGTCCTGGCCGTGGTCCCGTCCTGCCCTCGAGCTCGCCCGGTAGCCCCGGCTCGAGCAGCTGAATCGGGGAGCGGATGGGAGAAAAGATGGGGGAGTAGATGGCCGGCCCCTACGCCACGATCGGGGAACTGAAGGCGGCCGCGATCCGCGCTGGCCTGCCTCCAGACGACCGCGTGAACGTGGCCGCCGCTATCGCCATGGCCGAGAGCGGCGGGGACCTCACCGCCCACAACGACACGCCGCCGGACGACTCCTACGGCCCGTGGCAGATCAACCGGCTCGCGCACCCGCAGTACTCCCCGGCCGAGCTCCAGACCCTCGAGGGGAACGCTCGAGCGATGGCCCAGGTCTCCGGGAACGGGACCAACTGGCGGCCCTGGTCCATGTACAAGAACGGCCGGTACCGCAACCACCTCCAGCTCGCGCGCGCCACGCCGGCCGCGACGAGCTCGCCGTTCGCCGGTGTCACCGCGACCGGATCCGCGACCGTCGGCGGCGCCGGCGCCGGCCTGGATCCGTTGACCGGCGCCGCGCTCGGCCCGGCCGGATCGTGGATCGCCGACATGTTCGGCCTGGACCAGGTTGGGGAGCGAATCATCGTGGCCGGGATCACGCTGATCCTGACCGCCTCGGCGGCCGCCCTGATCGGTCTCGGCCTGCTGCGCCTCACCGGAACCGACCCGTCCCGAGCGGTGGCCCTCGCGGGTACCGCCGCCGCGCTCTAGGAGACCCCGTGCCCTACGGAACCCCCGCCATGCCCACCCAGGTCGCCGGCCCCGCCGTCGGCCCCGCCGTCGGCCAGCTGCGCCCGGATCCGGTGCCGCCCGGTGTCGCCGTGACCGTGGACGCGTGGTACTCCCAGCTGCTCCAGGTCACCGCGGACGGGACCACGCCGCCCGTGGTCCGGCTCCCGCAGATCGCGCCCAGCGGGAAGGTCTACCTGATCGACCGGATCGCCGCCTACTGCCCCGACGCGACGCCGGCGGCGCCGATCGTGGTGCTCTACGAGGGGACCAACATCACTGATGGCGTCTGGTTCGCGGAGGGGACCCGCGTGGTCGCCGGCTTCCTGCCCCCGATCGTGATCGCGCAGCAGAGCACGCTCTCCGTCGCGTTCCTCCAGGACGGCGGGACCGTCTCGGCCGGGACCAACTGCCTCGCCCGCGTCCAGTACCGGCTGGCGACTCTCCACAAGGGCGGCGCCGCGTGAGCTCGGCCGCCCGCGTCCTGGCCGTGGCCGCCGCCCAGGTCGGCACCCGAGAAAATCCGCCCGGCTCGAACAACGTCCTCTACACGCGGTGGGCCGGGATGGTCGGCCAGCCGTGGTGCGACATCTTCGTTTCGTGGTGCCTGGCCGCCGCCGGCCTGGCCGAGCTCGAGGGATTCCACGCGTACACCCCCGAGCACTTCGCCGCGTTCAGAGCTCGAGGCCGCGGCTTCCCCGGGACCGCCGGGATCGCCCCGGGAGACGTGGTGTTCTACGACTTCCCCGGCGGCCCTGACCGGATCTCACACACCGGCTTCGTGGAGACCGTCAACCCCGATGGCAGCTTCGTGGCCATCGAGGGGAACACCGACGAGGCCGGCGGCCGCACCGGCGGCCGCGTGATGAGACACACCCGCCGGAACTACGTGGTCGGCTACGGCCGGCCCGCCTACACGACTGGAGACGATGTGCCCCTGGACCGGAACGACCTGTTCGCGATCGGCGTGACCGTCAAGGCCTCGATCGCGGACCTCCAGATCCTCGAGCGCCTGGACCGCCTCGAGCGCCGCGGGATCCGCACCCGGAAGGGCGTGACCGCGCTGATGCGGAAGGCCGGTGTCCGGCCGGCCGACGCGCAGAAGGCCAACGACCCGGACGCCGACCTCCTGGCCGCCCCGCCGGATCCGGCCGAGCTCTACGGGACGCTCGAGCTCGAGCCGCCGGCGCCGCCGCGGCCGCCCGTGGACCTCGAGGGAGACGACGAGGCCCCGGCGCCGGCGCCCGCCGCCCGCGGCCGCTCCCCGAAGGTCGGCCGACGATGAGCACGCACGCCTACGCGGTGCTCTCCACGGACGACGCCACCGGCCAGGTCCTCGGCGCCTACGGCCCGCTCCCCGAGCTCGAGACGCCGGACCCCTCGAGCCTCGGCCGGATGAACCAGTACGGCGCCGCCGGCTGGCGCTTCGTGGAAACCCACCTGCTCCCGGCGCCGAACGATGGCGTCCGCGTGATCACGCTCGAGCTCGCCCAGGAGTAGCTGGCCGTGGCGAAGTGGAACGCGCGCCGCGCCAAGCTGGCCCGCCGGCGGCCGGACGGGACGTTTCTCCCGTGGCCCGGCGGCCGCACCAAGGCGAGCCTGCCGAAGAAGGAACAGACGTTCCACGGGATCGCGGTCCACCTCTCGGCCGCGTTCGAGGCCGAGCACGGGAGGCCGCCGCGCGTCGGGGACGTTCACCGCACCCGGAAGCGCGACGGCACCTACCACGAACTGGCCTGGTGGTACATCAAGACGCGGCACGGCTGGAGGAAGTCACCGACCGGGACCCGGCGCCCGTCGGCCGCCGTGGTGCGACAGGTCATGTTCTCGAGCCGGCCCGGCCGGCCCGGACGAGCCGGCCCTGGCTGATCGGCCGCACCTACCGCCCCAGGACACCCTGTTTCGCGGCTCTCCGGCCCGCTCAGCGGCCGCTCGGCGGCCGAATCAGGAACGGATGGGAGAAAAGATGGGGGAGTAGATGGGCCGGCCGAGCTCAGGGCGCCGGCTGGCGGCGCCGCGGCCGGACCTCGGCCACGAACAGCGCGGTGGCGAACGCGGCGAGCCGGCCCCAGGTGTCGCTGGTGGCGCCGCGGAACGCGAGGCCGACCAGGACGACGGCGCCGGTGCCGATGATCGCCGCGCCGAGCAGGCCGACGAGCACCGCGGCCGCTACCGCGACGGGACGAGCTCGGATCATCGACCAGGCCGCCCTGGCGGCGGCCGCGCTCGAGCTCACGACGCCCACACGCCCTGGCCGTTGACGAACGCCGAGCATTCGGCGCAGCCGTCAGGGTCGTCGCCCAGGTCGTGATCGGCGCCGGCCCTGTGCGCCTCGGCGGCGCGGCAGGCCTCGAGCGCCGCCCGGCGGAACAGCCCCGAGAGAGAGACCGTCGCCGGCAGGACCGACAGCCGGCTATGTACCTCTCGAGGAACGTAGAGCATCACCCGTCGCCCAGCTGTCCCTGGCATCCCCGCTCCCGTCCTGGTCGCGCTCGAGCGCGGCCAGCGTCCACTCGTCGGCCGCGGCGCCCAACTGGAACGACGCGACGACGAGACCCGACCCGGCCGGCAGGTCGCCGGCCTGGTTCGCCTCCCAGCCCAGCTGCTCGAGCCGTGCCGCGGCATCGCGGAACACGTCGGCCGCGGCCGCCCGCCGGCGCCGATCGTCAGCGTCCACTGATCGCCCCGGCTTCCTCGAGCTCGCGCAGCACCGCCCGGTAGCGCGTCCGCGTTGCCTTGGACACCACGTCACCGGCGCCGGCGGCCAACCAGCCGACCAGCCCCGCCGCGACCGCGGCCGAGACTCCATGAGCCTCGGCCGCAGCGCGGATGGCCTCGAGGTGGTCGAGACCGGGAGACGGCGCGGGGAGGTATCGCGCCTCTACCAGCTGCTCAGCGACCACCGATGCCACGCCCCGAGGATACGCACCGCCACCGACA
>CAZWRK010000245.1:0-3773 GCA_964635875.1 uncultured Aquaspirillum sp.
CTTGTAGTAGCACTTTGCTTAAAGGAATTTGTGGCGAAGATGAAGCAAGCAACGTATATGAACTTACAAGGCTATGGATTAAGGACGAAACTCCAAAGAATACTGAAAGCTATTTGATAGGCAACACATTAAAGTTGCTTGATAAAGAGATAATAGTTTCGTTTGCTGAAATACAACAAGGACACATTGGAACAGTTTACCAAGCCACAAATTTCTTGTATTGTGGGCTTAGTGCTAAATTCAGAGACCCAAAAGTAAAAGGGTTGGAACACCAACACCACGCAACCTACGCAAATAGAATGACTATGCAGGAAGTTAAAGAAAAGTATGGCGAAGAAAATGTTTACTATGTAGATAGACCAAGAAAACACCGATACATTTTCTTTAATGCAAGGGGCAGGAGAAAAAAAGAGCTTTTGGGGAAATTGAAATACAAAGTTGAACCTTACCACAAAACTTCAATAGATGCGGGGTCAAATTCAAAAAATGCTGTGAAGGCAAAAAACAACCAACCGTCACGCCATGACAAAATCTAACAGAGAGCACGCATTCGATTGCGAGCTTGCCGAAATAGTCGGCATCGAAAAAGCTATCCTGCTCAAGAACATCAGCTACTGGGTGGCCGAAAACGAGCGGCGCAAGCAGACGAAGTATTTTTCAAACGGTCGCTGGTGGACGGAGGAAAGCCTCACCTCGCTCGCCAAAAAGTACCCGTACATGCGGCGGGCATCAATCGGAAGGTGGATGAACGAGCTTGCCGCGCATGGCTGGATTTCCATGCGCGGAACGTCAGGCGGACAAAACAAATACGCCACTGGCCGCGTGTTCGACGCTTGGAACGCTGGGCTTGATTGGCAGGCAGAGATGAGCGCCAAGCCGTCCCAAAATGAGACAGGTGACCGTCCCAAAATGAGATACCTACCGTCCCAAAATGGGACACCTACCGTCCCAAAATGGGACACTGACCGTCCCAAAATGGGATATAATAATATTGATAATGTTGACCCTAATGTTGAACTTAGCGCGGACAAGCCGCGCCCTGTCCCGATAAAAGAAATGACGGAGGCTTTTGAGGCTCGCCACCAGCGGCATTTTAGGTCAGCGGACGGGCACTGGATTGGCTTCGCTTGGAAAGACAAAGAGTTCGCGGCCATGAAAAAAATTTACGATGAATTAAAAAAAAGAATGGCCGCGAAAAATTTGCGCCCGCCCGGAGACGATGAGGTGGTGGAGGCTTGGGGCACGTTTTTGGACAGGGCAGCAACCGCCGACAAGTTTATTTTACAGAACCTGTTCACGCCCTCAAAACTGTGGGGCGATTTTCAGGGCATAATGAACAAGATAACGGGCGCGAACACGCCCGCCAAAAAGCCTCAAAGGGGCGGCATAGCTGGATGGGGCAGCGACCCAAAGGCATACGCCGAACCGCAAGCGTTTTGAACATGGAAAGAAACATTGACAAACTCGCCCGCGAACTTGCGAACGGCCTTTCGCTCGACGAACTGCGCCGAAAACAGGGCGCAAACCCTTACGAGAAAAAAATAGACATTGCGCCCGCGCCAAAGTCAGATGCCGAATTACGGTACTGGCAGTCTGTTTTTTCCGCCGAACCACGCGCACCTATGTTTCATGCGCGGAAAATAGTTCAAGAAATGAGCTATGACGATGCAAGGAAAAAAACATGGGCTATACTCATGGAGCGGGCTGATGAAATATCAGCCCTCAAAAACATAGACTTCGCCTTTGTCTTTACAGATAAGCAGGCTGCGGTTGTAGCTGCCATAATCCGCTACTTCATCAACGACCCAACCTGTCCGCTAAATTTGGCCAAAGGGCTTTTCGTGTGCGGCCTGCCGGGCGCGGGCAAGACCGAGGTGATGATGGCCATGCACAGGCTTTGCAAAGAAAACGGGCTTTCAAAGTACTTTGAGATCACCGATATGTCAACCGTGCATATCTGTGCAAAAGGAAATAAAGACTTTGACCCCGTTACGCCGCTCAAGCAGTTTGCCCGCTGCCTTGACGAATTTGGGCGGCACATCGGCCCGACCGTCCGCTTTGGCGACGCGCTGGACATAAACGAGGCCGTTATCGAAGAGCGTTACAAGGGTTTTTCGCGCCACGGAAAGTTAACGCACATCGTTACGAACATGACGCCCAATGAGGCGGCTGCATCGTTTTCGCCGATGATAACCGACCGCATAAAAGAAATGTGCCAGAGCGTCGAATATCCCGGCACCTCAAACCGAAAATAATTAACCGCACCGACCTGGGCACAAACAAAAACAGTAAAATGAAGGTGACGGAGTTTAGGCGGCTCATCGCCGAAAAAAAAGCGGGCGGCAAAAAGCAGGCGGCAAAAAAGGTGTCAAAGCCCGAAAAGCCCGCCGACATTTTCCTGCTTTTTTGCGAAGCGGCTGGGCTGCCTAAACCTGTCAAAGAGTTTCAGTTCGCAAAGGACGCAGGCAGGCGGTGGAGGTTTGACTACTTTTTTCAAGAGGGCGGCGTGTCGGTAGCCCTTGAGGTCGAGGGCGGTATTTACACGGGAGGGCGGCACACGAGGGGCGAGGGCTTTGAGGGAGATATGGAAAAGTACAACGAGGCGGCTTGCAGGGGCATCTACGTCGTTCGCTGCGCCCCAAAAAACCTGATGGAAGCAGGAACAATCAACACAATCAAACGGGTTCTCGACAATGGCAAAGAAAAATAAAAAGGACAGTGAAGAAAGGCCGCACCCGATAAGGCCGGGGGAGCTTTTTGTTTACTTCACGTTTGAGCGGCTGATGAAATCCAAGCTCGGCATGACCGGGCAAGAAGCAAAGGCCAGGTTCTCGCTTGAGCTTTCGCGAGGCGAGATTGAAATTCACCATGTTCGATGCTCAGTAAAAGTCTATGTCAAAAAATGAAAGAAAAAACACTTGTCTATACGGGGGCTGTCATTAACGGCCAGCTTGCGATAGCGGAGCGCGAACGGATGCGGGCTGACTTTAAAGAGGCCGGCAACTGCGACAGCGCAAAAATCATCATCAAGCTCGGCGGCGACGAAAAGACCGCGCCACAGATGCGGGCGTTTTATGGCGCGATAATCGAGCAGGTTTCGGCATTTGAAATGGATGTTAACGGTGTGTTCAAATCGAATGACCGAATAAAAGACGAATTGAAGCGGGCATTTTTGCCGCTGCGAAAGCGGTATTGGTCTGACGGCTCGCCAGTTATCATAAAGATAGCGCACCCTGAAAAAAAGGGCGTTACCGTGGACTGGCACATGGAAGAGGTGCCGAGCCTTGCGGACTTGAGCATGGACGAGATGAGGGCGTTTTTTGATGCAATCATCTCGCATTACCAAGAACGCGGTCTGATAATCGAGATAGGCCATGATAGCGGGTTTCCCGCTGTTGAAAGATAGACGAATTTGTGATTGTTCAGTTTCTTGCCTGCGTTGCAAAATGCGGGCTTTTTTATTAAATAAAAAAATATTCAAAAAAGTTTAAAAAATATTTGGTTGGTAAACCTTTATTAGTGTACCTTTGTACTGTCAAACAGCGAAAGCCACTTTTTTAACAAAAAAAAATAAATTAAAATGAAAGATTTGTTTAAAGGAGTTGAATTTATAAGCCTTCTTGAAGAAGGCTTTGCACCAGCAGGTGCGGTAATTTCAGATTCGCTCGACCTCAGCGGCTGCGCCGACTTGACCTCGCTCCCAGAGGGGCTGAGCGTAGGCGGCAACCTCGACCTCAGCGACTGCACCGACTTGACCTCGCTCCCAGAGGGGC
>CAZWRK010000246.1:0-3768 GCA_964635875.1 uncultured Aquaspirillum sp.
CCTCTTCCTCTTCCTCTTCCTCTTCCTCTTCCTCTTCCTCTTCCTCTTCCTCTTCCTCTTCTTCTTCCTCTTCTTCGTCTAACTCACCTTCTTCGAGCTGCCATGCTTGCGCTAGGCTGGTAACAAAGTCTGCCTCGCTCGCGGAAAACTCATCCGCACTCGCCACGCCTGCAATGTCATTAGCGGTTTGCGCTAGAAACTCGTTGGAGAAATACTCTGCAAACAGTTCAACAGTTTCATTGATGATGTTTTCGATCCATTCTTCATCCTGCTTGCTTAAGTCTTTCAGCACTTTTTTCAGGACTTTTTGCGCTTCATACTGGCTACCCAAAGCGTCAATGACGCTTTGCATATACTCAGAAACAGCCGTGACTTCATCTTCACTCAAATTGCCATCCGAACCCACTGCAGCTAAAAACAGCAAAGCAATTCGGTATTCCAAGGGGTATTTCCCCATGGCGTCTAACATTTCTTGATAAACTTCGTCATCCATATTGGCTAACTCAGACTCCACATCAGCCAAAATCGATTCATCATCGTCACTCCAATAGTCGGTCGAATCAAAATCGACATTCTCCAGCTGGCGAATAATCCAGCTGTCACCATCGTTAAAACGTTTATCCAATAAATAATCGTACGAGATATAGCAGTAACCGGCGTCGCCCCAACTGGTTCCCCAAGAATTACGCACAATAAACACGCGATCATGGTCGGAGTATCCAACAGCTAACATGGCATGGCCGCTGTGTGACTCACGGGATACTTCGTTTTTTGTCGGGGTCGGGACGAGGCCTTTTTTCTTTTGCTTATCAAAAGAATCAAACAGGCTTAAACCAAAAATAATAGGATTGCCTTCGGCCAAAGCATGCTTCCAAGCAGCCAAGGTTGTTGGCACCAAAGAAACATCCTCAACCAAGAAGTTCCCACCTTCTTCATAAGCGTGTTCGCCGGGTTCTTCATTGACGGAATCTTCATCAAACGGCCACGCGTCTTCAGAACACGCACCGTATTGCTTCAAGCCCTCAATGGCATATTCGATGCAAGTCCCTTCGTCCTCAATTTCACTCTCATCCTCTGATGCCACGTAGCGTGCGTTGTAGTACACATACATGCGGCTGACGTCGTACTCCTGACCGGTATGCTTTTTAGCCAGATACTCATAAGCGCCCGCTACCGCATTGGCCACACAGCTATTGGTCCCGCCTTGGTCTTCAATTTTTGTCATATAAGGGCGTAAATCGACCTTAGCAGGCAGACTGGCTTCGTCGTATTTATCCCCGACGTATTTACTCGCACCGAGTTTATTTTTGGGCGATTTTTGATACCCAGAAACAACGCTACTCGAACCATCTGGCCGCTCGAAGACTAAAGTACCCATCGTGTTACCCTTCTTTAAATGCAATCAAAAAAATATCGGCCCACAGTCTCGCTCTCGTCCGAAAACGGGCACATCACCGCCCCCAAACAAAACGCGAACCACATCAAAAAGGCCAGCTGCACGCAATGTCAGCGAGAATATTGACCATTAGAAATCTAAATAACAAGACGGCCAGAAAAAATTTTTTTACTTAATCAAAACAAAATATCCTGCAAATATTGATTGACTTTTTTATTAAAAATATCAAAGCCCCTCTATTTAAGAAAAGGCTCATATACCAATTTAATACCGATTTAAAAAAATAAAAAAAGGTGGGACCGCTATCGGCCACCACCTTTTTAAAAACATTCAAACTGAAATATTTTGTGAGAAATAAGAGAGTTTTACTGTTACGAGAAAAAGTCTCTGAGTTTATCCATAAACCCTTTTGCACGCGGATTATGTTTAGCCACATCACCCAAGCTGATCGACTCAAACTCTTTCAACAATTCTTTTTGTCGATCGGTCAAGTTCACCGGTGTTTCCATCACAACGTGACACATCAAATCACCGTATGTGCTGCCACGCACAGACTTAATCCCTTTGCCACGTAAGCGGAATACTTGGCCGGTTTGGGTTTCGGCTGGAATTTTGATTTTTGCCGAGCCATCTAACGTCGGGATCTCAATTTCGCCGCCGAGAGTCGCGGTCGTGATGCTGATCGGCATTTCGCAATGCAAATCTTGACCTTCCCGCTGGAACACTGGATGCGGCTTCAAATGAGCCACCACAAAGAGATCACCGCGCGGGCCACCGTTCACACCCGGCTCGCCTTCGCCCGCCAAACGCACCCGATCGCCTTCGTCAATCCCTGCGGGGATTTTGACATTGAGTGTTTTTTGCTTTTTGACACGACCAGCACCGTAGCAGCTTGTGCACGGGTCAGAAATCGTGTGACCCACACCATGACAAGTTGGGCATGTTTGTTGGATCGAGAAGAAGCCTTGCTGCATCCGCACTTGGCCCTGACCACCGCAGGTCGAGCAGGTCTGCGGTTGGGTGCCGGGCTTTGCACCGCTCCCGTGACACACATCGCAATCTTCCATGCTTGGAATGCGAATTTGTTTTTCGCACCCCTTCGCCGCTTCTTCTAAGGTGACTTCCATGTTGTAGCGCAGATCAGCACCGCGATACACGTTCGAACGGCCACCGCCCGAACTACCACTGCGCCCGCCACCAAAAATATCACCAAAGATATCTGCAAAAGCATCGCCGAACCCACCGGCACCCGCGCCAAACCCGCCGCCAAAACCACCCCCGCCCATGCCAGCCTGAGGGTCGACACCAGCATGACCATATTGGTCATAGGCAGCCCGTTTTTTCGGGTCGGATAAGACTTCGTAGGCTTCTTTTGCCTCTTTAAATTTATCTTCGGCCTCTTTGCTGTCCGGATTACGGTCCGGATGATATTTCATCGCCAGCTTGCGATAGGCTTTCTTGATGTCCCCTTCAGGGGCATCACGATTAAGGCCGAGAACGTCGTAATAATCACGCTTGGACATGGATGTCATCCTAGATCGAGCAGCTTAAATCTGTGTACGTAAATCCCTAAACCAAGACAAAGGGGTGAGACCTTGGTCCCACCCCTAGTGCCTCATTTGAGGTGATGCTTATTTAGGCTCTTTTTTGACTTCTTCGAACTCGGCATCAACCACATTACCTTCTTCTGGTTTTTTGCCAGCGGCCTCTGCCGCTTGTTCCGGAGCAGTTTCGGCAGCTTGCTGACCGTACATTTGTTCGGCCAGCTTGTGCGAAGCTTGCATCAGCACTTCAACTTTGGCATCGATTTCGGCTTTGTCGTCACCCTTCGCTGCGGTTTCTGCAGCTTGCATGGCTTCTTCAATTTTCGCTTTTTCGTCTGCAGAAATTTTATCGCCGTATTCTGTCAGCGATTTTTTCACAGAGTGAATCATGCCTTCAGCTTGGTTGCGAGCTTGAACCAATTCGGCGAGTTTTTTATCTTCTTCCGCATTGGCTTCGGCATCTTTCACCATGCGTTGGATTTCTTCTTCAGACAGACCGGAAGAAGCTTGAATGGTGATTTTCGACTCTTTACCGGTGCCTTTGTCTTTTGCAGAAACATGCAAAATACCGTTGGCGTCGATGTTAAAAGTCACTTCAATTTGTGGCATGCCGCGCGGTGCAGGCGGAATGTCTGACAAGTTGAATTGGCCCAAAGATTTGTTCGCCGCTGCTTTTTCACGCTCACCTTGCAGCACGTGAATAGTCACAGCATTTTGGTTGTCATCCGCAGTGGAGAACACTTGCGAAGCTTTGGTCGGGATGGTGGTGTTTTTCTGGATCAACTTGGTCATGATGCCGCCCAAGGTTTCAATCCCCAGCGACAACGG
>CAZWRK010000247.1:0-3712 GCA_964635875.1 uncultured Aquaspirillum sp.
ATGCGGCAGTTCGCGCTGCTGGTGCCATTGTGTCCGATGTCACGGCAGTTGTGGGCGTCGGCCGCATCGCGAGCCGTGCTCTGCAGGCACGCGGAGCCATGAACGCGACGGTTGCTGCTGCCAACACGGTGGCCGGTGCGACTGTCGCTGCCTCCGAGGTCAGCGACTCCATCGATGCAGTGAGCGATCACGGCGGGATCGAGCAGCATGATCGCCAGACCAAGTTCAACGAGGCGCTCGAGCGTCAGCGTGCGAAGATGGCCTCTGATGCCGCGGCAGCAGAGAGGCGCAAGGGGATCCATGCCGTGAAGGGAACGTCGGGTGCTGATCTCGACACAGTGAAGGAAAGGGACAACACCATGACTCTGAAGAAGACTCTGACGAACGACGAGGTCATCGCGCACGCCACCGTGCTCGCGAAGGCTGCTGGCGACGAGACCAAGTGGTCCGACTATCTCGACAAGGCTCGCGCTGAGCTCGAGGAGGGTCTCGCCAAAAAGGACGATGCGAAGACCGAGGAGCCTCTGGCCAAGAAGGACGACCCCGCACCCCCGGTCTCCGAGGAGCCGAAGGTCGACGAGGTCGAGCAGGTCTGGCTCGCCAAGGACGGCTCTCCGCACAAGAAGAAGGCCGAGGCTCTCGCCAAGAATGCTGAGATCGACGCTGCGGCTGCTGCCGTTCCGGCGATCGCCGCTCTCGACAAGGTCGAGGCTCTCATCAAGGGAGCCGGGGGCGAGGAAGAGAAGAAGGTGGACGACGAGGAGGAGCTCGACGATCGGACCAAGCTCGCCAAGTACATCGGCGAGGAGGTCTGGGATGTCGGTCGTGCTCTCGAGGCCACCAACATCCTGTTCGGTCTGCTCGCCAAGGAGGCGTCCGAGGCCGAGGCTCAGCCTGGCCAGGTTCTCTCGCTCCAGACGGCCATCAGCGCTCTCAAGGCGTTCATCGTCTCCGAGATCCAGGAGGACAACGCTCCGGAGGGCGACGCGCTGAAGGTTGCCGCGACCGGCGCTCTCGCCAAGGTCGACGCTGGGCATCTCCAGAAGGCCCACGACTCGCTCGTGGCTGCTGGCGCCAAGTGCTCGGCCGCCAAGACGGAGCAGACGGACGATCTGGCGAAGGTTGCCGGCGAGCGTGACAGCCTCCAGAAGATCCTGGACGGCATCACTCCTCGCATCGAGTCCCTCGCTGCTGTCGTCGAGGCGCAGCAGGAGGAGATCCGGGTTCTCAAGTCCCAGCCGATCCCTGCGCCGAATCTGCGCGTCGTGGCTAAGGGCAGCGACGTCCAGTTCAGCGGTGGCCAGGCTGATGTGGACGCCCAGATCACGGAGCAGTTCTCGAAGCTGTCTCAGGAGGACAAGGCCACGCTCCTCGTGAAGCTGGCCCAGCAGAATCCCCTCCGCCACATGGCGCAGGGCTAGTACAGGGACGCTCTGCCGGAGACGGTGGAGCGCCCAGCAGGGCGGAGACGCTCTGGTGAGTGAACAGCCATACATCAGGAGACATGAAGATGTTGAAGAATGCACAGCAGACGACCCAGGAGATCCTGGACCAGATCAAGAAGGCGTACAGCACGCCGATGGAGGATCCCCTCGCCAAGTCGACGTTCTCGCAGCCTGGCTCGGCGATCTCGGGTCTCAACTACTACGACCTCGAGCTTGGCGCCAAGTTCCTCGTCCCGGTCCTCACGCCTCTCCGCAACGAGATCCCGCGTGTGTCCGGCAGGGGCGGCATCCAGGCGAACTGGCGCGCGATCACCGGCATCAACACCACGGGCCTGCGTCTCGGCGTCTCGGGCGGCAACCGTGGTGCCGTGATGGCGGTCAGCACCCAGGACTACATCGCGTCCTACAAGGGCATCGGTCTGGAGTCGAACGTTGACTTCGAGGCGGGCTATGCGGCCCAGGGCTTCGACGACGTGCGCGCTCAGGCTGGTCTGCGCGGTCTGCAGGCCACGATGCTCGGCGAGGAAGCGATCATCCTCGGCGGCAACACCTCGTCTGCTCTCGGCACGACGGCCACCCCGTCGCTCTCGACTGCCACCACGGGCGGCACGCTCGCTGCTGCGACCTGGTCGGTCATCTGCGTGGCGCTGGGCTTCGACGCCGTCATCAACGGCTCGGTGGCTGGCGGCATCCAGGCCTCGATCACCCGCACCAACGCCGACGCGACGACCGACACGTTCGGTGGCGGCTCGGCCCAGAAGTCAGCTGCGGCGACGCAGGCGACGACCGGCACGACCTCGACGATCTCTGCCACGGTCACGGCCAAGCAGGGCGCGTTCGGCTATGCCTGGTTCTGGGGCACGGCGGGCAGCGAGACGCTCGGCGCCATCACGTCGATCAACTCAGTGCTGATCACTGCAGCGGCGACCGGCACCCAGCTGGCCTCGTCTCTGCCGTCCTCGGACCAGTCGACGAACAACCTGGTGTTCGACGGTCTCCTGACCATCGCCGCCAAGTCCGGCTCCGGTGCCTACTTCGCCTCCCAGGCGACTGGCACGGCTGGCGTCGGCACCCCGCTGACCTCGGACAGCGCGGGCGGCGTCGTCGAGATCGACACGGCTCTGAAGTGGTTCTGGGACAACTATCGTCTGTCCCCGGACACCATCTGGGTCAACTCCCAGGAGGCGCTCAACATCTCGAAGAAGATCGTCGCCGGCAGCAGCAACGCTGCTCAGCGCTTCGTCTTCAACGCGGTGCAGGACGCCATCGGCGGCGGCATCATGGTGCGCACGTACCTGAACCGCTTTTCCATGGGCGGTGGCCAGACGCTGGACATCCGTGTTCACCCGAACATGCCGGCAGGCACGATCCTCTTCACCTCGAGGACGATCCCCTACCCGCTGTCCGGCGTGGGTAACGTGATCCAGATCCGCACTCGTCAGGACTACTACCAGATCGAGTGGCCGCTGCGCACCCGCAAGTACGAGTACGGCGTCTATACTGACGAGGTGCTCCAGCACTACTTCCCGCCGTCAATGGGCGTCATCACGAACATTGCGAACGGGTGAAGGCGTCGCGCCGAGGTTTCACCTCCTCGGCCTTGTCGCGACCGGAGGCGTCTCTCCCTGAGGACGCCTCCGTTAACAGAGAGGATGGAGAGAACCAATGGTAAGGATGAAGGCACCGCCCGGAAGGGGCAGCTCGATGTCCATCGAGGGCGTTGGGCTCGAGATAAGAGACGGATTCGTCGAGGTGACGCCCAGCCTAGTCGAGACGCTGGAGGCTCACGGATTCACCCGCGACGACGGCAGTCCTACGGACACCTCCCGCTCGGGTCTCGTTCGCTACTTTGTCGATGGCGCCCGTGCTGTCGCGGAGAATCTGTCCAACGAGCAGCTGCTCGCGATCAGCTCCGTTCCGGACGAGCGGAAGGTCGCCTTCTGGGAGAGGATCTCCAAGCTCGTCGTCGAGTTCCCGACGGAGAGGGCCGAGCCTCCGAAGAAGGTCGAGGAGCCAAAGAAGGCCGAGGAGCAGAAGGCTCCTACTGCCCAGAAGTGATCTGAGGACACTGGCATGAATGCGACTGATCTCGTGTCTCTGGCCGCTGTGAAGAGCTGGCTGAACATCTCGAGTAACAGAGAGGACGTCCTCCTCGGCCGGATGATCACGCAGGTCAGTCGCGTTGTCCTGAACTACATCAACCGGTCCATGGTCCTTCCTGTCACTGTCACCGAGTCGTACGACGGGAATGGCAAGGACTGGATCCA
>CAZWRK010000248.1:0-3690 GCA_964635875.1 uncultured Aquaspirillum sp.
ATCTGTTCGAGAACTCATGGATATTACATCTAAAGGAGGCGCGTCAGAAGCTTTATTTAAAGTTAAACAACTCGCTGGTCAGCATAACCAAAAGATGCAGGCCCAAGAGCAAAAAATGCAAATGGAGCAACAACAAGCCGCAATGGATCAGCAAGCTGCGCAACAAGGTGGTATGCAAGGTGGCGGACTATACAGTGCACCACCTGACATGTCTGGTAAAAATCCACAAGCTGGTGGAGGAGGTATGTAATGGATATCGAAACATTGTTACCTTTAATGCTTAAACTGGCATTAGACACTAATCAGGTAAAACCTGAGGAAGTGATGGCAATCCTACAACAAAAGCAAAAAGGTTCTACAGAGGATAAAAATACTGAAACTGTAGATGGCGATGTGATTGATACAGAAAATCCAACAAACGATGATATCCAAAATCAAGAAGGAAAAATTTTGGAAAATTCATTTAAAGAGTTAGAAGTAGAAGATGCTATTGAAAAAGCTCAAGAATTAAAAAAACTTAACATGCCTGTAATGGCAGAAACTACTCCGTCTAATTCACCAGTTACTGTTCAAAAATTGGCGAATTATTGGGAAGTATTTGTAAAGAAATACAATGGCTGAAGTAACAACTGTAGGTAAACTGCTTTTAAAAAGTAACGTCCCAGATGCATTAAAATCATATGTATCTGGAAATGTTATGGACAAAAAAGGAATTGCTGGCCTTTTTCAAAAACTATCTGAAGGAGATTCAGACAAATATAGAGATGCAGTAACAAGACTAGCTCGTTTGGGATTCGAAGTTTCAACGAGACAAGGTTCCACCGTTCCATTAAACGATCTTACTCCTCTTGATGATAAAGAAGAGAGATTTAAAGAATTAGAGAAAGAAATTTCTAAAATAAAAAATGGTCTAGGATCAAAAAAGGAAAAAGAAATCAAACTTATTGAATTATATACTAAATTCACTAAAGATTTTGAAAACGCATTGATGGCTGCAGGAATTAAAAAAAATCACACACTGGCAAAAGTTATTACTTCAGGGTCACGCGGTTCAATGCAGCAGTATCGTCAAACCGTTGGCGCCTCTATTTTAGTTAACGATGAAAAGGGTAGGCCATTATTAGATTTTCCAGTTAAGCATTCATTTGCAGAAGGATTAACTATTCCTGAATATCTCGCTCATAGTTATGGTACTCGACAAGGAGCGATCGCAACAAAATTATCCATTGCTGACTCCGGCTACTTCTCCAAGCAGTTATCTAGAGCAGCGATGCCTATTAAAATCGAAGAACACGATTGCGGCACAAATAATGGAATGCCTTACTCAACTGATGACAGAGAAATGATTGGATCGTATTTAGCTCATCCTGTTGGAAAGTATAATAAAAATAATGAAGTAACAGCCGTAATGCTTTCGGATCTGAGAGAAAAAGGCATTAAAGAAATAATTCTACGTTCACCAGTGACTTGTCAATCTTCACGTAACTCTCACTCTTGGGCAATATGTCAATTATGTGCTGGAAAACGAGAAAAAGGACGGTTACCCGAAATTGGTTCATATCTTGGTGTTACAGCGGCGACAGCGTTAGGCGAACCTTTAGCACAAGGACAGTTAAATACTAAACATACTGCTGGTGCTGCAGCCTTAGGAAAAACAGTTGCTACTGGCTTTAAACTAATTCAACAATTAGCAAATATTCCATCAACTTTCCAAAATAAAGCAGGTGTTGCAGATATTGATGGTATCATTTCTAATATCAGAACCGCTCCTCAAGGTGGTTATTATATTAAAATTAAAGGTGTGAATAAAGAAGTAGAAGAATATATTCCTTCTGGATTTTCTTTAAATGTTTCCCAAGGCGATAAAGTTGAAGCAGGAGATATTTTATCTGATGGTATTGTAAATCCAGCAGACATTGTTAAACATAAAGGCATTGGAGCAGGGAGAAAACATTATTCAGATGTAATGCATAAAGCATTCGCTGAAGCCGGAATGGGTGTAAACCGTAGAAACTTCGATATTATTGCAAGAGCCGCTATTGATCATGTTCGTGTTACCCATCCAGATGGATTAGGTGATCATTTACCTGATTCAGTTGTGACATATCAATCTATAGAAAAAAGTTATAAACCAAGAAACGATTCTAAACAAATGCGTATAGATACTGCATTAGGCAAATATCTAGAAGAACCTGTTTTACATCTCACTATTGGTACTAGACTGACAAGTAATATGATTAATATGCTTAAAAGTCATAAAGTTAATTCTGTACTTGTTAATGATAATCCACCACACTTTCAACCAGAAATGCAACGTTTACTTGATGTTCCTGGCGAAGTTCCAGATTGGGCACATCAATTATATTCATCATATTTGGAAAAAAGATTAATTAAGGGAGTGAACAGTGGACTAACTGCAAATTTAAAAGGGCCTAGTCCTATATTAGGCCTTAGCTACGGTGTAGGATTTGGAGAGAAACGAGGAGAATACGAATACACAGCCGAAGACGATCATGAATTTGATTTTGTAGAAGATGATTAATTTAGGTTGATCTTTACAATAATTATCTTTAATATACTAGTATGACAAATAAGACGATCTATAAAAATATTTTAAGGAAGATAGCAAATAGCCCGGATCAAGAGTTTGAACAATCCTTTTTCCAGTTAGCTTACGAACGTCTTCAAGAAAAGTTACATAACCTATTACCATTTTTAGTAGGTTTTGAAATTGTTAATAATAATGAAGACAAAACTAAAGCCTTAGGAGTGTTTGGCTTCAAGTCAAATAACGGACAAATGATGTTTGTACCGGCTTTCTTTATTAACGGAACTGTGAAAGGAATTGATCTTTTATATTCTAAAAATAATGAACAATTCTATCCTTTAAATGAAGACTTTGCAGAGCTGTTCTTGAAAGATGAAGCTACAGGAATAGGAGATAAGTCTAAAGAAAATAGAAACGAAATCAATCAGCGATTAACACCCGTTAAACTAGATGCTTTATCTCGTCCTCCAAAAACCGCCGCTTTTAAAGATATGCTAACGGATAACGAAAAATTGGAGTTAGTTTCATCCTTTACAAAAGCCGCGAAAGCTACACAATACACAGACCTAATGCATTTTGTAGAAGCTGGTCCTTTAGTTGTTAAACAAGCTTTTTATAAGTTATTTAAAGATAATGATGAGTTCACTGAATCAGTATTAAGATTTTATGATTTAAATAAAATTGGTACAGCAATTGCCACACCAAAAATTAAAAAAGAAACACCAGTTTCAAAGATTGAAGTTGTTAAACCAGGTCATTCAAAATGTGCTTCGTTATCTGAAGTAGAAAAATTAGATCTATTAACAAATGGTTATCTTCTTATAGATAAACGAGCTGAAGAAGAAAAATCAAAAATTGGGTTATTTAAATATTTAGAATCTTATTCTAATCCTTCCGAATCAGGTTTTTATTCCTATATTACACAACGAGGAACATTACGATATGGATTGGTGCTTTTAAACCCAATGTCACTATCTACTCATTTTAATACTGGGGAATCGGTTGTTATCGATTTAGACTCAAATAAAGATGGGCAAGCATATAAAATTGAACCTAATAAACTTTTTGTTAAAGGTAGATATCAGATTAAAGACTTCTCAGAAATTCATGAAAAATTTGATGAGCCGGCTAATGTCGAGCCT
>CAZWRK010000249.1:0-3616 GCA_964635875.1 uncultured Aquaspirillum sp.
AGTCGGCAGCGGGGGTGAGGGGGGATCAAAGCGCTTTTGCTGTTTCCAGACGCAAAAAAACCGCCCGATGAATTCATGGGCGGTTTTGAGGGGTGTGAAGGCTGACCTTACCAGACTTGGTACCACGGGATCTGTTTCGCTTCCCATTCTTTGGTCAGGTAAGGGCTTTCGGGATAGCTGGCGGCCAAGATGCGGCGGGTATCGTCACGCAGCTTGGTCATATTCAGCTTGTCATAGCCCGACACCATAATTGCGAGAGATTCCTCGACAAAGGCTGTGCTCGGGAATTCTTTGATCACTTGCTGGGCGCGGTTGATCGCAGCCAAGTAAGCATCACGCTTCATATAATAACGGGCCACAAACAGTTCATTTTCTGCGAGGCCGTTGACCAGTAATTCCATTTTTGGCAAGGCATCTGCGCTATATTTGCTGTCTGGGAATCGAGTGACCAATTCTTTAAACGCAAAGAACGCCTCGCGCGCGGCTTTTGGATCGCGCTCAGCGCGATTTTGACCGGCCATCTTGGCGAAAATTCCACCATCATCGTTGTAATTGACTAGCCCTTTGAGATACAAGATATAGTCAAGACTCGGATGTGCTGGATAAAGTTTGATGAATCGATCACATGCAGCCAGCGCCAATGCGGGTTCTTGATCCTTGAAATGCGCAAAAGCGAGGTCCATTTGGGCTTGCTGTGCATGACGCCCATACGGAAACCTTGCTTCAAGCGTTTCATAGAGCTTGATCGCACTGGTATAATTACTGCTGTTTAATTCTTCACGCGCCTCGGCATATAACCGTTCTACGGGCCAGCCGCGTGTTTCATCCTTTGGTCCGGAAGTAGAAGAGCAAGCCGCTACTCCGGCCGCCATCAGCATTGCTACAACGAAGTGTTTCATGACTGAACCCATCGACAATTCGGGCGATTATAGCGAGTTCTCAGAACCGCGTGTCGTTCAAATCCCACACGAACTTGCCGGACAACGCCTCGATCAGGCATTAGCCAGCTTGTTTACCGATTATTCCCGTACGAGAATCAAGGGCTGGATCGACGATAATCGCGTCACAGTGGACGGCAAAATTGCCAGTCCACGCCTCAAAATGTACGGCGGGGAAACCATCTCTGTCGAGATTCCCGCACTACCAGAAGACCAGTCTTTTGTTGCTGAACCCATTGAATTTCCAGTGGTTTATGAAGATGACGCGATTCTCGTCATCGATAAACCCTGCGGGCTGGTGGTGCATCCCGCGGCTGGTAATTGGTCCGGCACCTTATTGAATGGTCTTTTGCACTATGCGCCCCAATTGGCCCATATTCCGCGTGCTGGTATCGTCCATCGTTTAGACAAGGATACCAGCGGACTGATGGTCGTGGCGAAAACCATTGGTGCGCAGACCGATTTGGTGCGCCAATTACAGGCCCGTACGGTCAAGCGCGTCTACCGCGCCATTGCCGATGGTGTCGTTGCGCATGACGGTGTGATCGATGTTCCGATTGGCCGCGATCCAAACAATCGGCTACGCATGGCGGTGGTGCATTTTGGGGGCAAACCCTCGGTGACCCATGTGCGTGTGCTGCAACGTTTTGCGACGCATAGCTATATCGAATGCCGTCTCGAAACCGGCCGCACCCACCAAATTCGCGTTCACATGAAAAAAGCGGGCCATCCATTGGCGGGCGACCCGACCTACGGCAACCCGCGCCACGCGTCGGGCACCGACATCGCCGATGCCGTTCGTGCCCTAGGGCGGCAAGCGTTACACGCCTGCGAGCTTTCGCTGGTGCATCCGGTCACCGGCGAAACCATGAGCTGGAAATCTCGCCTGCCCGCCGACTTGCGCGCGCTACTCGCGGCCTTGCGCGGCGACATCGAACAACCCAACCCAGACTTCCAAGAAGAAGATGACGAAGAATGGGACGACGACGATGACGGGGATTGGGAAGTGATCTACACCCGAGATTAAACTTTTCTTTGAGACCTAAAAAGCCAAGTTCCTATAGGAACTTGGCTTTTTTTTGCGCGCAGTGAATGAGAGGGTTTGAGAGAAAAAAGAGAGAAATCTGAGAGCGTTTGTAGATTTTTCTAAAAAAATTGTTTTTTCAAAAATAAATTTATTATTTTTGTCATTTTATTGTAAATGGCCTTCATGGACTGTCACTGGTGACAGTTTTTTTTGTTATTTTTTCCATGACACTCCCTTGAAATATCGAGGAATAGAATGAAAGCAAATCTTTATGAGGCCATGTTACGCGTCTTAAATGCAGAAACGATTGAGCAGCTTAAGGGGGAAGCTCAAGACATTATCGAAAGGCTGGGCTTTAAACACTACATGTATTTGTTGAGCCAACAAGATCCCACGCAGCGAGATGGTTTTGGGTTGTTTTATGTGGCGACTTATCCAATGGAATGGCTGGAACGCTATATCCAAATGGATTACCACTTAATAGATCCTACTGCAAAGCATATTCGTCAACACCATTACCCCTTGCCGTGGTCGAGCGCCACGTTTTCTGAACCTAAAGCGAAAAAAATGTATGAGGAAGCTAAACAGTTTGGCATTTCTGCTGGTGTGACGTGCCCGATTGTGACGCAACACAAAGATGTTGCAGGGTTCGGGTATGCCAAACCTGGCGATGCCGATGTGTGCTTTGCGGAGTCAGTTGCATCCATGCCCTACGGGCATTTACTCAGCTGTTATCTGCATGAAGCTGTGATGCGCTTGCTCGACATTCAGCCAAAGCCTCGCTCAGCCGAGCTGACGGCACGAGAGATTCAAAACCTTAATTTAGCCGCCCAAGGCTTTGCCGATGCGGAAATTGCTTGGCGGCTTGGTATTCACGTCCGAACCGTTCGGTTCCATCTGAAAAATGTACGTGAAAAATTGAACGCCAACACACGGGTTCAAATGATTTCGCGGGCGATAGAGCTCAATATTATTGGCCTCTAATTTTTATTAAAAATTAACTAAAACAACGGTCTGTTGAACAGTTGCGGGGGTTTGTTATGTCAATTTCAAAAAATTTAAATGAAAAAATCCCTTTATCTTATAAAAATGATTTTTTATTAAAAAACGCACATGAAGTTGATGCGCAACTGCCCGCCGAGGTCACACCGGAACGCGACGCTGCACATCATGAAGTTATTTTCATCTCGGAGAGCATCAACGATTGGCAAACATTCGTCCGTGAGGCCCCGGTCGGGGCGGATGTCGTCATGCTCAATGCCGCCGAAGACGGCTTATCGCAAATGGCAGACTATTTGTCTGGTACCCCTGAAGGCAGCGTCAATACTATCCACCTGATCAGTCATGGCCGCAGTGGGGAAATTCAGCTCGGCGCAACAGTGCTAGAGGCTGGGAATCTTGACCATTACGCCGCCGCGCTGAGCAAAATCGCTTCCTATTTAGCACCAGAGGGCGATTTGATGCTTTATGGCTGTCAAATTGCAGATGGGGGTTATGGCGTTGATTTTATTCAAAAATTATCAAAGATTACATCTGCTGATATTGCGGCATCAGAAAATTTGACAGGTGCAGCGCAGCTTGGGGGCGACTGGGTTTTGGAAAAGTCCGTGGGCGACATTCAAAGCCGGACGTTGAGCTTTTTGGGTTATGA
>CAZWRK010000250.1:0-3517 GCA_964635875.1 uncultured Aquaspirillum sp.
GATCGACTCGGGAACACGTACCCGCCGCGCGAGGACGGCGATTTTGCGAAGGTGGGGAGGAAATTATACGAAGACGGTTAGATCAGACACTTCGATCATCTGGTCGGCTACGACAATCGGCCGATCCTCTACATGTTCCCGAACGGCAAGTATTGCGAGGGCGGCGACGTGGACACCAACCCGTTCGGACTGTTCCATACCTTGAGCCGGAAGACACCGGTCAACCGCTACCACACGAGGACGCTATGAACGACCTGACGCTCCTGTTCGTGACGGCCGGTGAACGCCCTGCGAAGTGGGTGGAGTTCCACGAACAGATGCTCCAAAGCCTCCCATATCCGAAGATCGTGCTCCGAGATGAACAGAAGATGGGTGAGCAGATGATTTACCAGCGGATGCTCGAAGGAGCGAAGCGGTGCGATACACCATATGTCGCCGTGATCGAGGACGACGTGCTCTACCCGATTGAACACTTCTACTACCGGCCGGATATGGACACATTCGCATACAACCAGCATCGATGGGCACTGTTCACCTGGGGGACACCGACATACTCATGGAGAAACCGGAAAAGCAACTGCTCGCTGATCGCTCCACGGGAGCTGCTCATCGAAGCGCTGGAGGAACGGTTTGCCAAGAACCCGAACGGCTGGGCATGGGTGGGAGAGCTGGGACGGCACAACGTAGAAAAGAAACTCGGAGTGACCCTACGAAAGTCAGTTGAGTGGCATTCCAAGATCGGACTGGTGCAGATCAACCATGGCGGTGACGCGTCAGAAGATCGACAGAATCGGAAGCACAAGGAACTCGGCCCGATGAAAGCCTACGACATCCCGCGTTGGGGTAGGGCTGAGGATTTAATCAAGAGGTACGCATGAGAATCAGCCCGAACTACAAGCAGTCAGGATCACATATCCCGACTCTGCTCAAGGTTATACCACTCACGACCGGCGACGTTTGCGAGATGGGCGCTGG
This sequence comes from uncultured Aquaspirillum sp., assembly GCA_964635875.1. Lineage (GTDB taxonomy): Bacteria > Pseudomonadota > Gammaproteobacteria > Burkholderiales > Aquaspirillaceae > CAZWRK01. The sequence goes on from CAZWRK010000250.1 coordinate 976, forward strand.
CTTCAACAGCACACCCCTGTTGCACTGGCTCTGCCAGGGGAGAAAACTCGTGACATTCGAGAACGATCCCGACTACTATCGCTTTGCACGGCAGTTCCAAACCTACACCCACAAAGTGCACAAGGTAGAGCACTGGGATACCGACGTCGACTACGACCGCCACTGGTCGGTGGTGTTCATCGACCACACGATCGGTCGGAAACCGTGGGAACAGGGCTTGCAGCGTGGCGATGACGTGCTCCGGTTCACCAACGCCGACCTAATTATCATGCACGACACCGAACCTGAAGAGGAAGAACACTACCACTACAACCGAGTATTCCCGCACTTCAAATACCGCTATGACTGGACGGAGTGCAAGCCGCATACCTCGGTGCTCAGCAACACGATCGACGTGACGAAATGGAACTGAGCATTTTATCTATGACCAGTAAAGCGATGTCTATGTGCCCAACAATAATGTCTGGTACAGAGGTTTTTGGAGTCAACTGGCAGGCCACAGAAACATTCAGAATACTCGCCCTTAGGATCGGATATTCTTCCAAGGATTTTTCCTATCAGCTCAGGAGAATATGGAGGAACCTTTCTATCAGGACGCCATCGACTGTGGTGCTTTCTAAAGTGCTCACTATTATTGGTGCAAAGCTTAAGATTCTCTATTCGATTATCATTCTTCTTGCCATTAATATGGTGTACTCGTTCGTCTTTAGTAAGTTTTCTACCAATACTTTGCTCCATTATATATCGATGCTCCAAGATTCTCTTACCATCGATATTGATTCTCATATAACCAAGTGGCGTAAGACACGCCTGACCTTTCTTCAAGTTTCTCCAATTCGGAGATATATCGAAGCTTTTATGTCTAGCCCATCTAGACCAGTGTTTTTGACAGACCCTTCCCTTCTCAGGGATATTTTCACAGGTTCCGATTCTACATGTTTTCATACTGAATATCATACCGTGTTGGTTAAGGAAATGCAATGCCAGTTTTAAGTTTACTTATCCCAGCTCGCAATGAAATGTGGCTCAAGCGCACGATTGAGGACATTCTTGAGCATATCGAGTCAGATACCGAGATACTGGTCGGTCTTGATGGCTCCTGGGCTGATCCAGTGATTGAAGATCATCCAAGAGTCACGGTTCTGCATACCGGCGAGCCAATCGGGCAACGGGCGATGACCAACCGGCTCGCTGCAATTTCAAAGGCCAAGTACGTGATGAAGATGGATGCCCATTGCTCCTTTGACCAAGGCTTCGACCGCAAGATGCTAGAGGCGTTCAAGGAGACCGGCGATAACGTGACGATGGTGCCTGTGATGAAGAACCTTCACGCCTTCGATTGGGTGTGCGAGGACGGCCATCGCCGATACCAGGGCCCATCCGGGCCATGCAAGGAGTGTGGTAAGGAAACGATTCGGGACGTGATTTGGTACGCCAAGAAAAGCCCGAATAGCACGGCGTACCGTTTCGATAAGACGCTCCACTTCCAATACTGGGGAGAGTACAAAGGGAGGCAAGTCGGCGACCTGGTAGAGACGATGAGCCTCCAGGGATCCTGCTTCATGCTGACCAGGGAAAAATACTGGGAGCTGGATATTTGCGACGAGAACGCGGGCAACTGGGGCCACCAGGGGAGCGAGGTTGCACTGAAGACCTGGCTGTCTGGTGGACGAGTAATCTGTAACCGCCGAACATGGTACGCCCATTTGTTTCGCACCCAAGGAGGTGACTTTAGCTTCCCCTGGCCCGCGAAAGAAAAAGAGATTGAACAGACACGTCAGTACTTCAGGGATATCTTCTTAGAAGACAGGTGGCCAAAAGCAACGCGAACGCTGCAGTGGCTGATTGATAGGTTTGCTCCTGTTCCGGATTGGAGTAACTGATGGCGATTTTCAACGATACATTCACAGACTCTAATAAGCATTTAGAGTCGCACACACCGGATACTGGTACGAGCTGGTCGGTTGTGTGGCAAACGACAGCGGGCAAGGGTTTTGAAATCAGTAGCAACACCTGTACACCCACCGGTACGACGCTGAATAGTGGTGCGATCTACTCTGCGAATGGTAGTTACCCTGGGGCGAACTACTCGGTAGAGATCACGATGACCACCCTGAATATCAGTGGTGGTAGTGGCTTCTGGCTCCTTGCTCGTCTAGCAGACCAAGACAACTTCTACGCCGCCCGGATTGATGACCAGAACGGAACGGGAACCTGCCGTATCTACAAGAAAGTATCCGGTACGTTTACTGCCCTAGGATCAGCGTTTGACCCACCCGCTGATGGGTCGGTTGTCAAGTTTACGGTAAACGGTACATCGCTCACTGTATATGACGATGGTGTTTCTGTAGCGTCTGCGACTGATTCAGCTATTAGCGCTGCTGGAACCGCTGGATTGGCGGCGGGCGGTGGCACAGAGATGCTCGATAGTACCGATGACTTGCGTGCAAACACGCTCGATAACTTCGTTGTAACGGCCCTTAGTTCTCCATCGGCGTCCCCATCGAGCAGCCCGTCTTCTAGCCCATCCCCCAGCAGTAGT
>CAZWRK010000251.1:0-3512 GCA_964635875.1 uncultured Aquaspirillum sp.
GCCTTGCCTTCTGTGTTGCCTTGCTTGCTGAAAGCCGGTGCCGCATGAAAAACAACACCTACGCCCTGATTAGACTTTGCGGTGATAACACCGTTTATAAAGTCGCTGAAAACGCAGAATTGAGTGACCTAATCGACGAGCTAAAAGGTATTTTGGGTGCAGCGAACGAGCTGTTTTATCTGTCCGTGATTTACGAAGATGGCGACGACGGTAGCAAAGCCACCGAAACCCAATTTTTGACCGGCCACCTGATCCGCACGGCTAGAACGCTGGCCCAAGCGATTGCATACAAGGCGCTTAATCATCGTAGTGACAACAACGTCAATGCACCAACAGGGGGGCAGCAGGCATGAACACCCCTCGCCCTTCCTTGGACACCATCCGCCAAGCTGCGCACGGGAATTGGCCGAACATTTTGCAAGCAATGGGGGTGAACAGCGACCACCTCACGCAAAAGCATGGCCCTTGCCCGCACTGCGGAGGCCATGACCGTTACCGCTTTACTGACTATGAGGGCAATGGCGGCTTTATCTGCAACCAATGCACCCCTGATGGCGGTAGTGGCTTTGATCTGCTGATGCTGGTGCATGGCTATGACTTCGCCAGTGCGGTCAAAGACGTGTCGATTTACCTTGGTTTGGATCGGTCAACATCCGCCCCATACCGCGCCCCCGCGCCAGCCCCAACCACGCCCCCGCGCATCGAGCGCACCGACGAACAGCCCAAGCTTCTCGCCTTGCTTAGTGAATGCCAGCCCGTGACCGAGAGCACCCCTGTAGCGCGTTATCTGATGGCAAGGGGGCTAGATTGGCCGGTCATCGCTTCTGACCTGCAAAACCTGTTCTATCACCCTGCCCTGCCGTATTGGTACACCACCAAGCCCAAAGGTGTGGCATTGCTGGCGCGTTATCCGGCCATGATTGCCGCCATTCATGATGAACAAGGGGATCTCGTGGGCTTGCACAAGACGTATTTAGAGCCGGATGGCCAAGGCGACTACCGCAAGCTTTCTGCCCTGCATCCTGATGACGGCGAGCCACTTGCGGCCAAGAAGATGCAAAGCCGCTATCAAGGCAGCCTTAAGGGCGCTGCAATCAAGCTGTACCCATTGAACCCTGAAAAGAGCGGTTTAGCCGTATGCGAAGGAATTGAGACGGCGCTGGCCGTGCGTGAACTGTTTGGCTTGCCGGTCTATGCCTGCGCAACCGCATGGGGAATGGAGAATGTCGCGTTTCCGGCATCGCTTAAAACCCTGTATGTCGTGGCAGATAACGACCTCAGCCAAACCGGATTTAAAGCGGCCCATCGTTTAGGCATTCGCGGGATTCAAGCAGGGTTAAAGGTGCATCTATGGCAGCCCCAAGAGGTTGGCGATGATGCCCTAGACGAATTGAACAGAAGGCAGAACGCCCAAAGAGAAGGGGCTAGAGTATGACCACCATATCAACACCCCTAGCCCCCGAAGGCATCACCGAGTTTGTGCCGATGACCCCTAGCCCGTATTACGAATGCACACGGCAAGGGGTATTTTACATCGCAGTAGAGACCGACAAAGAAGGGAATAACCCGACGTTTAAGGCCCCTATGCGGCTTTCTGACGAAATCGCCCTGATCGGCCAAGGCATCGACGATGCCGGACAGTATTACCGCGTAATCACGTGGACTGACAGCCTTACGCGCCAGCGAAAAACCGACGCCATCCCCATGAGTGAGATCGGGAACAACTGGTCAAGGCTGCAAGGTATGGGTATTGCGATCTTGGCTAACCGGCGCAAGCGTGAATTACTGGCCGACTACCTGCAAACCGAAGGCCAAAAGACCAAGTTCACCGTGGCCAAGCAAGCAGGATGGATTGGCAAACAGGTTTATGTTCTGCCGAATGGCGACATTATTAGCCACAGTACACAGCCGGAGCGGGTGATTTATAAGGGCGATAGAAGCCAAGCCAAGGGCTTTAATGCGTCCGGCACCCTTGAGGACTGGCAAACCCATGTTGCCCGCTATATGGCAGGCAATAGCCGTCTATGCCTTGCCGTCGGCACCGCCCTTGCTGCGCCCTTGGTGTCCTTGCTCGGTCTGGAATCCGGCGGTTTTCATTTGTTTGGGGACTCCCGAGACGGCAAAAGTACGGCGAACAACGTCGCCTTGTCGGTGTGGGGATGCCCCGAAGTGCTAAAGGTCTCATGGGCTGGAACGAGCTTAGGCTTCTCAAACCTCGCAAGCGCCCGCAATGATGGCTTTTTGTCTCTGGATGAGATCGGCCAAGCCGTCCCGCACCACGTCTCAAAAACGGTTTACCAAATTTTTAACGGAATCAGCAAAGCGCAAGGCGCGGTAGAAGGCGGAAACCGAGAGATTCAACGCTGGAATACACTCGTTCTCTCAAATGGTGAGAAGTCCCTAGAGGGCTTTTTGCAGGCCACCAAGACCGATTGGAATGCAGGCCAAGCTGCCCGCCTTCCGTCGATTGAGTCGGATGCAGGCAAAGGCTTTGGCCTATTTGATACCGTGCATGGGTTCGACACGGGTAGCGCCCTGAGCGAGTACCTTAAGCAGGCTATTGACCAGTATCACGGCACGGCAGGGAACGCATTTGTGAGTGCCTTGCTAGAGCGCCCGAACGCAATTGAAGAAGCCCACCAAGCCATCACCAACTTTATGGCGACCTTGCCCGACGTGAACGGCCAAGCCCGCACCGTAGCCATGCGCTTTGCTTTGGTTTCGGCGGCCCTTGAGCTGGCCGCGCAATATGGCATTACGGGATTAGAGCAAGGCGCATCCCTACCCGCCATTAAGCAATGCTTCGATGCATGGCTAGAACGTGAAGGTGGCACAGGGAAGTTTGAAGACCGAAAGATCATGGAGAACGCCACCGCATTCATGCAGCAGTTCGCCAACTCGCATCGCTTCGTTATCTATCCCACAGGCAGGCAGGACGCTACCACTGTGGAGCTGGCAGGCTATAAAAAGCTTGGTCAAGGCTCATTCGGCATAGACAGCATGGATAGCTTCTACATCGTACCGTCTATCTTTAGAGCGGAAATCTGCAAAGGCTTCGATGAGGGCAAGGTGATAAGCGTGTTGCACGGTGCAGGCTGGCTAAAACGATACATTGCCAAAAGCGAAACCAGATGGACGCATAAAATCAAGCACAAGGGTTCGTTCTATGTACTGATGGGGGCTGTACCCCCTTCTGAGCAGTCAGATGAAGGCGATCCACCAGACGAATAAAGCAACTCGCCAGCAAGCCAAACGGACGTGTTTTAACGTCCGTTTTTTTATGGTCAACGCGCCAGCAACCCCCCTCATTTTGACCCACCTGCCAGACCCTAATCCTTCAGCCAAGAAGCAATACAGAGAAAAACTTACATAGAGAGAAAAACCTTCTTGCCAGCCCGCCTAGTGCGGGTTTTTTCATGACGGAAAGGGGCGAGAGGTGAGGCCAAACTGAGAGAGGGACGAAGACGGGAGAAGCGCGGTAACTATAGTTACATTCCCCAACTTGCTAGACG
>CAZWRK010000252.1:0-3497 GCA_964635875.1 uncultured Aquaspirillum sp.
GCGAACACGCTTACTGGCTCTGCCTATAACACCGCTGGTCTTGTTTCTAACGCCAATACGGCGGAAGGCAACGCGATTGCGAACGCCTCGCTGGCTGGCGGCTCGATCTTGAGCAACCTGATCGGCGGCGCACTGAACCTTGGCGGCAATCTATATGGCGCGGGGGCATGGAATCCGTTTGGTCGTGGTGGGTCGATGACTGTTAATGATCCTTGGAACGGTATTCGCTAATGGCCGATAGCATACTTTGGCAACTCGCTGGCGGGTTCGGCAAGGACTGGGTCCCGCAATATCAGCAAGGCTATGATCGCGGCGAGCAGCAGGCGATTAAGAGCAATCGCCGCAGCGTGCTCGAGCAACTTGCTACTGGTCCTGACGGTAATCTGGATGCAAAGGCTGGACTTACGCAGCTAATTCGCGCGGGTGACTTGCAGGGCGCGGCTCAGTTCGCACAGACCGCGAAGATGCTGCAGCCCGAAACGACCGACGAGATCAAGGAATACAATCTCTATCGCAATCAGGGCGGTGACAAGTCGTTCACGGATTGGAAGATCGCGATTAAAACCGCCTCTGCTCCGAAGATCAATAACGTCATCAACACAGGTGATAATCAGTACGCGAAGTCTCTTGCAGAACTAAATGCCAAGAGCGACTTTGAAATCCAGAAATCAGGCCAGAACGCGACCAACGCAATCTCTACTCTGACCACAATGAACCGCTTGCTCGATAACCCGAACCTTTACACGGGTACGGGTGGCTACACGATGCTCAGGGTCAAGAGTATGCTGAAGGGCGCGGGCGTTAATGTTGAGGGCGTGCCGGAGGGAGAATTGTTCCTCGCGCTATCGAACAAGACCGTTCTCGACGCGACGGGTGGTTCGCTCGGTGTCGCGATCTCGAACTCTGACCGCGACTGGTTGCAGCAAACCGGCCCGAACCTCGGCAACACTCCGCAGGGCAACAAGCAAATCATTGCCAACGCCATAAAGGTTGAGCAGCGCAAGGTGCAAATCGCTCAATGGGCGCGGGAATACAAGGCGAGAAACAAGGGGCAGCTCGACGCCGGATTCCAGGATTATCTCGCGCAGAAGGCAGAGCAGAACCCGCTATTCCCGCAGGCGCAGACCAATCAGCAGCAGCCGCAAGCACAGCAACGCCTTGCTGCTCCGCAAGTTGGCGAAGTACGCAAGGGATATCGCTACAAGGGTGGTAACCCCGCCGATCAGAACTCTTGGGAGCCAGCACAATAAATGCCGGGGCCTTGGGAAGATTTTCAGGATCGCCCTAGCGATATTCGCGTAACGGTACGACCTAACACGCAGGCCGCCACACCAACAGGCGTGCCTTGGGCCGACTACGCGCCAGCGCAGCAGCAACAGCAGCCGACTGTCACCGAGGATATTCTAAAGACAATCCCGGCCGGCTTGGCGCGTGGCGCTATTGCGACAGCAACGATGCCGCGTGAAATTATCGACACGGTTTCTGGCTGGCTCGAAAAGGCCGGGATGCACCCGGATGCGATTAAGGGCGTGCGTACCGCGCTTTCGGTCATTAACCCGATGGGCGACCTTGCGCCTGACAATAAAGAACTGACAAAGGCGGTCGAGGATAACGTCACGGGCGAACTGTACCGCCCGCAGACCACGCCGGGAAAATACGCGAACACGGTTGCAGAGTTTGTCCCCGGTTCGCTCGGGCCCGGAGGTCCGGTAAAGAACTTTATCAAGTTCGCTGCGATTCCCGGACTAGTGAGCGAGGGCGCAGGTCAGTTAACGCAGGGAACGTGGGCCGAACCTTGGGCGAGGGCGCTTGGCGCGGTTGCCCCGGCGACCGCCGCATCACTTCTTACGCGCCCGTCCGTAGCGGGAGCCGTAAACCAATATACGCGCGGCGCAAGCCAGCAGCAGATTCAGGCGGCTGAAGCACTGTTCAATGAAGCGCGTCAGCTTGGTACCCCCATTACCCGCGCAGAAGCATTGCAGCATGTAACGAACGGCGCAACGCGAATTGCCGACTTGCAGCGAGTGGTCGAGGGGCAGGGGCAGCTAAAGGATTTCTTCGCACAGCGTCCTAATAACAACGCAGCGGCATTTACCGGCGTTGTTGACCAAGTGCAGCCGGTGCCGACGCAGCGGCCTTCTACCATTGGACCAGCGGCGGCGGAAACGTCTGGCGAGATTATTGCCGGCGTTCGGCGCGCGATTAACGACGCAACGGAACCGTTCTATCAGGCCGCACGCCCGTTCTACCTGTCCCCTGCGGACATGCAGAAAATCAAGAACACAGTTCCTGGGTTCGACAAAGCGCTGAAAGCGGTGCGAGCAAATCCGCAGCTAAACCGGAACATCGCGAATCTTCCAGACAATAATTCTCTCGTTCTTAACGAGGTAAAGAAATATCTCGACAACGCGGCAGAGAACGCGGCCAGTCCACTAAACGCTCAGAATCGAAACCAGCAGGTTTCTGCTGGACTCAAACAGGACGCAAATGCGGTCAAGCAGTCTGTTATTGACGCCACTGGCGGAGTGGCCGGGCCTTACGCAATAGCCCTCGACGCACAGGCACAGGCGCGTCAGAAATATCTCGAACCCTTGCTGCAGGGGCCGCTTGGCAGACTCGCTAAGGAGGACCAGACACAAGCGGCCATTAATGTGCTATTCCCTCCGAACCCGCTGCCGAACAGCGCGGGGGAAATCTCTGAGGCAGTTAGAGCACTCGCCGCTCGCCGCCCCCATGTGGCTCGCGATCTTGTTCGGGCTCATCTTGAAAGCACGTTCAACGAGGCAACGCAAAATCTAATCGGCGGCCAGAACCAATTCGGGGGTGCCAAGTTTGCGGCGAGCATACGCGGCAACGAACAGCAGGCCGCCAATCTTGAGGCGGCTATTCGCGCACTACCGAATGGCGATAAAGTTTGGGGTGGCGTCGACCGCTTTCTGAATATCTTGGAGGCACAGGGCCAACGTCAGCGTCCCGGCTCTATGACTGCATTTAACGCGGAAATGTTGCAGGACCTTCGAGGCGGAACCGGAATCGGTTCGATTGCCAAGGGGTCTCTGATTACGCAGATTCCAAAGAAGATCACGGAAACTTGGGAACGCTGGCGGCTCGGTCGCAACGTCGATAAACTAGCGCGGCTTCTTACTGACCCACGCGCTGCGCGGGAGTTCGAGCGTTTGGCGTCGGCCCCCGCCGCTCAGCAAATCCCGCTCCTCGGCAGGCTCACTTTCTTGGGCACTACGGCTCCGAATAAATCCTCGCCACCAAAGCGATAACTCGTACCAGATCGTCGGAAGGGCACTGACGCCGGCAGCCAATGCGATGCCGATGCCAAGCGCGATACCGGCGTTCGGGGGCCTGTTGGCGGCCTCTGAGGTCACGATCTCCGCGTAACAGCAGCCCGCCACGATAGCGAGCTGGAGGCAATACCAACAGAACTGAGACAGGGCGGTCCTTCGGGGCCGCCTTTCGTTTTTCAGCATCCCAAAGGATAGCAG
>CAZWRK010000253.1:0-3492 GCA_964635875.1 uncultured Aquaspirillum sp.
CGTGGCCGGTACCGGCGGCGCTGGGCCGATCACGCGGGCTGCGCTGTCCGCCTCAAATGACCGCGCTGCGCGCAAGACGATCGCAGACCGGGTCGTGAGCGACCGCCTGCCGATGGTGGCCTACTCGCCCGTGCTGTCCGAGCAGACTCTGGTCGACGCCCTGGCACAGACCGATGGCTTCAAATGGGCCGGAAACCCGTCCATCACGTTCTTCGACGGCAAGTTCTGGGCGTTCTTCGATGCCAACGCCACCGGGGCAGAGGGGGCGTCCGACGCCCGCGTCCACGTGAAGACGTCAGCCACAGGTGCGCCCGGTTCCTGGAGTGCGTCGTTCCAGCCGTTCCGCAACGCTACCTACTGCACCAACCCCGTCGCGACCACGGGCGCCGAGTGGCAGCCCTGCGCCGTTGTCGTCGGTGACGAGCTGTGGGTCGTGTGGCGCGGATCGTCGCCCTACCTGTCGAAGCTCGCTGCGGGCGCCGGGCAGAAGTGGACGAACTACCAGATCGAGTGGGACGGCCTCACCATGCGGCTGTCCTCGACCCTGACCGCGCCCTCGGCGCCGGCCGCGCCCTGGTCGCGGTACGCCGAGTTCGACGGGGAGGACGACTGGCTCGCCTTCCCTGCGACCGACCCCACCCTGCTGCGCGACGGCATGGTCGCGATCCCGATGACGCTGAACTCTCAGACCATCGACCCTGAGGCACCGTCCGGCGCACCGACCTTCAACAAGACCAAGAAGGTCAACGTCGTCGCCTACATCGACTCGAGCGACGGCTCGATCCAGGTCTCTGACCCGATCCCGCCGCCGGCCGGTCACGGCAACTACGCCGCATGGGAGCCGAACGTCGTTGAGGCCGCAAACGGCGACATCTACGTCTACTCGCGGAACAACGTCACCGCGCTGCCTGACAACACCGCACTGCTGGTTGCGACCTCGCGTAACCGGATGGCCTTCACGGTCGTCCAGCCCGTTGACCTATTGGTCCCGGTCTCGCGCCCTTCGGCCAAGCAGGTCAGCGACCAGCGTTGGCTCATGGTCCACAACGACTTCCCTCACGGTGACCCCGGCTCGGTCAACGCCTTCTACTCCGCAGGCCGGAAGAACGCGACCCTGTTCGTGTCCCGTAGGGGAACCGATGACTTCGTGCCCGGCTTCGGCGTCTCTGGGACGTCGGTGAACCAGACCTACCCGCAGTTCTGCGTGCACGATGGCAAGGTCTACGTCATCTACACCGAGGACGCGGCCGGCGGTCGGTCGCTTCGCCTCACCGTGCTCGATGAGGCGCCCACCGACGACACGGTCGCCTACGTGCACCCGCGCCGCTACAGCGAGTTCATCGGCGGCGCCCCCCTGCACGACGACAACCCGCCGTCGTTGGTGTTCAGCGGCCAGCAGCGCGTCACGGCAGCCTCCGACCTCGGCACCCCGACAGACCTCTCGTTCGCGGTATGGGGCGCCCCGGAGGCCAACGGCGTAGCCCTGGTCGACACTCGCCCGGCGGACGCCAGCAGCAACCCGCCGCTGATGCGCTCCGACGGCATCGCGTTCTCGGGCGTGACCCTCACCCACGGCGCCACGATGGTGCTCGGCAGCCCCACACTGTGGTGCTACGCGATCGACGGCGACACCGGCCACGTCCGGTTCAACGTCTTCGTCGGCGGGACCCGATACCAGTCCGACGCCTACATCAAGCTGCTCACCATCGCCGGGACCCCCGTCGCCAACGACACGGTGACGGTCGCTGGAACGGTCTTCACGTGGAAGGCCTCGGCGGCAACCTCCACCGAGGTCACCATCGGCGGTTCGGTGGACGCCTCGGTCGCGAACCTGGTGGCGAAGCTCGCCGCCAACGGATTCTCCGCCTCGGCTGGGGCAACCGGGTCTGGTCGGCTCTACGTGGCGAAGGCGGACCAGTCGTCGTTCTCGGTGTCCTACAGCGGCACCGCCGTCTCGACCGCCTCGAACATCTTGCGCCCCACCGCGGCCCCCCGCTTCGGCTACAAGAACCCCACCGGTTCGACCGTTGCGGGATACTCGGGTGCGCTCTACGACGGCCGGATCTACAACGGCGTCACGCTGACTGATGCCAACGCGCTGTCGATCTACCACGAGTGGAACGACACCCTGGGAGTCGCGGACATCGCTGGCACCCAGACAGCCCCCGGCGCCGCAACCATGCGACTCGTCGAAGGCTCCAGTGCTGTCGACTTCCCCGACATCGACGCCCCGACGGCGACCGCCTCGGTCGCCACGGTCTCTGGCCGCGAGATCCTCACCGTGAACGGCGAGGCGTCGGCAGCCGTCGAGTTGCCCTACGAGACGACTTCGGTGTCGATCCGGTTCCGGTTCGACAATGCACCTGAGGTGGGCGAGCGGTACACCATCGCGACCATCGGTGGCGCCACGAACCCGATCCGGCTCCAGGTTCGCGGCGGCCTCGGAGGCACCGTCTACATCGACTCCATCGGCAGCAACATCGAGCTGCAGGACGTGACCCGGTGGAACACCATCGAACTCACGGTCAGCAAGGGGTTCCTGTACGTCGGCGCACAGCGCGTCCCCCTCGTCGGTCCCCCCCGGGTCTACCTGGGTTCGGCCTTCCCGCAGTCGTTCTCCGTGCCTGCCAACGTCATCGAGTTCGACCTGACCGGCGGCTCGGTTGCCGATGGGCGCGGTGCCGTGCCCGCAGCCCTACTGGCCGACCAGGACCAGACCGTCTCTGGCGACTGGACTTTCAACGGCGACGTCGGCTTCGGGACTCCGTCGCAGGCGCGCACAGCCCTGGGTCTCGGCGCCTCTGCCGTACTCGGTACGTACTGGCGGCGCTTGTTCACCGGGAAGGGTCGCCTCGACGCCGTGACGGCACAGACCACGGCCCTGAACGAGCAAAGCGCGAACGCCCCCGCCGGCGCCAACGGCGGACTGAACGCGATCTACCTCGACCCCGCCGACTTCCCAAGCGGGGCGAAGTTGCGGGTACGTCTGCTCGTGCTCACCAACGCCACCGCGCCCGCGTGCACCTTCACGGCTGCGCTGGCACCCGTGAGCGCCGTAGCGGGCGCCGCCGCCAACGTCACCACGACGCTAGGGGCAGCCGTGAGTGGCAGCAGCGCTGTGGCCGCCACCCCGGCCGCGAGCGGGACCAAGGTCGGCGTCTCAACCTCGTTCGACTTCCCGGTGGCCGGGGTCTACGAGGTGACGCTGACCAACGACGTCAACATGGCGGCGAACTCGTCCGTAGTCGCCCGGGTATCCGTCGACGTCCTGTTCTAGCCGCGCGGGACGTCGCGGGCCCATGAGAACGAGCCCGAAGGCGATGTACGTCGGCGCGAGCCCGTACCCGGGCGCAAGCGTGACCTCGGTGATCCCTGTCATCACGCACGCGAGGAGCGCAGGGAGGGCGATCTGCGACCCGGGCATCCCCCGTCGCAGCCCGCCCGTCCACCGGGAGATGGCCCACAGCAGCACACCCACGAACACCGCGAGCC
>CAZWRK010000254.1:0-3474 GCA_964635875.1 uncultured Aquaspirillum sp.
TGAATGGCGAGCTTGATCATAGCGGTGCGTATTCAGCCGCGGCGCGCGCGGGCAAAATCTTGGCCGGTTTGTGCTTTGCCGCCGATGCACAATCCCGTCCCGTGGCGAGTTTCTCGGGCGGCTGGCGGATGCGGCTGAATTTGGCGCGGGCGCTGGTTTGCCGTTCCGATCTACTGTTGCTCGAAGAGCCGACCAACCATTTGGACATTGAAGCGGTGTTGTGGCTGGAAGATTGGCTGGCGAGCTACCCCGGCACCTTGCTGATGATTTCGCATGACCGCGACTTTTTAGATGCGATTACCACCCATATCGCCGAAATTGCACAAGGCGCGATGACGCTCTACACCGGCCACTACAGCGATTACGAAGTGGCCCGCGCGGAGAAACTCGCCCGCGAGCAATCTGCGTATGAAGCGCAACAAAAAACCATCGCCCATTTGGAAAGCTTTATTACGCGCTTTAAAGCCAAGGCGACCAAAGCCCGTCAAGCACAAAGCCGCGTGAAGGCGCTGGAAAAACTCGAACGGGTTGCCGCCGCCCATGTCGATTCGCCGTTTACCTTTAGTTTTGCCGCGCCGGATAGCAGCCCCAACCCGCTGTTAGTGCTCGAAGGGGTGGCGGTCGGTTATAGCGACACGCCGACGCTGTCGAAAATCACGTTATCTTTGGAAGGCGGGGCGCGGATTGGCTTGCTCGGCCCGAATGGCGCGGGCAAATCGACCCTCATTAAACTGATTGCGGGCGAGCTTAAAGCCTTGTCGGGACGGGTGACGCAAGCGCGCGATCTGAAAATCGGCTATTTCGCGCAGCATCAGTTGGATTATTTGCGCGAAGAAGAATCCCCGTTGTGGCATATGAACCGCATCGCACCGACCACGCGCGAACAAGAATTGCGGGATTTTCTGGGCGGCTTCGATTTTCGCGGTGATATGGTGATGGCACCAATTGGCCCGATGTCTGGCGGCGAAAAAGCACGCTTGGCCTTGGCGCTGATTGTGTGGCAACGCCCGAATTTGTTGCTGCTCGATGAGCCGACCAACCATTTAGATTTGGATATGCGCGCCGCGCTGACCTTGGCGCTACAAGACTTTGAGGGCGCGTTGATTGTGGTTTCGCATGACCGTTCGCTGTTGGAGTCCAGCACCAATACGTTCTGGAAGGTGGGCGAAGGCACGGTCAAAGTGTTTGATGGCGATTTGGCGGATTATCGTGCCGAGCGGCTACAGGCGGAACGCACGATTCAGCAGGAGAGCCGCCAACAAAATCAACCCCAAGGCGCAGGTTCCGAGCTGGATCGCAAAGCGCAGAAGCGTCAGGAGGCGGAAAACCGCCAACGTTTGTCAGTAGTAAAAAAACCTTTGCTGGCAAAATTGAAAAAAGTGGATAGTGAGCTGGAAACGCTCAACGCGGAGAAAACCCAGCTGGATCAGCAGCTGAGCGAAGAAGGTTTATACGAGGCGAGCCAGCGTGATCAACTCGCACAAACGCTGAAGCGCCAAGGGGAAGTGAGTCGCCGACTCGCTGAACTGGAAGAGGCATGGCTTGAGATTCAAACTGAGTTGGAAGCTTTAGAGGGCTAGTTGTCGCACGCAAGAAAAGGAATGCGCGATGCAAACAGGATGGCGGTGGCTGTGGGGCGTGGCGTGGTGCTTGTTCGGGGGGCTGGCCGAGGCACAAGCGTTGAGCGCACGCATTCAGGCGGTTCACCCCCCCGCGTGGCTCGAACGCGCACAGCAGCGCCAGCCGCTTGCGCTGGGAACGGCGCTGGAGAGCGCCGACCTCATTCATACCGGTGACGGCGGACGAGTTGAGCTGGCGTTGGCCGAGGGCAGCCGTATCCAGCTGGGTGAGCATGCGCATTTTAAGTTGGCGTATTTACCAAAATCACCACAAAACGCGCAACCGTTTAAAGCGAATCTATCGGTGTTGAAAGGGGCGTTCCGTTTCACGACCGGTGTTGTCGGCAAGTCGCAGCCACGGGATATTCAGATTCAAGTAGCGACGGTCACAGCAGGGATTCGGGGTACAGATGTCTGGGGAAAGTCTGACGCAGAAAATGACGTCGTGTGTTTGCTGGAAGGACAGATTCAGGTTCAGCATCTGACTGAAACACCGCTGGCGATGGATCAGCCTTTGAGCTTTTTTGTTGCCCCCAAAGGCCAAGCCGCGTTGCCAATTGCCGCCGTAGACCCGCACAAGGTGAATACGGTGTGGCTGCCGCAAACCACACTGCCAAACGAGGCGCTGTCTGAAGCGGGGACGTATCGTCTGACAGTCCTCGCGGGACTGGCGAAGCCGGATGCGCAAAGGTGGTTTCGCCGATTGCAAGCGGCTGGCTACCCAGTCGCGATCGTGCCGTCACAAAATGCGGCGTTGCGGGATATTCAGCTGTCTGGCTTTGTCGACGCGGCGCACGCAAAGATCGCTTTGCAGCGTCTACAGGCCGCTTTTTCTATCCCAAAACAATGAATCCAGCCATGAGAGAAACATGGGCCATATTTCAGCCGCTATTTTGTCCCGCGCCAAATAAACTCCTTGACGCCCACCAGCCGGTTCCGTATAAAGCATGTGCAAGATCGTCAAAGCGACAGAGTTAGAGTTAGAGTTGTTGTTCATCGTGGTTCCCCAAGCGGTACTTCATTTGCTCCATCTTCTTCCTTGATTATCTGTAATACACACCCTCACCCTTATTAAGGAAAGAAACATGGAAACAGGTACAGTAAAGTGGTTCAACGACGCTAAAGGTTTTGGCTTTATCACTCCTGACGCAGGTGGCGATGATCTGTTCGTTCACTTCTCTGAAATTCACGCAGACGGTTTCAAAACCCTGCAAGAAAATCAAAAAGTTCGCTACACCTCTAGCAACGGCCCGAAAGGTCGTCAAGCTTCTAACGTTCAGCCTGCTTAATTCGCGCTGCGTTTAGCCGAGGTCGTTAGACCTTGAGCCCAAAAAAGCCCTTCAAAAGAAGGGCTTTTTTGTATTCTGGCACGCCATAAAAAATCCCTCGTTTTTCAACAAGGGATTTTTGTAGGAATCAACCCGTTACAACCTTAGGCCACCACCACCGGAATATTGGCGATTTTCGCTTTCCACTCCGCAGGACCCGTATTGTGCACCGAGATGCCACAGGAATCGACCGCCACCGTCACCGGCATATCCTGCACATCAAACTCATAAATCGCTTCCATACCCAAATCTTCAAAGCCAACCACTTTCGACGCTTTGATCGCTTTGGACACTAGATACGCCGAACCGCCCACCGCCATCAGATACACTGCTTTATTATCTTTGATAGCTTCGATTGCAGCAGGACCGCGCTCGGCTTTACCGATCATCCCCAACAAGCCGGTTTGCTCCAGCATCTGACGGGTGAATTTATCCATACACGTGGCCGTTGTCGGACCTGCAGGACCCACCACCTCTTCACGCACGGGATCAACCGGACCCACGTAGTAAATAAAGCGGTTCGTGAA
>CAZWRK010000255.1:0-3455 GCA_964635875.1 uncultured Aquaspirillum sp.
AAAGTTCGGTTAATGAAACTGATCTTGACTATGGTAATTGAAAAGGTGAGCTTGATGAATTTAATGTTGCTCTAGCTATTTGTCTTAATGAAATTAATGCTATCACTGTAGTGAACACCTTTGCCTACACCGGCAGTTTGTCGGTGGCGGCGGCTCTGGCTCTGGCTCTGGCTCTGGCTATGGCTATGGCTCTGGCTATGGCGATGGCTCTGGCTCTGGCTATGGCTCTGGCTATGGCTGGTAATTATTATTTAATTTATTTATTTATTTATGGAAGATGCAAAAGTTTACAACGTAGAGGTAGAAGGGGAAATGGTAAGAATAATGGTGGAGGTCTCTAGAGATCTTCTGGCTAAAGAATCATTTTCAGACATTTTCAATTATCAATTAAAAGAAGCAATCAGAAGAGAGGTTTATCCTGTTATATCAAAAAAACTTCTTGAAGATCATCAAGATGAAATAATAAAAAAAGTATTACTAGATGTCAATTGGTCTGAAGTTATTAGGTCTGAGGTAGCGCAAAGAGTTATAAAAGAAATTTCTAGATAAACATACAACCATGACAACCATAGCCCTATACACCTTATCATACCTAATAATCGGAGCTTTGTTTACTACCTACCTATGGTGGAGTGGAGAATATCAGACGCTAAAAACGCCTATTCTGGCAGGGTTGGCATGGATTATAGTCATACCAGTAATACTTATTGTGTGTGTTTTAACACTAAGCTTTTTAGCGGTTGCTTTTATAAATATTAAATTTCTAAGTAAATGAACACACCAAAAAATCTAAAAGTAGGGGATAAGTTTCAGCTTAAAGAAGACGAGGGTTATTTTTTCAAAGGTGAGGTTGTAGAGTTACAGGAAGTAATTGAAAACTCCTTTATGTGGTTCAAAGTGTTGAATTCTGGCACAAGATATTCGTTTTGTTTTGAAGAACTAAAACCCCTTGTAGACGACATCAATAATCCGTATGTGGGGATGGAGTTGATTGATAATAATGTAGGATTTAGTACCACTGTATTGGCGGTCTGTGGAGAAATGGTGGCTCTATCTTATGATGACAAAGTGACATTTAACTTTTGGGTTACCAAGGAAGAATTGAAAGAAATGTATGAAGTTAAAACTACAATCCAAAAGAAAACACTCACCAAAAAAGAGATTGCTGATAAGTTTCAGGTAGGAGTAGATGAGTTAGAAATTGTTGAGTGAGTATGAGAACAAAGTGGGTTGATGATTTGGGAAAAGGTTGGAAAGACAACTTTGTTATTGAAAAGTTCCAGCATAACTCTGGGTTTATTTTAAGTTATAGTTTTATGTCTGAATTGTTCCAAAATGGTACGATACCTAAAGATGACGATCTTGTAGATTGTTTAGAAGATATTAGAGAATTATCACTAAGTTATTTATGATTATTAAATTCCCTATAAAATCAACATGAAGCTATACGAAATACCAAAAGGATCTAAAATCTATGAGGAATGTTCAGACGGTTCTAAACATATTGTTTTTGACCACCTTGATGGTCCTTACGGCTATTGTGAGACTGAAAAGGGTGGTGTTGTATATATACACAGACTCACCTCTCTTGTAGAGTTTGAGGATGGTTACAAAATAAAATCAACATGAACATAATCAAAAATCAATACGGCTGGGAGATTCGCATAGGAAGTAGTAGGACAATCTATATTATTAACTTTCATGGCTCTATTGGTGATGAAACAAGTAATCAAGACTTATGGCAGGCTGGATACAGGATAGGATTTACAAGGGTCAGCAGGTACTTGAAAAAGCTCGGTGTTTATCTATTTATAGCAACCAAATCAAAATGAGTATTGAACAGCACGTAACAAGTTTAGAAATATCTAAGAAATTAAAATATCTAGGAGTCAAGCAGGAGAGCCAGTTTGAATGGGTTAAGATGTATAGTTTTAATGAGTATAAAGTTTTATGGAAACCTACGCTACATTATGAAACTGAGAGCTATTCAGCTTTCCTTGCAAGTGAATTGGGGGAGTTGTTGCCAAGCAGCGTAAAAACACACAGGTCTTTTGATAATCCAAGGGAGTGGGCTGGTTTTGTGTCTGGCTTTGATAGGATTTTTAGAAATAAACAGGAGTCAAACCTACGGGGAGAAATACTTATTTACTTATTGGAAAATAACTTACTATCAACATGAAAAAAGACGTGAAGAAGAAATTTAAGTATCTCAATAAGAACAAGTCCGTTGGTGATACTGGGATGTTAGGTGATACAGGACTTTTGGCAAAAAATAAAAAAACGGGAAAAATAGTAAATGTAGATCATTTGAGGTATTTTCCTCCTTGGTTTAATTGGTTAAAATCATTACCACAAAGCTTATGAAAGACTTTAATAAGATAACATTTACAAATGCAGAAATAGACCAAATTAAGTCATGGATTGCAAAACACAGATTAATTCTATTTTTGATTGATGATAAGGAGAAATTCAAAGGTGCAAAAATGGAGTGGTATCCAAAGGAGTTTAAGATGTGGGTGTATAAAGAGTGGGGAAAAGAGATTAAATCATTACCACAGTAGTTATTAGTTAGCTCTTGGTATGGTGGTAGTGGCTTATGAAAAACAAAAAGTATTATCCGAAAAAGCAGGACTGGACGAAGTATAAGTCTATACGGACACAACTTGATATTGAGGCAGAAGAACGAGATAGGCATAAATGCGTAGGTTGTGGGAGGACAGACGGGCTGGAAGTTCACCATAAGATAGAGGGCATAGAGAAGCTGGACAATCTAATCACACTATGTCATGCTTGCCACAAGAAAGAGCATGGGATGTCTGGTTGTTTTAAGAAGGGTCACGAACCAAGGAGGGTGGTATTAAAGAAAGGTCACAAGTTTTTAGGCAATCAATGGACAAAATGACCTGCCTACCACCATACAAGGAGTTAAGCAGTTATTAGTTAAAATATACATATGAAATATTTCCGGAGTAAAGAAGCTTGGATACTTACCTTCTGTCTCTACCTAATAATGATTGGTATATTTTTTATAGTTAAGTTTTTATTTCAAGCTTTATGAAAACGCTAGACGATTGGCTAAAGGAGTTTGACGATAACGTGCAAGACCAAAAGGCGACTTATCCAGACTTAGTTGATTTTATCTCCACCATGTATCGTGAGGTACGGGAGGAGACAAAGGGGGCTATTATTGAGGAGTTGAGGCATAGGCTTGAAAAAATGAGTGTTTTCAATCCATATATTCTTGGAGATTGTGACTGTTGGAATGATGCAATTGACGAGTTAAATTCTAAACTAGATAACCTATGAAAAACTTTATGAATGACCCACAAGGTCTAACAAAACGTCAAGCTAAAGCTTCTAAGGCAGGCAAGGCTAGTGCTAAAAAAAGATGGGGAGCCAGACTACCAGAGAAGATTTTACGTGATGAATTTAATAAGGCCCTAATTCTTTTACCT
>CAZWRK010000256.1:0-3366 GCA_964635875.1 uncultured Aquaspirillum sp.
ATAGGCAGGGGCGAGGGGCTGGGGTAGGATAAGCGCTGTCTTATTTGATAGGTTCGCCCCGCCGATGTCGCTTCCTCTTGCTGATATTCGCCAAGAATATGCCCAAAAAGAACTTTCCCCGAGCGAATGCTTACCCGATGCCGTGGCGCAATTTGAGTGCTGGTTGAACGAAGCCCTCTCTGCGCAGGTGCATGAACCCACTGCGATGCATGTGGCGACTGTGAGCGCGGCAGGGCGTCCGAGTGCGCGGATTGTCTTGTTAAAAGGCGTGGAAAATGGGCAACTCGTGTTTTACACCAACTATGCGAGCCGCAAAGGTCAGCAGCTCGACGCCAATCCTTTTGTTTCTCTCACCTTTTTCTGGCCCGAACTCGAACGCCAAGTGCGGATCGAAGGCACGGTCGAAAAAGTCGCGCCTGAAGTCTCTGATGCCTATTTTGCCAGTCGTCCGTATACCAGCCGTTTAGGGGCATGGGCGAGCGAGCAAAGCCAGCCGATTGAGTCCAAATCGGTGTTGGTGACGCGGGCGGCGATGTTTGGACTACAACATCCTCTGCACGTTCCGCGGCCGCCGCATTGGGGCGGTTATGCGGTCACGCCGGACTATATGGAGTTCTGGCAAGGTCGCCCGAGTCGCTTGCATGATCGCGTCGCGTACACACGGGATGCGAGTCATCAATGGGCATTGGGTCGGCTAGCGCCCTAAAAACACATTGAATTGCAATTAAGGAAAGATAAATGAAACTAGGGTATATCGGTTTAGGTATTATGGGTCGGCCGTGCGTGTTGAACTTGCTCAAAGCGGGGCACGAAGTGTGGGTGTATGCTCGTCGTCCCGAATCGGCAGCCGAATTATTAGCGGCTGGGGCGCAGTGGGCGGATTCACCGGCGGCTTTGGCGCGCCAAGTCGAGGTGGTGTTCAGTAATGTGTCGGACACGCCCGATGTTGAAGCGGTGATGCTCGGTGAAAACGGTGTCATTGAAGGCGCGCACGCTGGGTTGGTCGCGGTCGACATGAGCACCATTAACCCACTGAAAGCGCGTGAAATCGCTGCGCGCTTAGCCGAAGCGGGGATTGCCTTTTTAGATGCGCCGGTTTCGGGCGGCGAAGTGGGTGCGGTTCAGGGTACGTTGACGATCATGGTTGGTGGCGACGCGGCAGCGCTCGCTGTCGCGCGTCCTGCGCTCGAAGCGATGGGCAAAACCATTACCCATATTGGTGATTCCGGCGCGGGGCAAATTGCCAAAGCCTGCAACCAAATTATCGTGGCGGTGAACATCAAAGCGGTGGCCGAAGCGATGCAGCTGGCGCGGGCCGCAAATGTCGATCCGGCGCGGGTGCGTGAAGCATTATTGGGCGGGTTTGCGGGCAGCAAGGTGCTCGATATTCATGGTCAGCGCATGATTGATGACAACTACGCGCCAGGGTTTAAGGCACGCTTGCATCAAAAAGACATGGGCATTGTCGCGGATACCGTTGCGCAGTTGGGCTTAGCGCTACCGGCCGCTGAGATGGTCACTGCGCTGATTGATCGTCTCGTCGAAAATGGCGATGGTGAATTAGATTCGTCGGCGATTGCACGGCTGTAATGCGTCAATAGCTGAATGAACCATTGCCCGCTATAACAACAAGGCAAGCATGGCTTGCCTATTTTATTGATCGATGTGCAAAGGGTTTGATTTATCGTGATGAACCAATCGTCAACGCCTTCCTCGGTCGTCAGTGTGATGCAGCAGGTGGCAGACCTGACCTCGCGCCGTGAAAAGCATGAGCTGCAAAGTGGTTTGCTCTCGTTGATGGCCGGTGTATTGCGTGCACAAGAAGCGACATTACTGGCAGTGAAGCAGGAACATGGCCAATGTTATGTCAAACTGCTTTGCCAGTATTCGGCGTCGGCCCAGCCGCCGGTCTACGTTGCTGAGCATCAAAATTGGCAACCCGCCACCGTTTCTAAATTGCAGGTTCTGGCGCAGATGAAAACGCTGGATGGGCCATTTGAAAAAGATGGTCATGTGTGGTTGGCGATTCGGCAGCTTGATGAAATCGTTGCGCTGATTAAAGTGCGGTGCGCGCACTTATCCGAGCATGACAAAGATTTTTTGCTGGGCTTGACGCGGATTCACGAAAATTATCTCCAGCTGCTTCACGAAGCCGAGCGCGACATGCTGACCGGCTTGTTGAACCGGCGCAAATTTGATACGCGTCTGTATGAACTGATTGACCGCCGCGCACCGGGTTATATTTTGGCGTTGCTCGATATTGACCACTTTAAGCGCATTAATGATGGCTATGGCCATATTGTCGGCGATGAAGTGTTGTTGCTCGTTGCGGGATTGATGAATGCCGAACTGGGCGAAGTTGCACAGCTGTATCGCTACGGCGGAGAGGAGTTCGCGCTGGTGTTGGCGCTTTCTGAGCCGGACGCTTTGGCCAAGCTGGAGCACTTTCGCCAAGTCATTGAGCAGTATGCTTTTCCTCAGGTGGGGCAGATCACGGTCAGCATCGGTTATGTCCCCATTTTGGCGCAAAGCCTACCTGCCCACGCGATTGAAGAGGCCGATAAAGCGCTGTATCACGCGAAACAACATGGCCGTAACCAAGTGCAAAGCTACGAGGCTTTGGCCGCCAGCGGTCATGTCAGTACGACTCAAACGGGTGGCGATATTGAGCTGTTCTAATGCATGAGCAATCCAATAAAAAAGCCCCATCACGATGATGGGGCTTTTGGTTTGCGGTGGCTTATTTGGTAAAGAGCGCCGCGCCGTTCAGTTTCGCGCCATTGACTTCAATCAGCTTAATGATGGTGGCTAACCCTTCAGCATTGCTGCCTACAAATTTGCCATTGAGAGTATGGCCCGTTTCCGCAAAGGCCGCGTTGCTGGTGGTGCTGAGGCCGAGGCCTGCTGTGCTGGTTAGCGTGTCGAGCGCGCTAGCGCCGGTGAAGGTGTGATTGCCGGATTTGGTGATCTCTAAATTCACCTGCACCGCGTTGGCGTTGGTCGGGTCAGCAAAATTGACGATGACCTTGGAGCTGTTGGCGATGCTGGCTGAGTCTGCCGCAACACCCAACACCCCGCCCGCAAAGTTGTAAGTGCTGGTGCCGGTGGTTGGGAGGGTGCCGGTGAACCCGCCTTGGCTGCGAATATAGTGAATCCCTTCGCTTGCAGCGCTGTAAGTGCTGTAGCCCACGCTACCGGTTTTGATATTACTCGCGTCCCAATAACCCCAATCGACAGTACTTCCACCCACTGTGCTCGAATCCGTTCCCGATGCACTACCCGTTTGAACCGCATAGACCAGACTGGTTGAGGCCTCGGTCGCCGTGCTCAGGGTTTCGCGGGTTTTGTTGAGCTCATTGGCGAGGG
>CAZWRK010000257.1:0-1780 GCA_964635875.1 uncultured Aquaspirillum sp.
CCGTCTTGCGTGAAGCGAAAGTGCCGGTGGTGATTGTGCGCGCGGCGGATTGATTGTTTGCGCGGCTGTTACAGGGTCGGCATGGGGGATGGTGCAGGGCTTGGATGGCCTTGCGCTGCCAATTCGATGAACGCCCGTAGGTATTCGATTTCGGTATCGCTCTCGCGCATCCCTAGAAAAATCTGCTTACGGATACCGTCTTGACCCAAGCGCACGGGATGAATGTCTAACCGGTGGGCGTACTCTTCGACCAACCAGCGCGGCAGCGCCGCCACCCCGCGCCCACTGACGACCATTTGCAGCATGATATCGGTGGTTTCGATGGGCTTATGGCGTTTCGGGTGCACACCGGCAGGGGTCAAAAAACGATTGTAGATATCGAGCCTGTCGATGGGGACGGGGTAGGTGATCAGGGTTTCATCGCGCAAATCATCGGCGTGGGCATGGCGGGCATGGCGCAAGGCATGCTGCGGCCCAACCACCAACACTTGTTCGTAGTCGAATACCGGTTCAAAACACAAACCTTCGCGATACAGCGGGTCGGGTGTGACGAGTAGGTCAATCTCATGCCCATACAGCGCACCAAGCCCGCCAAACTGGAATTTTTGTTTCACATCCACGTCCACATCCGGCCACGCGACCAAATAAGGCGATACCACTTTAAGCAACCATTGATAGCACGGGTGACATTCCATGCCGATCCGTAATGTGCCTTTTTCGCCTCGGGCAAATTGCGCCAAGCGTTCCTCAGTGTGTTGTAGCTGGGGGATCAGCCGATTGGCGGTCGCCAAAAGGTATTCACCGGCTTGGGTGGGGCGGAGCAAGCGCCCTTCGCGGTGCCAAAGTGCCGTGCCCAATTGGTCTTCTAGTTTGCGGATGGTGTGACTGAGCGCCGATTGCGTGAGGTGCAACTGTGCGGCGGCAGCGGTCAAGGTGCCCTGACGAGAGACCTCGCGCAGAATCTCCAGATGAATGCGCTCTAAAATCGCCATGCGATATACCTATGAATTTTATTCATGAATCGTTGAAATAATACCATTATATTTCATGATGTTTCCCCGATAGGATGCGCTTATTGCACATCTTACTTGGATAGAGACCGCTCATGGCAACGACACATAACCTTGGCTTTCCGCGCATTAGCAGCAAGCGTGAATTGAAATTTGCGCTGGAATCTTATTGGAAAGGGCAGTCTTCACGCGAAGACTTGCAGGCATTAGGCGCGTCCTTGCGCCAACGTCATTGGGACAATCAAGCGGCGCTGGACTGGGTGCCGGTCGGTGATTTTTCGTTTTACGATCAAGTGCTCGATATGAGTTTTACGCTAGGCAATCTCCCTGAGCGAGTCCGTGGTTTTCAGGGCGATACACTGGATAACTATTTTCGGGTGGCGCGGGGGCGTTCTGCTGCATCGGCCGAGACCGCGTGCTGCGGTGGCGTTGCGGCGGGTGAAATGACCAAATGGTTCGACACCAACTATCACTATATTGTTCCCGAATTTGACGCCACAACGGCCTTCTCGCTGGATGCCTCCCGCCTGCTCGCACAGCTTGCACAAGCTCAGGCTCAAGGTGTCAAAGCCAAACCCGTGATTATCGGCCCAGTGACCTACCTTGCGATCGGTAAAAGCAAAGACGGCTCGGATCGTCTCAATCTGCTGGCGCGTTTAGTGCCGGTCTATGTGGAATTGCTGGAACAACTCGCGGCACACGGCGTGGAATGGGTTCAGATAGATGAGCCGATTTTAGTCACCGAGCTAGATCCCGCATGGCAGCACGCG
>CAZWRK010000257.1:1880-3342 GCA_964635875.1 uncultured Aquaspirillum sp.
CTTAGATTGGTTAACCCCGCTGGCTGAAAAATTGGGTGATCGCTTATGGCTGGCTCCGTCGTGCTCGCTGCTGCATGTGCCGGTCGATCTGAATCACGAAGAAAATTTGGATGCGGAAGTTAAATCTTGGCTGGCATTTGCAGTGCAAAAGCTTGAAGAGCTGAATATTCTGGCCATCGCGCTCAACCAAGGCCGCGCAGCGGTGCAGGCGGCGCTCGACGAAAATCAGGCAGCGATGCGTGCGCGTCGCCAATCGCCTCGGGTTCACAATCCTGCGGTTCGGGCGGCGGTGGCCAATATCACCGCCGCGTTAGGTCAGCGCAAAAGTGATTACCGCGTGCGCGCTGACAAGCAATCCGCATGGCTGAATTTACCGTTGTACCCGACCACGACCATCGGTTCTTTTCCCCAAACCGCCGAGATTCGTCATGCGCGTCAGGCATTTAAAGCGGGTCAGCTAGATCTGGCCGGTTATCAGGCTGCGATGAAGCAAGAAATCGAACGCAGTGTGCGCGAGCAGGAGGCGCTTGGTCTGGATGTGTTGGTACATGGCGAGGCCGAGCGCAATGACATGGTGGAATATTTTGGCGAGCAGCTCGACGGCTATGTTTTTAGTCAGTTTGGTTGGGTGCAGTCTTATGGCTCGCGCTGTGTGAAACCGCCCATTTTGTTTGGTGACATCAGCCGCCCTCAAGCGATGACGGTGGATTGGATTCGTTATGCGCAATCGCTGACGTCTCGCCCGATGAAAGGCATGTTGACAGGGCCGGTGACAATTTTGAACTGGTCTTTTGTGCGGGATGATCAGCCGCGTTCGGTTTCTTGTCAGCAACTCGCTTTAGCGATGCGTGCCGAAGTTTTGGATTTGGAACAAGCTGGGGTGCGCGTGATTCAGATTGATGAAGCTGCACTGCGCGAGGGTTTGCCGTTGCGCAAGGCCGAGTGGGGCGCGTATCTGAAATGGGCGGTGGAGTCGTTCCGAATGACGGCCAACGGCGTCGCGGACGACACCCAGATTCACACGCATATGTGCTACTCGGAATTTAACGACATTATTCAGTCGATTGCGGACATGGATGCGGATGTGATCACGATTGAGACTTCCCGTTCTGATATGGAATTGCTCGATGTGTTTGATGACTTTAATTATCCGAACGAGATTGGCCCCGGGGTGTACGACATTCATTCGCCGAATATCCCCACACAAGATCATATTGTGCAGCTGATGCAGAAAGCCGCCGTACGTATTCCTGCCGAGCGTTTGTGGGTGAATCCAGATTGCGGCCTCAAAACGCGCCAATGGGCTGAGGTGATTCCGGCCTTGCAGAATATGGTGGCTGCGGCGAAGGTGCTACGTGCGGCACATGCCTGATGCACGATATTTTTGTCTGCCCCCGCTTAAATTGCGGGGGTTTGTTTTTATCCGGTGTTGATGGGCATAATCATGCGCTTTCAATAGATG
>CAZWRK010000258.1:0-3209 GCA_964635875.1 uncultured Aquaspirillum sp.
AAAACCAAGTTAGGCGGCAAAGGGTTTTGTACGTGATGAGAGGCTTCGGGTTTCCGTGTTGCTTCATCAATTATGTCTTGTACATTCCAATTATTAGATCTATTTTTTTTGCCTTTTTGTATCTCACGGCCATAAATTTCAATGCGAATAAAACCAGTTTTTCCGTTGTATGGTTCTTTGTTGCTCGCAATGTTTGGCTCATTAGACATAGGCTTTTCCCTGATATTTCTATCCTATCCTATTCTTATTCTCGCATACGATTTTGCTTTTGTCAAGAGGTTAACGCATTTTTTTCAACTGCTATTGACCGAATAGCACTTGTAAACAAGTATTCGGCTCTGCGAGGCTAGAAGCAAAACCCAAAGTCAAAACCTAACAACCTGAACCCCTTATACGCGCTTACCGTTTTACCGCTTTTAGAGAGTTGTCCATTAAATAAAAATCGTAAATAGAGAGAAGGTACCTAGGCACCCTCCCCCTTATAGACCAAAATTAAACTTATAGAAATACGATCACATTTCCGAATTTCCAAACGCTCAATCGGTTGTTCCCCTTAAATTATCAGCCATTTCTCTTGTGATATTATGAATATGTTTCTCAATCGGCATATTAGGAATACTAATAATTTTATCGTCTTTTGAAATCATATCATATAAAGAAGTTTTGAATTTAGGGTATTTTTCTCGTAGGTCTTTTAACATCTCAATCAATTCTTCTTTTTTAACATTGAATTTTCTTTGAGTGCCACGATAACCAAAACCTTTTTTATTCTCATTTTCAGTAATAAAACCTTTCAATTTTTCAAGTTTTTCTTCATATTTAGATTCCATTTTAGTCAATGCTTTTTGGAGTTTTACATTGCGAATAAACTTAAAACGAAGGAACGATTTTAATAAGAAGATAGACACACGAAGCCCAAATTGCATAGACTCAGGATCGATTTCAGTACCTTCTTTTTTATGGAATTGATGATGGAAAACCGCATATTTGAATGCTTCTAATAGATAAGTATCAAAAAATGGCATATCAGGGTTATAATCGCCCTGCATCTCTCTAAAAATCACTTTTTCTAAATACTTTCCAGCTCTTTCATAAGTTATGTGCGATTCTTTTGAAAATGTATAAACCGTGTCTTTGATATTTTGCGAAAAGACATCTTCAATTTCTAACATAATATCGGGTTGTAAAAACAATGTGTCGTCGTGCAATCTTTCTTCATAATCACCAAATTGATCAGCAACTATAATACTAAAACGGCGCAACAAACCACTCATAAACGAATTATCTTTAATAACATCTTTCATTAACTCAATAGTATTAGTAAACAAAACACTAACATTCGCCCCTTCTATTACCGTTTCGCCGTCCGATTTAGTGTAATGTGTAATTTTTTCACCACCTTTTGCCTTTAATAAAATATCTTTGACGGCTGATAAGGGGTTTGTTAAATCTTCTGCTTGTCGCCAAAATTCGGAGGCTTCATCTTGCCACCAAAATCTAATTTTATCGGTTGCTAATTGTTCAATTAAGGCGGCTTTACTTGCTGGAGCACTTAAATTATCAAGAAGTGAAGGGTCTTTTACCAAACCTTGCAAAATCTCAATATTCTTTGTTTTACCGCGACCAGAAGGCGATAGAGCGATAACCCAAGTATTCAAAGGACGGGGGGCGAATGATTTTGGAATATATAAACGTGCTTTGTTTACGGCGTTCCAATGGCTCATCATACCGAAGAAATAGAAGATAGGAATAGCAGGAGCACCCTTGGAAGATCTCATATAAGAATGGAAAAGTTTGCTGACTACATCGGCGTTTTTATAGTTTGCAAAGGGGCTTTCAACGAATGTCATTAAGTCCACAGAAGCATTGACATCGGGAGATAAAATTGATTCAGTAAATTTATCAATATCTGCGTTAATTGTGTTAATATGTTTCATAAGTACCTCCAAAATTTGATTAGATACCTAACTTATACGAAACATTTTTGCACTTGTCAAGCTTTTTTTAGGACAAAATATGGTGTTTTTTAAGAGATTGTTATGACAGTATGACAAACCGCTGAAACCCGCCACCAGTAAGGCTTTCCGTGTCAGAAGTCGATTTATGACACTTTATGACAGTATGACAACTTCAAAAGCTACTAAACCCCCGAAATATAAGGGAAAAGATGCGTTTTTTCTGTCATAATTTCAAAAATAATTAGATTTTAAAGCGGTCTTTCGGGTTGCTTCTTGGCTTTTCGGCTTCTAATTTCTTCGCCAATTCTTCTTTCTCTTTTGCCATGTAATCAGCCATCTGTTGGGCTTGGAGAACTTTTACCCGTTGCTCTTGAATGAATTGCTCTTTACTATCAATAATTTTTTGTAATTCTTCTACTTTTGAATTAGTTTGTTTTTTGGCTTGTTCTCGTTGTTTTCGATAATTAAATGCTTTTTTCTTCCATTCTTCAATCGCTTCTAATGCTTTTGCAGATGGTTTGTGAAAATTGCCTATCATTGACTTAAATAAATTAGCCGTTTTTTCGCCAAAAGTGTAAGTTTTAGCCATAGCGAGTTGTTTTCCCTTCTCAAACCCTTCTTCAATGGCTTTTTCTTCAATTTTTTTTGCTTCTTGTAATTTTTTAGCAAGTTCGTTTTGTTCCTGAACCTTGGCTTTGTACTCCGATCGCTTCAATCTATGCTTTTGGGGTCCAATTCTATTCATTCCTAACAAAGAACCAACTCTTTTATGATAGGAAGTCAAAAAACCACTCATTGCAGCCGTGTATGCAGTGCGGGGAGGCTTTGTTTCTTGTCCTAATTTTTCTAATCGTCGTGCTTCGTCTTGTGCAGCCACACCAGGGTGCAAAAGTCTTGTTTTATGAACCGTTTCAGCGACGACATAGAAATGAATATGCGGGTGTTCTTCATCTAAATGCTCAACAACCGACTTCAAATTATCGCCGTAATGTTCCTTCAAAAAGCCTAGTGTTTCAGTCTTCCAAAGATCGTATTCTTCGCCGTGTTTGGGGTAAGAAGCAACACCACAAAGCATAATTCCTTGCGATTTTGGTACCGATTTGTACCCCTTCCCACCACTAGCCAAATTTACTTCAACTTTTTCTTTTTCGACTTTTTCAACGGCTTCTTTTAGTGCAATTTCAGGCGATACACCAAAAACCAAGTTAGGCGGCAAAGGGTTTTGTACGTGATGAGAGGCTTCGGGTTTCC
>CAZWRK010000259.1:0-3204 GCA_964635875.1 uncultured Aquaspirillum sp.
TTTGTTTCATCTTCAACTAACTTAATTCGTTCTTCTAGGGCTTTATTATTATTTTGATAAGCTGTAATAGTTTTAGTATCTAATCTTGCATTAGCTTCGTCTCTATTGCGACTAATTAAATACCAGACAGCCCCAGCAATAATAACAATAATAAATATTAACCCTGCCCACTCTTGTGGTGTGTTAATCTTGTCCACGTGGATTGTGAGCCAGTCAAAGTCCATAATAACCCTAAGTTCTACTTACTAAGTGTCCTGTAAACCAAACTTGTGTGGCTGATACTTGAAGTGCTTTAGTAGAAGCCCCATAAGCCCATATTTCCCACGTATCACTAGCTGCGGATTGTACTAATGCACCACCAGAACAACAAACATTACCAGTACCTGAAGAATAAATTAAAGAAAATCTTTTATGTGAAGCACCATTTTTGTATAATTCTATTGATGCCCCCACTTGGTTAGCCGTTGTAGCAACCTCAACAGATGAGTTAAATTGATAAAACCCAGCAACAGGTGCAGTATATGTACCACTGGCAAAATTATTATTAGTATCATAAACTTCAGTATCAAAAGTAATTTTTGCAAATACACCATTGCCAGTATTAGCAGCAGCATTTCGATAAACACTAAACTTATATGGGTTACTATCAACAGTTAATAGATTTTTATAAAGCCCAGCAATACCAGTTCCATCGTTGAAACTAGCGTCATTTGTACCGAGTATATTCCATTTAGCTGTACTAGGTTGTTCGCCGAAACTTACCGACCACGCTGCATATGCCATTTTATAGTTCCCTCATTATAAAGTTTTCCAATATTACGTCTTTGCCTTTTATTTTTACGTTTGCTGGCTGTAGATTAGCTGTGATCTCTGAAAGCTCTTGTGGTGTTGGTTGTGCAAGATTTTTAATACTACGTTTCTCTTGTTCGCTATCTATAGAGTTATTACCACATATACATTGCCAACCCCAGAAACCATCTGTGCGTTCTCTACCAGATACAATATCTTCATCTGGTAAATTATCTCGCCAATCAATTCGTTTACCTGCTACCGAATCATAAATATCTATTTTTCGATTTGCTTTACAGTTTAAACAAATAATCTCATATGCCTTTTTCATAATCTCTTTTTACCTTTAAGATTAGAGTTCGTCAATAACTATACATTTGTATCAAACAGATTAATATTATCGTTTATTTTTGTACTCCATAATACAACCCAAGCTGTATATGTATCTGCTGTAGTACCACCATATTTTCTAATTTTATAACGATATTTAACCGTTGAGTTATTATCTGTCATATCTGAGCTATCAAGCCAAATATCAGACCAAAAATCTTTATTTCCACTTGAGGTTACTGTTCTAACTGGCGACCAATAAACATTAGTTCCATCTTTAACTGCCAAATCAAAGTCATTGTAAGCTGATACTTTAATACCATCACAAGTAACTGTACCCTCATATTCAACATAACCACTACCAGAAGTAGATGTTGTAATAGTAAATTGTTTGCGATATATAATTCTTGGTATATCCTGGTTAATTTCAATTGGTAATTTGTCCGCACTTTGTATATTCATAATCCAGAGCTTTCTGTAGCATTAGCTGATGTAACACGATAATAAACGTGAACATTATTAGATAAACTATTTTGTTCATCTAAAATATAAAAGTTAAGATTTAACTGTGAACCTGATTTTGTAAAACTAAACCAAGCTTTATTCCAAGCTTCATAAGGATTTTCAAAATCGCCATAATGGTTCATAGCTAACCAAGAAGTAGCCGAAGCACCAACTGAATACCAAGCAAAAACATATGGTATAGTATCCTTGCTTACATTCAATAGTACAGATTTTGTACCATAGTATGCTTCTCTAGGTGGCGTATCACCAATAGTCGTACCAGTATCAGTAAAATCACCAGACCAAATAAAAGTAATTACACCTGATTGTATAATATTGGCAGATAAATTATTTGTATTTTCACTAACCTTATTGGTAGTATTCATAATGTTATTTCCTGTGAAAATAATATATAAAAAAACTCTGCACTGGTTGTGCCATCAGAAGTGTTAAAATAGTAGGGCGAATATATATTTATCATATCAGTACCGAGATAAGTCCAAGAAAATATATTTTTAATTTTAGATTTGTTTATTACTTGTTTCCCAGATATAACTCTTTTAACGTATGATGTATAAACAAGTGGCGTACTAAATTTATACATATTCAAATAATCCGAACCAGCAATAGCAGTAGCATTATCATTTACAACACTAGCAAAGTGCAATTGTCTAAAATTAGTATCTTCATTCAAATTTGGTAAATCATTACGGCTCTTAAAAACAACCTTAAACTGTTGGGCTGCTGTGCTACCTGTTATTTGATTGGTAGTTTGTATATTCATAAATCTTTTTAATAAGTTAATTAACCATTTCATTATGGTGCTATTTTATCACTTCCACCAATACTACTAATACCAATTCTGAAGTAACTGGTTGGTGTTCGTTGTAATAGTTTTAATGTTTGTATGAAGCCAACCCCTGAATCTAACTTGGTAGATATACCAAATACTCGCCAGTACCTACCTTGCCAACTAATTAAATCACCAAACTGTAATTCTGGTATAGCTCGAATGGTAATTTGTTGTATATTTTCCGGTTCAGCATAGTCATTTAATATTACTTGCCCAAAACTATTTGCCCAATCTTGGCTACCAATATATTCATTCTCTAATTTAAATCGTTTTTCTGAATATGCAGTAACACTCGAATCATCTTGTAATCGAGTATAAATTTCAGTTGATACCTTAGCTGGTCGTCCATAAATTGTCATTGCTGTTATATAACAAGGTACAGTTCCAACATTGTTAAACGTCAATTTAGCATTCTTAACAAAGTTAGATTGATAATGTATTTGTACATTTGAAGTTACATCAGAACCCGAACCATCCGAAAGAGTATTGGCAACATACACCGGTGTACTAACAGCAAGCATCGGGTCATCAAACTGTATAAAAAAGTCTGTTTGTCCAACTGGTAGCGTAATCGGGCTATTCAATGTCCATACAAGCTGTTGCGGCTGTTTAGCACGTGGTTTTGATTTTATTTCTACTACATTTACAATGTGGTCATAATTTGGGTTGGCTTGTTCAATAACCTGTGCAGTAGTAATAATACGTTGTACGTTAGTATAGGGCGAAGC
>CAZWRK010000260.1:0-3183 GCA_964635875.1 uncultured Aquaspirillum sp.
ACGATACTTTTGAAATGAAATATTCTTATGATATTACTGATGCTACTGGTGATACAGACAATGGATTGACAACTATACAAGTAGGAACAGGAACAATTAATACATCTTTAGATTATACATTAGATAGCAAAATTATATATGATGCAACAGATAACGTAATAAATGGTGGAACTGGAACTGATACTTTAGTTTTAGGAGCAGGTATAGAAATTAATTTTGATTCTTATGTAAATAGTATTAACAATATTGAAAAAATTGATTTGACAAATTCTTCTGCAACAAATAATTTGTCAAACATAAAACTACAAGATGTGATTAATATGACAGATAGTAATAATTTACTAACAATTTTAGGAGATGGAGATGGTACAGCTCCTAATAGTGATAGTGTAATTTTAAAAAGTGAATCATCAAAAGTTTGGAGCTTTGCTTCATCAGATTCAACTTATAACAATTATACAAATAGTGGTGATAATTCAGTTTCATTAAAAATTGATAAAGATATTCACGTTTCAATAATATAAAAAATAAAAAGGAAAATAAAAAATGTTTAATAAAAAATTCTTAAGAAGTGCCGTATTATCATGTCTATTGGTTTCATTTTCAAGTGCGAATGCAAGTAGTTTAACTTTAGATGAGATGTTAGTTGAAGTTATTAAAAAAGATTCAGAAATTCAAGAGAGATTATATCAATTTGAATCTATTGTTCAAGAAGTAGAAATGTCAAAAGCTGGTTATCTTCCAACACTTGATTTAAGTGCAAGAAGCGGGAAAAAAGATTCAAGAAATTGGGAACCAGATGTTTTAAAAGATAGATATGATTATTCAGAAGGTTCTTTAAAAGCAGTTCAAAATCTTTTTGATGGATTTGCAACAACTCATGCAACAGCAAGAGATAAAGCAAGAGCAAAAGCTGCTTATAATAAATATTTAGAAGTTGCTCAAGATAAAATGCAAAAAGCACTTATAGCTTATATTGAAGTTATCAAATATAATAAACTTGTAAAAATCACTGAAGAAAATATCAAAATTCATGAAAAAATAAAAGAAAAAGTAGACGAGAGATATACAAAAGGTTATGGAACAAAAAGTGAAGTTGAAAGGGTTGTGGGAAGATTATCTCTTGCTATTTCAAATCACGTATCTGCAAAAAGTAATTATGCTGATGCAAAAATCAAATTTAGAAAAGCATTAGATAGAAATATTGAAGCAGAAGATTTACAAGCTCCTAATTTTAAATATGCGTTACCAAATAATTTTGATGAAGCATATAAAAAAGCAGTTGAAAAAAATCCTTCAATTATAGTTGCAAATTATGATAAAAATGTATCAAAAGAGGCTTTAGGATATGCAAATAGAAATGATTATCCAACACTAGATTTAGAACTAGCAGCAAATAGATATAACAATAAAAATGGTTCACAAGTTGATTCAAGGGATGAAGATTATAGTGCAATGCTTGTTATGAATTACAACTTATATAATGGTGGGAAAAACGAAGCTGAAAAATTAAAATATAGAAGCTTACAAAAATTTGAAGATGCTCATACTCAAAAATTAAAAGATGAGTTAAAAGAGTCTTTAGATTTAGCTTGGAATTCTTATACAATGTTAAATGAACAATTAATTCATCAAAAAGATTATCTAAAATATACAGAAATTAGTAAAGAATCATATTTTGAAGAGTTCCAATTAGGAAGAAAAACACTAATAGATTTATTAGATATTCAAGATGAAATTAATTCAATTAAAATGCAAATTACTTCAAATGAGTATGACATTTTAATTTCTAAATATAGAATTTTAGACTCAACAGGTGATTTATATACATCTTTTATAAAAGAGTTAAATGAAAATATAATTGGAAATGATAATAGAAAATATATAGATTAATTAAAAATAAAAAGAGAAATATTTTGAATAATATAAATAATAAAGTTTTGTCAGAATCGCTATTTAAAAATTTACTTCAATTTTTTAAATACTACCATAAATCAATTAGTGCAAATACACTAATTGAAGGTTTTCCTCTAAAACAAGAGGAAAAAATTCCTGATTTATTTGCTAATTATGGAGGCAAACCTTTATTTGTCTCTTTGGCTAAAAAAGCTGGTTTTAAATCAAAACTTGTAAAAAAAGAGTTAGAAATGATTAATTCTTTAATTTTACCAGCTGTTGCTATTTTAAAAAACAATACAACTTTAATAATAGAAAAAATCGACATAGAAACTCAAAGCATAATTTTTATTCATGAAGATATGAGTGATTTAAAAGATGAGATAAGTTTTAATGATTTTAAAAATATCTACACTGGTGAAATAATTCTTTTAAAAAAAGAGTATTTTGATTCAGAAATAAAACCATCAATTTTACAAGATGATGAACACTGGTTTTTTGGTGTAATTAAAAAAAATATATCTATTTATAAAGATGTAATAATAGCTTCTTTATTAATAAATATTTTTGTTTTATTTAGTCCTTTTTATATAATGAATATTTATGATAGAGTTGTTCCTACCTTTGCACAAGAAACTTTATGGGCTATGTCAATAGGAATTTTAATTATCTATTTATTTGATTTTTTTGTAAAATCTATAAGGTCGTATTACATAGATATTGTTTCAAAAAAAATAGATATTGTTGTATCTTCAAAAATTTTTGACAAAATTTTAAATATGAAACTCTCTTCAAGACCTAAATATACAGGTGCATTTGCAAATAATATAAAAGATTTTGAGCAAGTAAAAAGTTTTATTTCAAGTGGAACAATTGCCGTATTAGTTGACTTACCCTTTGCTATTTTATTTTTAATAGCAATTTTTTATATCTCAGGAAGTATTGTTTTAGTTCCTATTATTTTTATAGTTCTAATTTTTATTTACTCATTGCTGATTAGAAAACCTCTTCACAAAAGTATTGAAGCTGCAAATGAGTCTATTTCCCATAAAAATGGAATATTAATAGAGAGTTTAAATGCACTTGAAACTATAAAAAGTTTAGGAGCTTCAGGACATCTTAGATGGAAATGGGAAGAAACAACAGCTGATATATCTAAAAAATCTCTTGTAACTAAGATACTATCAACTTCAATATCAAATGTAAATGCTTTTTTAGTACAGTTTAGCACCGTTGCTGTTGTAGTTGTTGGTGTTTATATTATCTCAGAGAATAATCTAACTTTAG
>CAZWRK010000261.1:0-3163 GCA_964635875.1 uncultured Aquaspirillum sp.
AACGGGGGCGGCAGATTCGCAGTAACGCGCTATAAAGACGGTATTCCCTGCGTGGTGTGGCGACAAAGCGCAGGCTTCCGTGACGGTTTCAGAACAATAGGTGGTGTGCAATGTCATCCTCAAAAATTCAGCATGTGGCTTTAGCGAACCCGTCAGATAAAGCGAGTGTTTTGGCGCTGCGCACCGTCGCGGACGCTTCAAGTGTGAACTGTCATGGCAAAGTGCATGCAGGTTGGTTGTTGGGCAAGGTCGATTTGGCGGCGAGCTTGGTGGCAGAGCGCTTGGCCGCTGGTGAGGTGACGACCGTCGCGTTGACGCATTGTCAGTTTCCAATGCCGGTGCATGTGGGCGATATTGTGAGTTGCTTTGTGACGCCGCTGCGTTTGGGCGAGAAATCGCTCACGCTCAAGGTGGAGTGTTTTGCGGATCGACTCAATGGCGATACGGTTTTGTTGACCGAAGTGGCGCTGACCTTTGTCGCGGTGGATGCCTTGGGACACTCTCGGGCATTGCCGTGTTTTGGTGGTTAAAAACGATTATTTAATGCTGCGTTGCAGCGATTTATCCTGTATGTGAAATGTTGAATTGAAAGTGTGGTGTTATTGCAACTCTTTCTGTGTTTTCTCATTCAAAACAAAACAATCGTTTGAAATAGTGTCGTGAAACCTTGTTAGACTCGTTTTCAACTGCTTCGGGGAACACCGAACAGTCAAAAATACAGCGCTTAAATACGTCTATAAGACAACGAGGAAGAAACGATGAAAATGAAGCCGCTTAGTCTATCGGTTGCGTTAATGGGATGTGTATTGGCAGGCCATGCGGCTGCTGCGGGTTATCACTTCGGTACGCAGAGTGTGTCAGCACAAGCCACTGCAAATGCGAGCGCTGCAGAAGCCGCCGATGCCACCACGGTGTTTTATAACGCAGCGGGGATGACCCGCCTAAAAGGAACGCATCTTTCGGGCGCATTAAATTTGGTTGCGCCGAGTGTGGAATATAACAACGCAAAAGCCACTACCGCGCTTGGCCGCCCGATTGCAGGATCAAACAGCGGCAAAATCACCAGCGATTTGATTGCTGTTCCACATTTTTATCTGACACATCAACTGAATGACACCATGACCGCTGGTTTGGGCGTGTATGTGCCATTCGCCTCTGCGACAGAATATCAACGCGACTCGGTGTTACGTTACAACGTCAACCAAACCGAACTCACGACCATCGATATTAACCCCACGATTGCTTTTAAACTCAACGATCAACACTCGGTTGCAGTGGGCGTGATTGCCCAATATGCCGATGCCTCGCTGCGCCAATATGCCGACTTTGGCACCACCGCCGATAAGATCAATGCGGCCAGAGGTGTGGCAACGCAATTTGGCGGCTCGGGCTTACTGGATGGCTTTGCGGAAGTGAGCGGGAATGATTGGGGCTGGGGTTTTAACTTGGGTTGGTTGTGGGAAATCGACCAAAACACCCGCGTGGGCTTGAGCTATCGCTCGCCGATTAAACATACCCTCAGCGGCGACGCGAAGTGGACGGTTCCTTCTGGTTCGGCGACGCAAAACCAAGTCGGCGCATTGGTTGCAAGCTATGGCTACCGCACCAGCGATGTCAGCGTGGATATTGAAACGCCCGAATCGTTGTCTTTGCATGGCTTCCGCCAGATCAACCCAAAGTGGGCGGTGATGGGTGATTTGACATGGACGAAACATTCTCGCTTTGATGTGGCAAACATTGTGTATGCCCTGCCGAAAAATGCGCCAATGGGCACCGCAAATGCCACAACATTGGTACCAAACTGGAGCGATAGCTGGAAGTTGTCGATTGGCGGCACCTATCAAGTCAACGATCCTTTACAGCTCCGTTTTGGGGTGGCTTACGACAAGTCGCCGGTACCGAGCGCAGATTACCGCTTATCGACCATGCCGGATAATGATCGGATTTGGTTGTCTGTCGGCGGCAAATACGATTTAAACAAACAAAGCTCGGTGAACTTTGCGTATAGCTACATCTTTATTAAAGACGCCAGCGCAAACGTCAATGGCTATTGCGGCGGCGGTTCGCCTGCTTCGGGTTCGGCCAAGGCTTGTGTGTCGAGTTACACTAAAGGCTCGGCTGACTTTGATAGCCACGCCCATATTTTGGGTGTGCAATATAACTACGCGTTTTAATTGATTTGAATCGATGGGAAAACGCATTTTTTTGGGTTTTCCCATCCGAAGGTGCTTGCGCGCCGTGTTTTTTTACTGCAAGATTCAAACGAACGTATGAAAGCTAACCCGTGACCACAACCGAGGGAATTATGTCTCAATCCAAATTCATCGTGCAGAAGGTCGCCGTCCTCGGCGCCGGTGTGATGGGCGCACAAATCGCAGCCCACCTCGTCAATGCGAAAGTGCCGACCGTCCTTTTCGATTTGCCCGCCAAAGAAGGCGATAAAAACGGCATCGTCACCCGCGCCATCGACGGCCTCAAAAAACTCAAGCCCTCGCCTTTGGCCGCCAAAGACCGCGCCCAATATATCGAAGCCGCGAACTACGATGACCACCTTCATCTTTTAAAAGACTGTGATTTGGTGATTGAGGCGATTGCCGAACGTGCCGACTGGAAAGCCGATCTCTATCAAAAAGTCGCCCCGCATTTAGGTGAGCGCACCATTTTTGCCAGCAATACCTCCGGCCTGTCGATCAACCTCTTGGCCGATAGCTGCCCCGAAAGCGTTCGCGACCGTTTCTGCGGCGTGCATTTCTTCAACCCACCGCGCTACATGCATCTGGTTGAAATCATCCCCGCAAACGGTACCCGCGCCGACATTCTCGACAACCTCGAACGGTTCTTGGTCAGCACACTGGGTAAAGGTGTCGTCCGCGCTAAAGACACCCCGAACTTTGTCGCCAACCGGATCGGTGTGTTCTCGATTTTGGCGACCATTGCCAATGCCGAAAAGTTTGGCATTCGTTTTGATGTCGTTGACGACCTGACCGGCCCGCGCCTCGGTCGCCCGAAGTCTGCGACTTTCCGCACTGCCGATGTCGTCGGTTTGGATACCTTCGCCCACGTCGTCAAGACCATGCAGGACCCCTTGCCCAATGATCCGTGGCATCCTCTGTTCAAATCCCCCGAATGGTTGCAAAAGCTCATTGCTGCGGGCGCATTAGGC
>CAZWRK010000262.1:0-3099 GCA_964635875.1 uncultured Aquaspirillum sp.
TCTAATTCTTGGATGAATAAATTGGGGTCGATGTAGTGCACATAATCCGCGCAACGTTTGCCATTACTAAAGGCAAATACTTTCCTGGACTTCTTCGCGCATTCGATGACACGTTTTAGCACTTCTTGTTGGGAGGGGGACATATCTAGGTTTCGTATTCATAGACACTTAAAACCTTGTCTAGATGATCGGAGGCGCGCTGCATCAGTCTTATAAGCTCAATACGGCGTAGAAAACGATAAAATGGAAGGTCTAGATACTCGTCAAGATATCGGTTCATCGCCTCTAGCGTTGCGTGTACCTCTTCCATGCGTGAACACTCAACGGAAAAACTTATGCCTTCTTCCCCTGACGCTGTTGCATCCGTTAGCTCTTTGGAGTTTCTGTAATTCATATCATTCTTTTTCCGTGATGCTATCAATAAATCTTGCTAAGATGGCGTCTAAACCATCTTTTACCATCTCCCCCTGCTCTTTCGTAAGCTTTTTGATTTCAGGGGCGAGCCAGTCGAGATGGCGAGCTTCGCCAAGATCAAGTTCTAGAACGGATTTATTATCTTCATCAAATGCGGTAAGTTCTCCCTCCATGTGGTTTGCTTGGGTAACCCGCCACGTCCAAGCTCCCAACTTGAATTTATCGCCCACTTGCACAATTTTCTTGGTCATATCATTGGTTAATGTCTGGCCCTGTTAGTTGCATGAATTGGATTGATTGCAGTCTTATAAACAATCTAATTTCACCATTTTCCTGCTTAGACAGGCTGAAAAATTGGTTTTTTGCTTATCCAACCCATTTTCTATGGCTTTAAAGAAAGCGGTGGCGTCTTCTTTATTTCTGTAATGTTTCGTTACGGTTTTTTGGTTATCCAAAGATATAAAGACACTGTAAGGAAAATCATTATTAGTAGCTTTTGTCATACTCTATTCATTCATTGGTTTAGGGAATCTTTTGTCACGTTCGGCGAGGAGACTGTTAGCATACTGAAGGACATATTCTACTGAATAACGGTAGTCGCTGCTGACAAACCCAGCCACATACATATCCCAAGCCTTCCTACGCTCTTCATGCCATTGTTCAGTGGTCATATCAATCTGATTTTTAAGAGTAAAATAATCGTTTCCACCAAGGAAGACAGGCAAGCTCTCTTCTAGCTTCTTCGCTTAAAAACTTGCCAAGCCTTTCAATATTCTCTCGAGTGGTAGTAATTGTCTCATTTTCTGGATGGTAGATCACTGCACCAGACTCAATTAAAATATCATATGGACTCATACCTTTTTCTCTTCTAAGGAATTATCTTTTCCAAACGTCTTATCAAACCAAGCCTGTGCTTCTTCTTGTGTGCGGAAGACGAGGCCGCGTTTGAGACGTTTTTGATCTATCCAATCATTAGCCCAATTGGATTTTAAAATAGGATTTTCGTAACCAATATCAGCAAGCGTCCAATAATCAACCCCCTTCTTCGGCCATTCCTCCTTTGGTTCCTCGACTTTCCAGCCTTCACGTTCGAGTTCGAGAGTGTGGCACCAATAACCAGGTGTAGTGTCCCAATCAGTACTGCCATCATAACTTGATAGAAATCGTAGATCATCCAACTCGCCGAGTACTTGTCGTCGCCAACTCCCCTGCACAATAAAACTGTCCTTCGGAAACTTTGTCATAGCTATTTTAGTAAGGAATAAATAAACTCGATCGTGTCTTCGGATTGGTCTTCGAGGTCGTCGGCGCGGAGGTTCCAACCGACAGGGCATTTATCCTTATTCGTAAGCAATGCCCAGCCTTTGTCATGGCTATATCCGCAGAAATTTGCCCATTCACCCGATTTCCCCAATTCTTGCGCTACAGGGAAAACCCAAGTAAACCAATTTGTTTCGCGCCACTTGTCTTGATGGTTGCCTATCGCCAGCAAAACATCCGCAAGACGAACGGGACGGCCGATGATTTTCCACATATGAGGTTTATCCAAAGAATTCCGACGAATATGCCCGTCTTTGATCGTGTCGTCGTAAAAAGAGTGCCCAAGATCAGTAAAGAATTTCTTGCCATTACCATACCCTGTAGGTGAAACGTCGTAGATATTTGCCATGCGGTATCCCGGATGATGCAAACGACACCCAAATTTCAACTCCACAATCTCAGGGTTCGTCTCTATCGTTTTTTGGCGGATGAAGGCGACTTTGTCTTGGTGTTCCATATTATTTTTCAGTCTTGAGATCAACTGGCCACCATCCTTTGGGTTTAGTCACATTGCTTGGCGATTCAATAAGTAGACTTTTCATATATTCCTCTGGATAACCAGCAATTCCGCAACCAACTTTTGTTAGAATAAACTCTTTGTCAGGATTGTTTTTAGCCACTTCAAAGAACTTTTCTACATGTTTTTCAAGTTTCCAGTGAGGAATTTGGTCCATATTCTTAGCGAGAGTTGGAAAAGCGTAACATTGTCCTGTTATACCTTCTCCCACTCCCATTTCAGCCCCAAATTTCTCATAAGCCACTTTTGCGGCTCCCCCTGAGTGGTTCCCCACAAGATTAGAGCCAAAGACAAATACTTGGTTTGGTTCTAATTCTTCGATGTTTTCAGGTGTGAATTTCATAGTCCTAATTTCTCCTTCAATTTCTTTGTAAACGTTTTTGTTTCTATCTTTTCTCCCCATCGGTTACATTCATGCATAACTTTGCATTTACGGAAGGCAATCTTGTGTGGGTAGCAAGGATTTTCCCATGCGTACATATCCTCAGTAGCTACCTCTAATGCAACGTAACGATCATCTGTTTTATCGCGGAATTCATCACAGAAATAAGCAGTCGAACAAGCATGATATTTACCCTCCCCACATTCCTCCTCTGTTGGACGCCAGTCGTGGTGTTCAACGACTTTACCAGGTTTCCAAATCGTTTCGTTTTTCGTTCCTTCTTGGGTCTGCCATTTTTTGGATACCCGCTTAAAAATAACAACTTTGCCTTGAACGTTTTTGACTGCCTCATTTTCACACCAGCCTTCAACACCTGCTTTTACGATAGGTTCAATAATAGTGGCAGTTTCTGATTCTTTTTTGATGGTGCCTTGCGCTTTTTTCCAGCACACGGCAAAACCGTACA
>CAZWRK010000263.1:0-3094 GCA_964635875.1 uncultured Aquaspirillum sp.
CTCTTCTTACTTGACGAGATTCTTTCATACTTCCATTATATCATATTTGTAATACAATTGCAACCAATCTTCTGTGGATAACTATTATAAATTAGGTCTCTTATCTATCTTACCTTCTGCGACATAGGAAACAATTTCCTCAAAAGATAAATCACAATATTCATCATCCCAATCAGCAATAAAGTACAGACGATTATTTTGCTTAATATATCCAAATAAAATTGGGTCTTTCATTTTAGAAATCTCATCACTTGACATTTTCTGTTTCTTCTGTACTTTTTCTTCTAATTCCTTATTATAGTAATGATAGATAACATATCCATCAAACAAACCTTCTGTCTTTTTCTTTTTCTTTAATACATCTTTGGGGATAATGCGTGTATATTCATGAAATTTAGTATCAGAAATATGACCTCCTCTGATATTATTCTTAACTTTCTTTATATCATCATATTCAATAAATTTCTTTACACCTTTTGCATACATAAAACTCTCTCTTGTTTGTATAGCAAGGTCTTTCATTATTTTCTCTCCTAAAGCTTCTTGACCATTATCAACAGCTTTATAGAAAGCTTTTTCTAATCTCTTTAGTCTACGTTTTAATGTCCAACCTTCTATTAAATTAAATTTCTTTTTTATGTATTTAAAAGCAACAACAGGGTCATAACCCCTATCTTTATTTTTACCAACAGCGACACCATATGGTACATTTGAGTCATTTAATATGTTAAAAACTGCATATTCATTTGATAAAGCTGTTGACGAACCCGAAACAATAAAACTAGCCCCACTAGAATTTCCATAATATACATTTACATTGTTATTTGTATCCATTTTATTTATTATTAATTGCTAATATATTCTTACTAACAAACTCTCTAACATCGTTTTCGCTATCTAAATCTAATCTATATACATTTCTTAAATAAACTTCATATTGATTTACAGTAGAGAAAAACCAACTAAAATTATGTCCTGAGTCTATTAATTTCTGTCTAATGAAGTTATCATCACCTGTCATACCAGCCCAATCAAAGAATACTATCAACATAGCAGATATTTGTAATTCGGTTTTAGTTTTTAGTAATTCTTTTAATGCCTTACCAAAACGTGGTATAGGTATTGATGGTTTAAAACCATATTTACTTTTAAATAAATCGTTATAAATTGATAATACTCTTAAAATATACGTCTTTCCTCTGTTTAAGGGAAGTTGACCTGATTTTAATATTTCATCTTGCACTTCACCTGTACCTTTACAATGTGGACATTTCATAGTTATTTAAACCATTTATAATAATCCATCTGTTCCTTACCTTCATGGATTACTAAAATAGGAAGGTTATTTTTAATTCTCCACCAGTTCATAAATATTCGACCTGTGCGACCATTACCATCTACAAAAGGATGTATCTTTTCATACTTAACATGTAATGTTTTTGAAATATATTCAAAGTTATCTCCACCATTATCTCTTATTCTACACCAATCTTGCCTATTCATCTCTGCACACCATTCCATTATAGCTTTAGATATTTTATTATACTCCATACCCTCCCTTCCTCCAATATAAACTTTACAATGTCTAAAATAACCTTTT
The DNA here is from genome assembly GCA_964635875.1 of uncultured Aquaspirillum sp. Classification (GTDB taxonomy): domain Bacteria; phylum Pseudomonadota; class Gammaproteobacteria; order Burkholderiales; family Aquaspirillaceae; genus CAZWRK01. The sequence continues at coordinate 1,601 of CAZWRK010000263.1, forward strand.
TCATCAGGGAGTAATTTTTGGTTTAACATTAATATCTTATGTGTTCTTAGAACATCGTGTGGTGTTATTTCATCTTGTGCTGAAATATATTCCCAGGCATATATAGCTTGTTTTAATGAATCACTATCGTAAACACCTTCTATCGCATTACTTTCTTTTAAAAATTCTATTATAATCTCATCCATATATTATATATTGTATCACATTTAATAAAAAAACACAACCTTTGTTGTGTGGATAACTTTAAGCAACTCCGTTGCACACCCTAGCGGGTGTATAAACCATTTTAAAGAAATAAGAAAAGAAACAAGTCCTAGAAGAAAGATAAGAAAAAGAAAAGTCCCAGGGAAAAGAAAAAAGTGATACCCCGTATAGAGTCATTCAGTTTTACATTCAATGCTATTAATTTGTATCTTTAAAGTGAAGATGTTTAATTATAAAGAGCGAAATTAAATAAAATGCTTAGTGTTTGCAGTAGGATTCGAACTAGCACTATGCGGGGTTTAAATCCGCTTCCTCTACCAATTGGGATATAGTAGGATTGTGCTTCAACATGGAGTCGCACCATAACCTACTGTTTTTCAGACAGTCGTGCAGAACTCCTACACCATTGAAGCTTTGAGCCATGTAGAGGAATCGAACCTCTGCGTTATGACTTTGCAGGTCACAATGTTTCCACTTCACCAACATGACAGCCCAATGTGGATATGGTGAGAGTTGAACTCACATTCGCATTATGGACAAAAAACCCATAATGCCTTTCCCGTCATACCCATTCCTACCATCAGCGTTCAACGCTGGGTAGGTGTTAACGTGCACTAAGTCGTGGCTTTACGCCAAAGTATTTCACCTCCTGAGTTACCGTACAGAAATATGTGGGACTTGGGACATTTGTTATATTTTTTTAAAAAGTTTTCCCTCCGAAACATAATTTCCTAACGTACAAATAACCAAGCTCTTTCAGAACTTGCATTCTGAGTTCTAGGGTATTGTTTTATTGCGTGAGTAGCTGGTGGTATACCAGCTTGCAAAAGGTTTTACAACCTACACTCCGAATCTTGCTACCACCCAAGATTCTGCCGATACCCCAGAATTCAAAACACAAATACTGAATCTATTATATCATATTTGTGGTACAAAAGTCAATAGTAAAACTGTGGATAATTATTTTTCTAAGATATATTTATAATCTCCAACTCTATCTTTTGTTCTCTCTGAAACAGTTCTAAATTTAATACCTTCATTTTTTAGTCTGTTCATAATAGCACCTAACCTTGAAATATGATTACTTAAACACCAATTTCGACTCACGAACCCTGTCTCTCTTAATTCTTTTAAAACAATTTCTTTTTGTGTCATATGTTTATATAATTAAAACGCTAATAATATTAATCCATCTTTTTTTGTATACTGCTAGTGAGTAGTACATAGTAGTTATTTATTACTTTTAATGTTATCTAACTCTTGGGTAGATGGGGTGGTGTTTTCTATCCG
>CAZWRK010000264.1:0-3091 GCA_964635875.1 uncultured Aquaspirillum sp.
CACGGCCCTGAAATCCCAAGTCGACAACCTGGCTCAGTCCCAGTCCGAAGCCGTAGCAAGCGCCCGAGATAGGTATGACGGGCTGTCAAAACAGTTGCTGCAGGAAACCGCCCTGCAACGCCAGGCTGTTCAACAAGAGGCCTCGCGCCTTGGCAATCAGCTCAAGTTTGCCGAGAAGCGCGACACCGCCAACCTGGCCCGCTTGGCGCAATTAGAGGCGGAGCTTCAGGATTTACGTGGGGAAAGGGACAAGGCCAATGGCGAAGCCGCAGCGCTGCGCTATGTCAACAGCACCCTGCGGGCGCAGGTCGAAGACATTGTGCAGAGCATGAGTCGAACGATGCCGAGGGCCGGCAGCAAGATGGCCAAGGGTGCCAAATCTCCCAAGGACGTTACGACTCCCCGTCCAACTCCTGTCAGGAGTGGAAAGAGGCCTTCTGAATGAATGCACAGAAGCTAGGACGCTGGCTGGACCAGGGGGTCACGCCAGCCCAATGGCTTCCTGATTCGGGTTTGGCCATGGCCGCTTATCTGACCGAGGTACTTGGCCAGACCATCTATGCGCGCTGGACCTGGCAACAATTGACAAGGGTCTACGGCACCCTTGCGGATGCACGGCGTGCCAAGCCCAAGGTATGCGGCCTTCTGATCGAGCAGGCTTGTGTCGTCGAGTTTTGGCAGCAGGGCCGCAGTCACGTGGCACCAGAAGATCAGGCTCCCAGCGTCGAGAAGGTTGTGCATGCCGTGCTGAAGGCCCACCGGCGCCGTTTCAAGCGAGAAGGCGACGACGGCAGTGGCTCGATGGATGTGCTGATTACAAGTTCAGCCGAGCAGACTATTCCCGTCGGGTTGGTGTCTTGGCTGCAGCGTTGCGGCCGCTTGCAAAGTCCACATCCGCAAACCAACGCCCTGGGTGCCGGCGACGACTTCACCGCCACGGCGACATTCTTGCGAGAAAAGGCCACTCGATCTCGGCACACTTGGCGTGCGTACATGGCGGAACTGGAACGGTTGCATCGCTGGTGCCTGACCCACGAGCTGGGACCGTTTTCTGATCTCACGCGGCTGGATCTTCTGCGATACAAAGCGTCGCTTCAGCGGACAGGCCTGGACATTCGGCAAGGGCCAACTGCCGACGCGCCTGTCGAATCGGCCTTGAGCGAAAAGTCCCAAGCTCGGGCTGTTGCCGTGGTGGCCAGTCTATTTCAGTATTGGCACTCAACCGGGTACCTACAAAGCAATCCTGCCGCTGGATTGACGGGTGGCTCCCGGGCGCAGGCCGGGTTTGTTCCGACCAGGTTCGTGCCGGCATCGTTGCTGAAGCAATGTGATGCCTGGGTTGCCAGCAATATGGGACGCGGCGATGAACTGAGCACACACCGACAGGCCGCCATCTGGTTCATGTTTCGCTTCAGTGGTGCCCGCCTGGCCGAGCTGGCCTGGGATCCGTCCACAATGCATCCTCGGCTTGAAATCAATGAACAAGGATCAGGGCTTTTGATGGTGAAGGGTAAAGGCGCCAAGCCTCGCTCGATTCCTTTGCCCAGGGTGTGCAGTGATCCACTGAGGGCCTACCGAGTGGCAAGGGGCTTGAGCGCTCACACGAATCCGTTCGAGCAGATGGCGCTTTTTCATGGCCACAAGCGGGGCTATTTGGGAGCAGCGGGACTTTACAAAGAGGTGAAAGCGATTTTGATGGGTGTTGCCAGCGCCATCGAAGAGACAGATGCGGCTGGGGCCCGTCTGCTGCGGTCGGCTTCGCCTCATTGGCTGCGTCATGCCTATGCCCGAACCTTGGTGGTCGACAAACGGGTCCCCCTTCCGGCTGCCCAGGCTCTGCTGGGACACGCCTCGGTGCAGACGACATCCGCTTACGCCAAAACCGATCTCAGTCAGTTACGGGAGTTCGTCGAAGCAGGTTTTGACGATGCGTCAATCTGAATCTGCCCTATGCGTTGTGGCACAGGCGGTACCGGGCCCCTTGTTCACTTTCGCCGCGTTTCTCGGGACGTCAATGAACGCGGCCCCCTCCGGCTGGGTCGGCGGCCTGGTCTGCCTGCTGGCGATCTTCACGCCGTCGTTCCTGCTGGTGGCCGGCGCCTTGCCGTTCTGGGAGCAGTTGCGCCGCAGCGTGCGCACCCAGGCAGCCTTGATGGGGGTGAATGCCGCAGTGGTCGGGCTGTTGTTGGCTGCGCTGTACCACCCGGTCTGGACCAGCGCCATTCATGCTCCGCAGGATTTCGGCCTGGCCGTCGTCGCATTGGTGGCCCTGATGTTCTGGAAGCTGCCCCCCTGGCTGGTGGTCGCCGGCTGCGGGGTTGCGGGGTGGCTTGTCTCTGTGCTCGGGTGATCGATCGGCGATGAGCGACCAAGACCTCTATGGCGGGCTCATGCGCCTGCATGTCCTGCACCATGCCGCCCAAGAGCCCGTGTTTGGCCTGGGCATCATTGAAGAGCTGCGTCACCACGGCTACGCGTTGAGCCCCGGAACACTCTACCCAATGTTGCATGGGATGGAGAGAAAGGGCTATCTGTCCTCCCGTCAGGAACAGGCCGGCCGCCGCCAACGGCGGATCTACGAGATCACGCCCCTGGGGCAGCAAGCCTTGGCTGACGCGAAACTCAAGGTGAGAGAGCTATTTGGCGAGTTGATGGAGGGCTGATCCACGAATTTCCTAGCGCACGACCGGCGCGTTGGGCAGTTCATTTCTGTGATCGTCCTCTGCTGGAAAATGGTGAGTAAGCAAATCGCCGATGGCGGCGATGCCTTGCAAAGAGCCTGCGTGGAACTCTCCGTTTGCATATTGAGCCTCCATGCCACGGCAAATTGCAGACCAAGCCTGTGATCCGCAGCAAGCATGAATACCTCGGTCAGCGACGATCTCTACACTGCGATCCGCCAGCAATACGTAGACGAGTACCCCACAGTTATTTTCGGTATCCCAGATGCGAAGTTGACTGAAAAGATCAATGGCGCGGTCACGAGCCGATTGCTCTCGCCACAGAGGAACGCCGTCAAGCGAGCCTTCGATGACGAAGCGCAACTCACCCACATGGGTAGATTCGCAGGCCCCTATGGCATGCTCAATCG
>CAZWRK010000265.1:0-3070 GCA_964635875.1 uncultured Aquaspirillum sp.
GTTATTTATGCAGGACCGTATGCATCCGCTCCCAGTGAATCTTCCACCATTCAAACTCTCTGTGTATTTTTGAATGGTTGGACTTCCATTGTATACCATCATGAGCTTGGCTGGCAAGTCGCTCATGCTTCGGCTGTGGAGATCGTGTGGAATAGTGACATTTTTACAGATACAGGTGGTTGTCCACACTTGACTGAGACAAGCATAGCCATGATAAAATAGACCCTGGCATTTAATCGGTGGTAGATAATTTGCGAAATAAGAAATTGAAATTGCTGATCGTGGCGATATCAGCTCTCATCATTAGCTTCGGCTGCATAACAGCGGTCGATAACTTCAAACAGACACAGCACATCCAGTCGGAAGTCAAGCGACTCGAGACTGAGCGACAGCAGCTTCACGATAAAACGGAGAAGCTCGAGAAGACGAATACTGAATCGAAGCAGCAGCTCGAAGAGCAGAAGAAGACCGAGGATAAGCTCCGCGAGGAGATCAAGAATCTCCAGGCAGCGAAGGCCGAGAGGCAGCGGATCGCTGCTCTGGCAGCTTCACAGCATGCTTCGGCTGCATCAGCAGAGCAGGGGAGTGTAGCTGCAGGCTGGCACTATGAATGTAGATCACAGCGAGCTGCAGTCCAGGAGGCTGCTACGAGGCTTCTAGGAGCGAATGCGACCTATGCCATGTATATCTTCGATCACGAATCCTGCAGCGATCCAGGCAGGCTGAATAGCAGCGGATGCGGTGGTCTCGGCCAGGCATGTCCGCTCAGCAAGATGCCATGTGGACCGAATGATATTGATTGTCAGATCAGATTCTTTGATGGTCACGCGAGAGGGAAGGGAGGCTGGCTTGCCAGTTATAACTTCTGGCTGGCGAATAGTTGGTGGTAGTTATCCACCATCACTCTGAAGATGTCTAGTATCTCACAGACACATCTGATATTCAGGACCATACTACATGTGGAGGATTGCACCTCAATTCTCTATCTTCCATCGATGGAGAGTCAGCTTTTATGAGGAGCTGGCTCTCTTCTTATTTGAATAGAGACTTGATCTTGTAGACGATGAATTGATTGCGGTTACGAAGCTGGCCATTCTCCCATACTGGAAGGAATTCGCCAGGCTTGTAGCCGTATATTGTTTGTTCGTATTTTTGTATTATGTATTGCATAACACTATTATACTATCACACAGAGGCAGGTTTGTCAATAGTCTCTGACAAGGCCCACACACCGATCTTCAAACCGACATCTAGGAGGGCATCTATGGCCAGCATCTGCCGATCGCGGTCGAGTTCGGAGTCGGCTTCAAGCCAGTCTCGCCTGGCATCTTCCAGGCCATCAAGCACATTCAAACATTCTTGCTCATGATTCGTCATCGAAGAGTACCTCCTGGCCATGCAGGTGCAGACCATCAATGAATGGATCATGCTCCACTGGCTGCAGTGACCGAGGGATCTCGGTCACTTTTGCCAGGCCGAAGAGAGCCATCTGAGCATCGTTGTCGGCAAGAGCCTCATCGATCTCAGTCGTGATCTGATCACATAATTCAGTACCATGTCTCTTCGCTTCCATCTATTCTGATTGTGCCATAAAAAGCGACAAGCCATAGCTTCGGTGGTATTCGGCAGCTATGGCTTTTGTCTGAATGAATAATATCTGAGGGCAGGGATTTTTTGCAAATAAAAAGTGGAGCTCGGGGGATGTTAGCCACACCCTCAGATGTGACCTCCCTTGCTCCACCTCACAGAATCTATTCTATCGCTGCAAGAAGCTCGGTGCAATACCCTTGCTGGCAGTGCTGTCCGATGTGTGTCGATAGCGGTCCACGATCTTCGCTAGTGCTGCGACACCAGCCACGATCAGAGCTCCGACATTCACAGTGAATCCGAGCACTGTGATATTGGCTGCAGCCACTTCAGGACTACTAGCTACCACAGTCAGGATCAGTGCGACCACACCGAGCAGACCGAAATAGATTGCTCGGCCGACAGATTTTGCTGTCTCGACTATACCTTGATTTGACATTTGTACCTCCTTATTTATCGAATTTGAATCCGTTGAAGAGACTGGACAGGAAGTCCAGGATATACTTCACAGCTCGCTCCAGGGCAGATAGGCGAGTCTCCACATCACCATTGCCAGGAGTCGTAGGATCGGTATCGATTGGCTTCGGTGGCACAGGCTGCGGATCTACTGGTGGAGCACTTGGGATCTCGGTCATCTTATTGGCCAGTACACCCCAGTTCTTATTGTTATCGTGAGCCCACTTGCTGCGGAGATAGACCTGGCCATCGGTATTCGTCAGGATATCGATCAGCTCGATGTCAGTGCCTGCAGGTATGGTGTCTCCGATCTCGGTCTTGTTGGTGAGATCGTACACCTTCAGATCTGCAGCAGTTCGCATCTTGCGAGGATTATCCATCTGAGTCCAGGCTGGAGCTGGAGGAGGAGTCGGCTCGGCAGGAGTAGCTGGCACATAGTCTTCAGCATCCACGACATTGAAGCCGTTGGTGGCTCGGACATTGCCATCATTGTAGCTGTATGCAGTCATGTAGTATTTGCCACCGAGAGCATTGGTAGCGATAGCCACGACATCGATCAGCTCACCAGCACCATAGGTCTTCACAGCCTGTGCTTTGGCCCAGTCACTGAAGTTGAAATTCCAGAGATTCGCGGTGCGGATCAGGCGGATACGCTTCGGAGTGATCTTCTGGTATGAGATCTGTGTGACTGGAGGAGGAGTCGGAGCTTGCTCAGCAGCGATGCGATTCTTGGCATTCTGCCAGCAAGCTGCAGCATAGCCTTTGTCCTGAAGATCAGCAGGGCAGACTGTCGGCCGATTGGCATCGGTCACTTGCTTGTGATAAGTCAGGACCAGTCCTGGCCAGATCTTCAGACATTGATACATAACTTCGGTCAGATTATCGAGAGTAGCCTGATCATAATAGCCATTCCGCCAGTCACCTCGGACCTCACAGGTCAGAGATTCCTGATTGCTTGGCCAGTTGCTATTCGTATATGGAGTGTCATCAGTATCGACATATTGCTCTCTCACAGATCCGCTCACAT
>CAZWRK010000266.1:0-3031 GCA_964635875.1 uncultured Aquaspirillum sp.
ATGATTGTTTTCATGGAGTCTAGGATAGCATCAAGCGGCTTTTGGCGATAGCTCGACAGCTTGTGGCTCGAGTGGGACTGCCATTGCCACCATGTCAGTGGCAGGATATTCTGCAGCCATAATGCCTATCTGCTTGGCTAGGTTGTATCGTATCTCATGGCAGCGTTCCTCGTGCTGAGGCTGGTCGGCACCGCGATACACAAAGTACTGCATAGCTGCCTCAACGGCCCAGTAAGGGTTATCCTCGTGTGCCCATGCGTCACGGTCTTTTACAAACTGCAGACACTCAATACGCTCTGCTTTTGTGGGCTTTGGTGGTGGTGAAACTTGCGCATGTAGCTCGTTATGATGAGCTATTATCATTGGAAACACAAAACCTATACTGTTTCTAAAGTCCTTTTCCTCTTTTGTGTGGTAGTCTCTCTTGCGTTCGCCGAACCAAACATGATGATAATTCTCGCCTGGCCCCCGCTTCGGGTGACCTTTATGCCACTTCGGGGGTTTCATCCAGTCCACCAAGATTAAAATGCAGCTGCCCCTCATTCACAAGTAGGTCTAATACTTGCACAGGAGCCGCAGGTTGCGTTTCAGGCTTGGTTTCGGAGAACCACACTAACTCGTTGTTTTTCCAGTCCAAGAAGCCGTTAAAAAGCCTCGCTTGAATCTCAGACATGCTCGACCCCCATAAGGTCTAATAAACCATCGAGTCGATTATTTAAACGATCTTCGTATGTTTGTATATCTTCTTCGTTGTTTGGTATTGTTCGAGCGTGCACAAGCTTTTTATAATTGCGTGCAATTGCAGTTTCAAGCTCTACACGATATTCAGATGGTGAGGTGGTTACGGATTCCATTGATTTAATGTTCCTGCCCTTATAATACAGCTCGATGTGGCAAATAATCAACTATTTGCTATCATGCAGAGGTAGTTGAAAAGGGTCGCACCCTCAAATGGCTATAGAATCAAACGGGTTAGCAACCTGTTTTTTACTTGGTTACGATTGCAAAGTTGGCAGCGATCCAAAGAGCTATCAACACTGCGATAATAATGATTATGATATTGCGAATCATTACTTGCCTGACTCTGGTTCGGTTTCGTTATCTGTAAGAAGTTGTTTGATAGTCACCGCGAGGCTGTTGAGTGCGCCGACGACCCCGCCGACAATTAGCGCCACCACTAGACTCGAGCCGAACTCTACCGCTACGCCATTCTGTATGTTGCTCAGTACACCAGTAAAGGCCAAGACAAAGCCACCAACAAAGCCTGAGCTAAAGCTGTAGTAAAGGGCCTTGAGTATTTTCTTGCGCTGGGATTTAGTGATCGGTGTTATCTGTGCCATGTAAACTCCTTATCGAATTGTTGCGTCACCGTCTGCAAAGATATTAACCTTGCCGAGGTCACGAGTTTGTATTGTGTAAACGTTTGGTGATGGATTGCCGAGAATATCGTAAGTTAAACCGCCGTACTTCTTAGGTAGCAAGAAGCCTATCTCGTTACCAACACGCGCAGGTTTGTTAAGTGGGTACACTCTCCACCGTTCAACGCTAGCTGATAGCGAGATCGTGTGTGTGCCGAGTGGTGCCTTTGGTGCTGCATTCGGTGTTGTTCCACCCTTGTGGCTGAATTGCGCTGGTGTTTCTGGGCCAACCCAGATATTAACGGTTCCGTAGTCCTGAGTCTTGATCGTAACAGTGTTAGCGTAGGGACGACCCAGAATTAGATATGTCAAACCGCCAAATAAGTCAGGGCGAAGTTTTGCAATCTCATTACCGACGGAGGGTGTCTTATTAAGTGGGTACACTCTCCAAGGCCCCGCAGAGGCTGGCAGTGTAACGAAGTCGCCAGTAGTTGCCGAGGCAGGAGCTGATGGTACTGGTGCTGGTGCAGGAAGCACAACAGTGCCACCCTTTGCTGCGTCTGCTTCGCGGCGTAGTCGATCAAGGTCAATAGTGCCTGGGCACGAGGTAGCAAACCACTTGCTGTGCTTGAACTGGGGTAATGACTTCTTATACTTAGCTTCGAGTTGAGCAATAAGCCAACCGCCACGCTTATAGCCCTCGGCTGAAAGTGTAGGCTGGAACTCAATAGAGATAGTAGTCGGATTACCGCCTTGCGAGCACCAAGCTACGTTATCTGGATGAACCATTTCGGTGATTTTAATATCTGAAACAACGTAGTTTACTGATTTAACACCAGCAAGTGATTGCTTCTGAAAATAAGCTACTATCGAATCGTGGGCTGCTGCGGACTCGCCACCGCCCCACCAGTGATCTGTGACACCGTTACGAGCGTAACGGTCTTTATAATAAGCGTTTGATTCCGCTGGTGTGAACCAAGCGTTCTTGCTTGCGGGCTTCTGTTCGATTTCGTATGCCATGTGAACCTCCTTGTTTATCCCTATACTATCACAATGCACAAGTGATAACGCCTGTAACGGTCTTAATCAGGCCTGGTCTAGTGGATACACATTCGCGGTATGTTCGCTCTTCTTTTTGTGAATTATTTTGTTGCCCACTGCTCTGCGTTGGGTTATTCTGAGGGGATAAGAGTTGGAGGTTTTGTGAAGCTTGAGAAGAATTTGAAGGAACTGAAGCAGTTGCAGATACAGATTCGGAAGCAGCGGACTGTGCACCAGTAGTTGCCGCAACAGCAGCCTTACGACAGTTATTCTCTAATGAATCCGTTCGTTGCGACGGTAGAACTCTCAACATACAAATTATTATTTTTGTCTTTTGCTCGTTGTCTATTTTGGCATCGAGCGTAACCTTTTGAATAGCTAATAATATCTCGGAGTTTTGCTTGGATTGCTTCTGTTGAGTTGTGGCAATGTTTTTAGTCTGTTGTGCAATAGCCTTAGTTTGGGCCTGTTGTATTGCTATAAGCGAGAGGCTGCCGATGACTGACACGCATATAATACCTAGTAATATCGTGTTGGCATTCTGCTTGATCCAGTACTTTGCACTGTTACTCATGGTAATTTTACTCCCCTAAACGATGCAATAATTGATAGTAATAGAAAAAGACAGGCAA
>CAZWRK010000267.1:0-3030 GCA_964635875.1 uncultured Aquaspirillum sp.
CATTGCCGGATTCTAACTTCGCCAGCAGCTTCTCGCGCTCCTCAAGCGTCAATTGTTTCTTGAACTCTGCGACTAGGGCTTCGTTCCCCCGCGCGTCGATGTTGACTTGGGTGTTGTTCGTGACGCTCTCGGCCTTTGGCTTCTCGCTCTCGACCGCGCGCCCGAACTCGCGAGCCACCATCGCCTGCGCCTTCTCGAGCGCGATGCCCTGGTCGATCAACTCCATTGGGTCAACCAGCACTTCGCCGCGCTCGACCTTGCGGCGCAGTTCCGCGACGTCGGAAATGTTCTGCGCGGCAAGTTTGTCGAGGCGTTCGAGGTTCTTGATCCAGCGGTTGCGAATGGCGCGCTGAATCAGGTTGCGATTCTCGGTGAAGTTCACGACTTGCCCCTCCCGTGTCTCCGGGGGCGCTTCGGCCGCAGCCTTGTTTTCGGCCTCGTCGGCCATGGCTCAAGTTTCCTTCGCTGCGCTTGACGTGTCAAGGGTTGATGGGTGTCTTCACTGGCTCACTCAGCTTTTTCATCGCGTGGCTCCTTGGTTTGTGTGGCGCGGTAGGCGGCGAGAGCGCGTTCCCGATTGTCAATCATCGCCGCGTGCATTAGGCATGTCGGACGAACAAACTCCTTGAGTAGTGCTTCATCGTAGTGCATCACCTTCCGCGCGGCCTCAAGCTCCTTGGTCACGGCGGCGATTTCGGCGTCGCGTGAGTCAAGTAGCATTTGCGTGCCCCACTGGTTCTTTTCTAACTCGTGATACTTGGTGTCGCCTGCCTCAAGCTCCCGCTCCAATTCGGCCACGCGCTGCTTGAGCGCGGCGATTTCGGCGTCGGCTATCACACGCGATACGGGTTGCCACGTCCAATTCAACGTAGTGGGTGTATGGCCACAAGCTATTCCTGGCCTGCGATTGCAATACTCTCTTTTCATAACTCATCATCCCTCACACCTTTCCGCCAAGAAGGCGCGAATAAGATTGGTTGCGCGTGGGTTCGCGTTCCCGATGCGTTCAACCTCCCGCAGCAACTCCACGGCCCTTTGCTCACGGGCCACGAGGTCGAGATAGGCGTTGACAAGGTTGGCATGGTGCTCACCTTGACACCCCGCTTCAATCAGCGCTTTTGCTAGTTTCTTTGCTGCTTCATGGTCTGGGGTCATGATGGCTCCTTGAGGGCGGCGTCGAGGACTTTAGCTGTAGCGCGCGCTTCGGCGCTAAAGTTTGACACATTCTGTTCATCTATCGTCCCACGATGTTTGATAGCGGACAATTCTCCGTCACAATGCCGGAGTGCCAAGAGTGCAGGTTTAGCCACCTCCTCAATCTTCACCCAGCGCTTGACGGCGGCGAGGATTATGCGCATGTCAGCCTCATCGTATTGCGCATTGGTAGGAAAAATGATCGGGTCTTGACGGCGCTGCACTGGCAGAGGGGCAGCCGTTTTGATTACCGGCATGCGCTCCGCCAGCTTTTCCAATTGCGCCAGGATTTCTTGGTTACTTGTTGCCATTGGTTTTCCCTTTCGCCGCCCGCTTCTCCGCTTCCTGCGCCGAGTAGTGACCCGCGCTGGGCCAGAACGGGCAATCGCACCAGTCGCACCGCTCATCGTAGGGCCATGCCAGCTTCACCCCGCAATCAGGGCAGCGCGTCAGCCCGTGCTTCCGTAAGGGCTTGGCGCTGTGCTCCCTGATCGTGCGGGATTTGGTGGGCATTTAGGCCGCGTCCTTCACCTTGCCGCCCTTCTTGAACTCCAGCGCCTTCTGCTGCGGCGTGAACCTGATGCTCAGCGCCTCCGCACCGAACAGGCCCGCGATTTCGTCCGGGTGAACGCGGCCGTTCATCGTGAACGTCAGGCTCGCGCTGGCCTCGATCTCGCCCGTCTCTTCGTCCAGCTCCCAAGCGTCCGTGCGCTGGAACTCGCCCAGGGCGTTGAGCAACTCCTTGCCATTGGACGTGACCACGAGGCGGCCAGCTTCCTTGCCGAATCGCAGCGCCTTGGGCGTGAACTTCTCGCCGTCCTTTTCGCCGCCTTGCAGCGTGACCGTGGGCGGCAACTGGCCTGTGGCGTCGTCGATGAACTTGATGCTGTCGCCCCTCTCGCCGCGCGAGAGAGACTTGATCTTGACTTGCGCTTTCATGCGTTCTCCTTCTGGAAGATGACCAACATGCTTGGAAATGGTGCGGAGTTTTTCGCGTCACCGAACTTCAAACGCCCCTTGAGAAACCTAATCTCACGAGCGCGAGGCAAAGCGATCTCGTGAAACCATTTCGTGTCTGTCCGCGCCGGAATCAGGAACACCGCTACATCGGCTTCCAGCCCGCGCTTCAACCACTCGCCAAGACCAGCCCCGTAAGGAGGATTACAGAACACGCGCTTACCGCGCCATGCGCAGAACATCGGCAACAAGCCGTCCCCATTGCCATCCAATGGGCACGGGTCAAAGTCGAAATGGAACTCTGCGTCCAAGGCGTCATAGACCGCGCGAGGCGTAGCCCATCGGTCAGTGGCGCTTGAAAACATGACGGCGGTGTTCACTATCCCCCCAACAGCGCCAGCACGGCGCCTGCGGAATTGACCACATAGATCACGCCCAATCGCTCCAGCGTGTTTTGCTCTTTGCTCAGCCGCGCCGCCTTCGTGCGGGCCTTGACCTCGATCAGCCGCCTCACGTCGTAGTGCTCGTCGTGCAGGTTTGTGAACTTCACGATGATCAGATCCGGGCATCCCTCATCCGTGCCGCTGCCCTTGGCCTTGCGCTGACCTATGCGGATGTAGATGCCGCGTGTTCCCGGCTTCCATTCCTTCGGCGTTCTGTAGCCCTGCAAGCGCAGCGCCGTCACGATCTCGCTGACGACTTCCTTCTCGCTCGCGCCGTCGAGTTCGGGCGCGGCCTTGGGCAACTTCCGCGCGTTGGCCTTCTCGATTGCTTCTTTGATGGCTGGGTTCTCATTTGCCTGGGCGCTGGTTAGGTGCATGACGCGGCCTCCCATTTGAGTTTGGTCTGCGTCGGGTGCTTATCGACGCGCGGCCTTCC
>CAZWRK010000268.1:0-2970 GCA_964635875.1 uncultured Aquaspirillum sp.
TCACCAATACGCCGAACTGGACCGCCGAAGAAATTCAGCAAGAGCTGGATAACAATGCACAAGGGATCTTGGGCTATGTTGTGCGCTGGATTGATCAAGGCGTGGGCTGCTCAAAAGTGCCAGACATCCACAACATCGGCCTGATGGAAGATCGCGCAACCTTGCGCATTTCCAGCCAACATATCGCCAACTGGCTGCGTCATGGCATCGTGACCGAAGCCCAAGTGACCGAAACCATGCAGCGGATGGCGGCAGTGGTCGATGGCCAAAATGCAGGTGATGCGGCTTACCAAAACATGGCCGGAAACTTCGAAACTTCGGTGGCCTACAAAGCCGCGTGTGACTTGGTCTTCAAGGGTTGCGCACAGCCTTCTGGCTACACCGAACCGCTGTTACACGCATGGCGCTTGGTAGCAAAAGCCCAGTAATTCTGGGTTGAGCATGGCCGCTCGATCGCGAGAGCGGCCAGCATCAGGACAAAAAAATCCCCCAGTGTTTTTTCACTGGGGGATTTTTGATTCGAATGTCGAATTAAGCGACGCGACGCTTGAATTCGTTGGTGCGGGTGTCGATCTCGATTTTTTCACCGATTTCAACGAAAGCCGCAACCGGCAGCTCGAAACCGTTGGTCAGGCGGGCAGGCTTCATCACTTTGCCAGAAGTATCGCCGCGAACAGCAGGTTCGGTGTATTCAACTTCGCGCACGACAGTGGTCGGCAATTCAACAGAAATTGCTTTGCCTTCGTAGAAGGTCACTTCGCAAATGTCTTCCATGCCGTCAATCAGATAGTTCAAAGCGTCGGTCATGTTCTCTGCTTCAACTTCGTACTGATTGAATTCAGTGTCCATGAACACATACATCGGGTCAGCAAAGTAAGAGTAGGTGCACTCTTTACGATCCAATACCACGACATCAAATTTATCGTCGGCCTTGTAAACGGATTCAGCAGCGCTGCCGGTTAACAAGTTTTTCATCTTCATCTTCACGACAGCAGAGTTACGGCCGGACTTATTGTATTCAGCCTTTTGCACGACCATCGGATCGTTGCCAATCATGATGACGTTGCCAGCACGAACTTCCTGAGCGGTTTTCATAAAAAATCCTGATATTTAAAAATGACAAGGTCAGCTCCCCAACTGGCTACACACACGCTTTCGGCCACAAAAATCACACTGTGACGCTACAGCCCTTGCGCGACCGCGAAACCGGTCGGGAAAAAACGCAACACTATAACTGATTTTTATAAAAGCTGACCAGATTTGCCGCTAAATCACCCCATGATTCAAGCTGTTGTGTCCACTTTTTGGCATGGCGCTGCCATGCAGAATGATCCGCCTGCCACCGTGCACAGGCCGCAGGGAACACCTGCGCCTGATCAGGTGCATTCCATGCCATATGCGCAGCGTGCAATGCCGCAATCTGCTCCGCTGTTTGCCCCACGCAGTAACGCGCTAAAAACGCTTCGAGCTTGGCTAAGTGCGCCGCGTCTTCCTGCGGATAAATGTGCCAAATAAACGGTTTTCCAACCCATTGCGCACGCACAAAAGAATCTTCCCCGCGCACAATATTCCAATCACACAGCTGCAACAACGCATCAAATTCGCGCTGATCGACAAATGGAATCACATGAATCGACAAGCCATTACGCACAAAAGTCTCACCGGCCCGCCAAGGCCGACCAGCTAGCGCTTGCCCCAAGAGGACGGATGCGCGGTCTTCTGGCACCAACAAATGGATGGGGGTTGCCCGTTGTGCCAAAGCCTCGACCCATGCCTGCAAAGCCGGTGTTTCATAACTAAAAACAAAAACGCTTTCTTCGCCCGCCGCCAGCGGTGCGATGCCAAGCCGCGCCCACCATGCCTGCTTTTGCGCCAGCGTTAGGGGCTGCAAAGGATAGATATCTGGCCCCAGAACACCGCCTGTTTTGCCACTGAATCCAGGGAAGAAAAAATATTTTTTAAGCGGCAAAGTCGGGTGTAAAGAACTGAGACCGTGGCAACCTTCCACCCACGACTCGGCGCTGAGGTACTCAAGATTCAACCACAGCGGCGCAGGCTGACAGGCGGCCATCGCGTGCAAATAGGTGTCAGACAGCTCGCAAGCAAATGCTTCGATCACCACCGCCCCGATTGAATCTGTCGGCTCTTGGCCGCGCACCCAGTGCCGAACCTCGATCCCTGCGGCCATTTGCACCGGTGCATTTATATCAATCTCGGGATAGAGCCGCGCAAAGCTGACGAGGTTATCGACCCACAAGACCACATCAATACCATGTCGCTCATGAAGCGCCCGCGCAATGCGCCAGCACACACCGATATCGCCATAATTATCGACTACCGTACAAAATAGATCCCACTTCATCACGCCCCCCATTTACGCGATTTCCACCAAACAAAAACCCTCTGCAAATGCAGAGGGTTTGTACCAGCGCACAGGCGCACCGAATGCGCCCATACAATCAGCGAGGAATTACTGACCGCCGATGGTTTCCATCACTTTCCACTCGCCGCCTTCCACTTTGTACACGGTGATCGCGCCGTCTTTCAGGTCGCCTTTATCATCGTAAGACAAGTGTGCAGAAGTCACGCCAGCGTAGTTGGTCGCTTTAACCGCAGGCAGATATTTTGCCGGGTCAGCCGATTTTGCGGTTTTCATCGCTTCGATCATCACGCGGGTCGCGTCATAGCCGTACGGAGAGTAAGTCGCAACATCTTGGTTGAAACGTGCTTTGTAGCGGGTTGCGTAGTCTGCGCCTTTAGGCATTTTGTCCAGAGGCAAGCCTGCCAAGGAAGCAATCGTGCCATCTGCATCCGCGCCAGCCAATTGCAAGAAGGTCGGGGTTTTGGTCATTTCGCCCGAAATCAGCGGGGCTTTCAGGCCCAAACGCTTCATTTGCTTAGCCATCGGTGCCGATTGCGCATCTGCGCCACCGTAGAACACCACGTCCGGCGCAACACCTTTGATGGTGG
>CAZWRK010000269.1:0-2967 GCA_964635875.1 uncultured Aquaspirillum sp.
GCGCAGGGCCTGGGCGTTGGTGGTTTGGAGCAGGGTTTGCAGTTGCTGGCGGGCTACCACTGGCCGGGGAATTTGCGCGAATTGTGGAATGTGCTGGAAATGGCGGTGGCGATGCATGATGGGCCGACGCTCGGGGTGTCGGAACTACAAGCGTTGTTGCCGATGGCCGCCTCCGAGGCAGTTGCGCCACCGTCTCACTCTTTGGCCGAGCAAGTTGCCGAGTTTGAACGGCGGCAGATTGAAGCGGCGCTGCTGGCATGCGGCGGGCGGGTGGTCGATGCGGCCAAGCGTTTAGGGATAGGGCGCGCCACTTTATACAAAAAAATGGTGGCGTATGGTTTGGATGTCTCGGAATTAAGACGATCTGTCTCGATATAGAGAATCTGGTTAATCTTTTGTTTTTAAAAGGTTAATTGTCTCAATGGGGCGTGAATTGACAAAATTTTGTCTCGTTCTAGAGATTTTTGGCCGAGGCGAACGGGCAGTTTTCTGATTTTGTTGTTTTAAATCAGTGGCTTGGTGTGTTGGCCTTGGTTTTGCTGTGGTGTGCTTGGTTTTTATCTTTTTCGGAGTGATTGTCCCATGTCAGAGAACCTGATTGCACAAGCGTATGCCTATCCTTTATTGCTTAAACAGCTCTGGCTGGGCAGTTTGCAGCATTCGGCGGAGCAAGAAATTGTTTACCGTGGTCAAGTGCGGCACACCTACCGCCAAACCTATCAACGTGTGAGCCAGCTTGCCCACGTCTTGGCGGCGCGTGGGGTGAAAATGGGCGACACGGTCGCGGTGATGGATTGGGACAGTCATCGCTATTTTGAGTCTTATTTTGCGGTGCCGATGATGGGCGCGGTGTTGTTTAACGTGAATGTGCGTTTGGCCGCCGATCAGATTCTGTATACCCTGAATCACGCCAAACCGAAAGTCTTGCTGCTGAATCGTGAATTTTTAGCGGTGGTCGAGGCGATTTCGCCGGAATTGACCAGCGTTGAAACCATTATTGTGCTCAACGATGAAGACAAAGCCCCGCAGACCACTTTGACGATCGACGGCGAATACGAGGCGTTATTGGCGGCGGCAGGCGATGCGCCATACGACTTCCCCGATTTTGATGAAAACACCCGCGCGACCACCTTCTATACCACCGGCACGACTGGCTTGCCGAAAGGGGTGTTTTTTAGCCATCGGCAATTAGTGTTGCACACCTTATCCACCGCAACGGCTTTGGGTACCAGTGCGCATCATGGGCGGATGCATCGTGAAGATGTGTATATGCCGATTACGCCGATGTTCCATGTTCATGCGTGGGGCTTCCCGTATTTGGCGACCATGCTGGGCTTAAAACAGGTCTACCCCGGTCGCTATGTGCCTGAGCAGCTATTGGGTCTGATCGAAAGTGAAAAAGTGACGTTCTCGCAATGTGTGCCGACGATTTTGCATATGTTGCTGAAAAATCCGCAGGCCGAGCACACTTCGCGCTTGCGCGGCTTGAAGATGGTGATCGGCGGGGCGGCTATGCCTGCGGGTTTGGCTTTGGACGCTTTGAATCGGGGGATGGATATTTTCACCGGTTATGGCATGTCGGAAACCTGCCCGATTTTGACCTTGGCGCAGCTGACTGAAGCCGAGTTGGCCCTGCCCGCTAGCGAGCAAGTGCCGTTGCGCGCCCGTACCGGTCAGTCGATTCCGTTGGTCGATTTGCGGGTGGTCGATCCCCAGTTGAACGAGGTGCCGCATGATGAAAAAACCGCTGGCGAAGTGGTGGTGCGCAGCCCGTGGTTAACGCAGGGCTATAGCCAAAATCCTGAGGCCTCGGCGGAATTGTGGGCGGGCGGTTATTTGCACACCAATGATATTGGGGTGATGAATGAACGCGGCTCGTTGCGCGTCACCGACCGTCTAAAAGATGTGATTAAAACCGGTGGTGAGTGGATTTCTTCGCTGGAGCTGGAGTCACGCTTGTCTGAGCACGAGGCGGTGAATGAGGTTGCGGTGATTGCGGTGCCGGATAGTAAATGGGGGGAGCGGCCTTTAGCGTTGGTGGTGCTCAATGCAGGGATGACGCCCGAAGTCGCTGAACCGGCGTTGCGTGCGCATTTGGCCGCCGTGGTCGAGGCCGGTCATCTCTCGAAATGGGCGGTGCCGGATGAGATTCGTTTTGTTGAATCGTTGACGCGCACCAGCGTGGGTAAGCTGAATAAATTGGCAATGCGCAAGCAGTTTATTCCTTCGTAAACCGCGTATTGAACAGAAGTTCAAGGGCGGCGACCGAATCCGGTCGCCGCTTTTTTTATGGCTGAGAAGAATAGTTTCGAATGATTTGGGCGAGTCGTTTCACCAGCTCAGGGATCATTTTTTCTTCGACCAGACCATAGCCCATCACTAAGCCATTGTTCTGGATGGGCGTGGTGTGGGGGAGGACGTGGGCGCTGAGCGGGTAGACGATCACGCCTTGTTCTTCGGCAAGTCGGGCAATTTCGGTGTCGGGCCATGCCTCGGGCAACAAAGCGGTGAGGTGCATACCGGCATCGCTACCATAGACAGTCAAAATATCACCGAGTTGGGTGTGGAGTTCGTGGCGGAGTTCGGCTTGGCGAGCGAGGTAGCGTTTGCGCATTTTGCGTAAGTGCGCCGCAAAAAAGCCTTCGTCGATGAAGTGCGCGAGGGCTATTTGTTCGATGCTGTGGCCGGGGTGGGCGATTTCGGTGACGGCGCGTTCGATGGCGGCGGCTTGCGCAGCGGGCACAATCAGATAGCCAATCCGCAGCGCGGGCAGCATGGTTTTGCTAAAGGTGCCGACGTAAATAACCGGCGTATCTTCGATCAGGCCTTGCATGGCGGCGACCGGCTGGCTGCTATGGCGGAATTCACTGTCATAGTCATCTTCGATGATCCACACGCCTTGATCACGGCAGCGTTCGATCAGGGCGCGGCGGCGTTCAGGACTCATGACACATCCGAGCGGATATT
>CAZWRK010000270.1:0-2908 GCA_964635875.1 uncultured Aquaspirillum sp.
CAATCAAACTACCGTAGTTTCAAACGTGTATGAAATCTTGGAAAATGATGATGATGCCGGCCTAATGACCGCTATAGCTACCTAGTTGACATATTTTTTAAATTGGCGTATGGTCTTCCGTAGGTCTGAGTTTTAAACCTATGGAGCTATCGCAGATGAACGCCAAAGCCGCAAAGCCTGAAAAAGTGAACAAGTCCGACGAAATTCGGAAGATGCTCGAAAAAGGCATCACCTCGCCTAAGGAAGTCGTAGCCGCTCTGGCCGAAGAAGGTATCGAGGTTCCGTCGTCTTTGGTTTCAATCGTGAAAAACAAACTTGCCGGCGGCTCGGCAACGGTTAGCGGCTCGGCAAAGCCCAAAGCCGGCGAATTGACTTTGCCGAAGCTCTTGAGCCTACTGGATGAAAACGGCGGATTGGCAGGAATCGAGAAAAGCATTAAAGCAGTCGAAGCCGCTCAAGAGCATCAGAAACTAATCGATAAGCTCGGGGGAGCTACCAAAGCTCGGGAAATGATTGACACAATTAAAAAATTGAAGTGAATGAAAGTTGATCGTATTCCGTTTTAAGTGAATAAAAAAACCCCCTGCGAAATCGCAGGGGGTTTTTTGTTTGGTGATGTTTTACAGTGATTTAATCAAGCCTTTGACAATCGCCATATCGTTACCGTCGTAATTACGTAAATCAAGTTTAGGATTGCTGAGCTTTTGCGATGCGTCACCGCTCGCCTTTACGTTTTTGCCATACCGTACGATATCAAACAGTCGGCTTGTACCGTCGTAAAAGAAGACTTGGGCGGTCAATATCCGTAGCTTTTTGCCGTCTAACGGCATTTCGCAAATATGTACCCATATTTGCGATACTAGATTAGCGATTGCCGCTCGCAATTTATATCGCAGCGCTTCGCCCTCCGTGCCTGTTGAGCTATCTAGCGTATCGATCAGGCTTGTTAGTCCCTTAACGTTCTCTGCAATAGTCCCCCGCTGGTTTGCTTGTTCTTGCTTTATCGCTTCGATTGTCGCCGTATGTTCGTCTTCTAATCGTTTGCATACGTCTATTAGGGCGGTGTAATTCTTCGCCGTTCCGATTGATGCCGTAATGTCTGCGATGCGTTTCTCTAAGTCGGCGGCTTTCGCCTGTAGGGCTTCGGTCTGGTCTATCGTCTTTGAGTTCATCAACAGCCTGTCGGCGGAAAGCTCACGAACAAAAGCTAAAAACGACGCCTCAAATTCTTCATACTTCCATGAAAGAGAAATGCCGTATCTTCGGGAAGAGATGCGGCGATAGCTGCCGGCTTTACGCTCGGTTTGGCTCGTTTTTATCAATTCCATTTTGTCCCTTGTTCGAGCATCAAAAAGAATCGACTTAAACAAGTTAATTACTTTTCTGGCCGGCTTCCCCGTATGGCGATGCGACTTACAAATATCTTGGGCCTTGTAATACGTCGCCTCGTCAATCACCGCAGGGTAATAATTATTGATCGGTGCGCCGTCGTCGTATCGTTTGCCGCTATCGTCTAGCCTTTGGGGTTGATATCGCCCGAATACTGAGGGGGATTTCAATAGATTTTTAACGTATTGATGCTGCCAAATATCGACCGAATTTTTACGCCGGCCGGCCGTGAAGCTCGGGATACCTTCATTGTTCAACGTTTTGCAAATAGTGCGGACCCCTACCCCGTCGATTGCAAGGCGGTAGATTCGCCGCACAATAGCGGACTTAGCAGGATTGAGTTTTAGACGGGCGTTCTTGCCGTCGCCTACCTTATCGAGCCAAGCGGGGCAGAGCGTGTTTAATAGCCGTTTGCCTTGTCGGGCCTCATCACGAATACGCTGCCAATTGTCAGTAGCCCTATCGCTCTTTTTGACGCTTTCCTCGTGCGCCAACTCGAAGCTGAGCATCATTTCGATTAATTGAATCGACTTGTTCAGGCTTTGGCGGTCGTAGATTCTTTCGGGCGCACAAGTGGCGATTAGCACGCCGGCCCTCAATATCGACTCGAAAACTTGCTTGGCGGTATCGAGTTCTTTGCGGCTCAAGCGGTCTAGTCGCTCAACAATCAAGATTTCGCCGGCCCTAACTCGGCCGGCTTGAATTGCCCCTAGAAACGCTCGCAAACCCCGTTGTTTGTCGCCCTTGAATCCGCTTCGGGCGTGGTCGTCGATACGGAGGGTTTTATCGAGTCGCCAATTATGCCTAGCGGCTAAGTCGGCGGCTTTTTCGCTTTGCCGCTCGATTGAGAATCCGTCTTTTTGTGCGCCGCTGGAAAAGCGAACATAGGAATAAGCTACGGTTTGCATCGCAAAAAAAAACCTTGATTTCAGGGACTTCCAGAACAGTCCCCTAATCGTAATTATAGCTCCCTATAAAGTCAATTAGGGGGAACGGGCTTTCTTGGCTCAATCCGCCATTTCCTGCCGTATCGACGGGAAGGCGTCTAGCATCGCATTAGACGGCGGCGGCGAGGCATAGATGCCTCTTCGGTCGGGGGCAGGGACGAAGCTCTCTAATGCGTGATTAGAGCCTCCCACCAAAAAAACACAAAGCCCCTGCAAGGCTAGGAGTCTTACAGGGGCAGTGCATCAACAAATAAAGCAAAATTAACTGGAGAGTTAAATTCTATTATTATTTAGTAAGATTAATATAAAAATTTAATCATCGCTGGGATTGAACTAAAAAATTCAATTACCCCGATTGCGGCGAAAAATAATACGACCGCAATAACGGCTTGCTCTTTTACTGACAGATCATAGTCGGACATTTGGCACCTCGATAACATCGACGTTATATCTATTTGGTTCGCTGCCAATACTTATTACGGCGATGCTGCCGACTACGGTCTCTCGATACCGATAAAGTATCTTAATCGCTCTTTGTAATGTTACATTTTTAGCTAGCCAATTCGTTTCAT
>CAZWRK010000271.1:0-2896 GCA_964635875.1 uncultured Aquaspirillum sp.
CTAATATCAGGAATAGTCCAAGCAGCACCCCAACATATACCGACGCTCTTTTCAATGGCAGCGGCTTTCATAGCATCCACAATATCATCATAAAGATTTAATTCCCATGAACCTCTAGAACCAATATAGGCCATTAGATCTACTGCGTCTCCAGTAATATGCTTAGACGCCATAGTTTGAGAAGCGCCTTGAGCGACTAATTGCTTCTGTCGAGCTACTGTTCTTAGTCCTTCTATGACTTTAAAATCAACCTTGGTTAGTTCTATAGCCCTTTTGACTACTTCTATTAATTGAGGTTTTACTCCATTCAATTTAGATAATGAAGAACTTCCAAGTATAAATTTACTAATAGATGGCTTTTTACCGACTACTACTATTTCGTCACTCATATCGATTTCCTTATTTACTTTATACTATAGATGATATATTTATAGAGTAAAACATACGGAGAAAATTTTGTCTAATTTTTACACGAACGTATTCTTAAATAAAGGTAAGATCTATACTAGAGGAATAAAGAACGGCATACCGTTTAAGCACTCATTTAAATATAAGCCGTATCTATTTGTCCAAGCTAAAAATGGTGAGAATGAATATCATACCACTGACGGAAGAGCCGTAGCTAAGATAGATTTTGATTCGGTATGGGACGCTAAAGAATTCGTCAAACAGTATGAGTCTGTCGATGGATTTAACATCTATGGGCTTACAAACTATCAATACCAATATCTATTCGAAGAGTATCCGACTCAATTGGAGTATGACTCTTCGTTAATTTCTGTAGTCGGTCTTGATATTGAAAACAAGATGGGTTCTACAGATATTGCGACGTCTATCGCTACCACTCCAAATGAAATCACCGCTATAACCATTTCTCGCAACGGTGGGAAAGACGTGTTTGGATGCGGTGACTATATAGAGCATGAAGACAACATAACCTATCATAAGTGTAGAGACGAAGAACATCTTCTCCGCACTTTTATTCGTGTTTGGAACAGTGACAAATATTCTCCAGACGTTGTAACTGGATGGAACATTGAATTTTACGATATCCCTTATCTCGTCGGGCGAATTGTAAAACTTCTAGGCCGAGACGCGGCTGCAGAATTGAGTCCGTGGGGAATCATAACTCCATACGAGATAGAAATTAAAGGTAAGAGCGTAACATCATACAACATCGCTGGAATTTCTTGTCTAGACTATTTAGCTCTCTATAAAAAGTTCGTCCTTCAACCTAGAGAAACGTATAGACTCGACTTCATCGCCGAAGTCGAGTTAGATGAAAAGAAAGTCGACTATAAGTCTGAAGGATATACGTCTCTAGACGACTTATATGCTAAGAACTTTCAACGATTCATAGAATATAACATACATGACGTTACTCTAGTAGATCGTATCGACGACAAATTGAAACTCATTGACCTTGTGTTCGCTATGGCCTATGAGGCTAAGATTAACTACAACGACACGTTAGGTGTAGTAACTCAATGGGACATCATCATCCACAACTATCTTATGGAGAGGAAGACTGTAATTCCTCTTTCAAAGCCGGGATTTTTTACGGACTTCGCTGGAGGCTACGTAAAGGAACCTAAGCCGGGAAGATATAAGTGGGTGGTGTCTTGTGACTTGAATTCACTCTACCCTCATTTGATTCAGCAGTACAACATTTCACCAGAGATGTTCGTCAAGAGACTATCAAACTTTCCTACTATAGAACAAATACTCGCTGGCGCAGAAGTTCCAGATATCGGGTACTCCATAGCTGCAAATGGATGTTGTTATTCCAAAGAGAGACAAGGCTTTTTGTCTGCTCTGATGGAGAAGATGTATAAGGATCGACAGCATTTTAAGAAATTGATGCTTGAAGCTGAACAGAATTATGAAGACACTAAAGATCCTAAATTTAAGAAAGAAGCCGCGAGACTAAACGCTCTACAACACGCCAAAAAGATCAATCTCAACAGCGCCTATGGTGCTCTAGGTAATCGTTTCTTTAGATGGTTTGACATCAATCACGCCGAGGCCATTACTCTATCTGGACAGTTGTCTATTCAATGGATCGCGATAAAGATCAATGCTTATCTTAATAAAGCGTGTGGTACAAAAGGTATAGACTACATCATCGCGTCAGACACCGACTCTATCTACATCAACTTAGAAAGAGTAGTCGACATGAAGTTTACAGATCAGTCCGATAAAAAGAAGATAGTCGACTTCTTAGATAGGTTATGTAAAAATGTAATTGAACCGTTCATTGAGAAGTCGTATCAAGAACTAGCAGATCACATGCATTCATATTCACAAAAAATGAATATGAAGAGAGAAGCAATCGCAGATGTGGCAATATGGGTAGCTGCTAAAAATTACATCATGAATGTTTGGAACAATGAAGGCGTCGCTTATGAAAAGCCTAAATTGAAGATGACTGGAATTGCCGCTATTAAATCTTCTACTCCTAAAGCATGTAGAGAAGCTCTTAAAAAAGCTATAGAACTTACAGTGAATGCCGATGAACATACAGTACAGTCGTACGTCAAACAGTTTAAAGAAGAATTTAGTAAGTTGAACTTTGAGGACATCGCTTTTCCGAGAGGCATAACTAATGTAGATCAGTACATATCTACTAATGATCAACTATATGTAAAAGGAACTCCAGTTCACGTAAAAGGATCGATTCTTTATAATAAGCTCATCGATAAATTTAAATTGAACGGCCAATATGAAAACATTGGAAACGGAGACAAGATCCGATTTTGTTATCTAAGCAACCCAAATCCTTATGGAGTCAATGTAATTTCTTGCGCAAATGAGTTGCCAGAACAGTTCGATTTGAATAAATACCTTGACTACGACTTACAGTTTACCAAAGCGTTTATTGATCCATTGACGATCA
>CAZWRK010000272.1:0-1676 GCA_964635875.1 uncultured Aquaspirillum sp.
CAGGGGAAGCGGGGCGGGGCTTTGCTGTGGTGGCCGATGAGGTGCGTAGTTTAGCGTTGCGAGCAAGTGTGGCCACTGATGACATTACGCGGATTATTGGCAACTTGACCACGTTGGTGGCAGATAATACCGCTGTGATGGGGAGCATTATTCAGCGGACGAATACAGGGATGGAAAAAGCCCAAGGGACCAACGCCGCTTTTTCGCAAATCATGCAGGAAATTGACCACAACTACACCCAAGCC
The DNA here is from genome assembly GCA_964635875.1 of uncultured Aquaspirillum sp. Lineage (GTDB taxonomy): Bacteria > Pseudomonadota > Gammaproteobacteria > Burkholderiales > Aquaspirillaceae > CAZWRK01. The sequence continues at coordinate 246 of CAZWRK010000272.1, forward strand.
ACCCAAATTTCACAGGTGAGCCAAGATCAAATGCGTAAGTTGGGCGCTTTACAGGAAAGTCTTGGGGGGTTGCTGGATACCTTGACCCGCAATGCGGCGGAAGTGCATACCACTGGGGTGATTAGTGGCGATTTATATCTGGTCACAGAACGCTTGCGGAGCATGGTTCAGCACTTTGTGTTTGATAGTCAGGTCCTTCACAAGCCCGCGCCCAATGAACATCGAAAAGCGCCGCGTGTTGCCAAGAACCTCATGGTCAAAGTAGCCGATCAGCGCGGTGAGCATTTTGCCGTGACGGCCGATTTTAGTATGACGGGGATGCGTTTGCGGCTGCCGGTGTCATTGGATGCGAAAGAAGATAGCCGCGTTCAGTTGCATATTTTGATTCCGCATGATGGTAAAGAAGAGTACTTGCAACAGCAGCCTCTAGCCATTCCGGCGCGTGTGCAATGGGTTAGTAGCGGTGATGAGGGACATCTTTATGGCGTGGAGTTTGAGCAGGTCGATTCCAGCAAAAAAGAGCGCTTAGATCGGTGCTTTGCTTATTACAACCAAGTGTCGAGCTACGCTGCTTGAACGAAGCAAGCAAGCGATGAACTGCAAAAAAGGGCGCTTAAAGCGCCCTTTTTGTGTCTGCATTGAATCCGTTTAGTGTTTCATCGGCATGGTGTGGGTTGCTTCTGTGTTGACTGCATCGACCTGAACCTCAACCGTTGCCTGCCCTGATTTTTCAAAAACGAGGGTCAGCGGGATTCGTTGACCCGCTTTGAGCGGGCTGTGTAAGCCGATCAACATAATGTGATAGCTGCCCGGTTTAAACGCGACGCTACTACCTGCTTCGACCGTCACCGATTCGACTTGGCGCATTTTCATGACGCCATTTTCGTTGAGGTGTGTGTGCAGCTCGACCTTATCGGCGGCGGGGCTAGAGGCGCTCATTAGCCGGTCGGCGGCTTTGCCCTTGTTTTCGAGGGTTAGGTAGGCGGCACCGTTTTGGCTCATACCCGGTGTGGCGCGCGCCCACGGGTGGCCAATTTGAACCTCACCGGCTTGGTAGCTGTGGGCATGAGCAAAAGCGCTACTGAGCAAGGCGGCAATAATAAATAGAGATTTACGCATGATATATAAGTCCTTATCGGGTCGGCCCGTAGAGGGTTAGTTGTCTAATGTAAAGCGCAGCGGAATGAGCGCGACGCCTGCGATGGGTTGCCCGTTGGCGGTTGCAGGCTGAAAGCGCCAATGCCGAACGGCATTGAGCGCGGCTTGGTCAAGGCGGCGAAAGCCCGAGCTGTCTTGAATATCGAGTTGTTGAACGCGACCTTCTGGCGAAATTTCGGCGCGTAATAGCACCCGACCGGTTTCTCCCGCTTCTCGTGACAGTGCGGGATAGGTCGGCGGGGGATTACTATGCAGCGCAATCGGAGTGAGTCG
>CAZWRK010000272.1:1776-2896 GCA_964635875.1 uncultured Aquaspirillum sp.
GATTTGCGTGCCGATGGCTGGGCGGGCTGCTGGGTGGAAGCCGCAGCAGGCAACGGCGCATGTGCCTGTGCCGTCGAGGGCGCGGGCATCGCAAACAGCTCAATTTGGATCGGGCGATCAGAATGGGGGGGCGTGCGTGAGCCTTGCGCCCATTGATTCTCCATAGCCAACCCTATCGCAAAATGAAAAAGACAGACCACGGGAAAAACCCATGGCCGACGCGTGACAGCATTCATGGCGGGTACACTAAGGGCGGGCGCGGAGAGGGTCAATGTGGCAAAGTGTCGCGGCGGGTCCAGCATTGCCAATGCTCATGCCCTGCAAAAACCGGCAGGCTGGTGGTGCTAGGCTGTGTGTGCGTCAGGGTAAAGTAAGGTTCTAATAAGGCCTGTAGCTCTTCTTGGCTGGCACCAAACGGGGGGCCGCGATGGGTTTCATGGCAAAAGAAAAATCCGGCGAGTTGGCCGCCGACCCGAACTAATTCAGCCATTTTTTGCACGTAGTCCGCCCACATTTTGCGCGGCAGTGCGCACAAAAAAGCGCGTTCGTAGACCCAATCAAAGGGCGGAGTGTCCAGCGCAAAAAAATCGGCTTCTTGCACATGCTGTCCATATTCGCCCAAGGTTTGGTGCGCCATCGCGACGGCGGCGGGGCTAAAGTCGATCGCCAAAACGCTGCGCCCGCGACTGGCTAACCAGCCGACTTCGTAGCCTGTACCGCAACCGGGGATCAAGACACGGTGTTCAATCGGTAGCGTTTCGGCATGTTGAATGAACTCTGCCGGAACGCCTTGCGCATCCCACGGCATCACGTGATCTCGATAGCGGCTTTCCCAAAAATCAGGGCGTGAACTGTCTTGCGCCATTGCGGTCATTCCTCGTTTGTTTGGGCGTTGAATTGTGCCGAAGTGCGGGGGGATCGCCAATCTTTTCGATGTGCGAGCACAGCCGACGCGGCAGAAAAATAACAAAAAATTTTAATTGCTTGCAAATTTATAATTTCCAGTTATAATCCGTCCTCTTGTTGACGCAAACACAGCGCGACACAGACAGATCAGACGCGGGATGGAGCAGTTGGCAGCTCGTCGGGCTCATAACCCGAAGGTCACAGGTTCGAGTCC
>CAZWRK010000273.1:0-2850 GCA_964635875.1 uncultured Aquaspirillum sp.
GCGTGCTGATGGCCTCATCGTAAGTGGTCAGTGCAGAGGCCCGCTCAATGTCGCTGTGCGCCGAGTCGCGGTCGTGCGGGTCGTCAAGCAGGATGGTGTCGCCGCCCTCGCCCGTGATGCCCGCGGTGATACCAAGCGCGATGCGATAGCCGCGCTTGTCATTTTCATAGCGCGTCTTCTGGTTCTGGTCGCCCGTCAGCTCGAACTTGTGGCCCCAGCGGCTCTGGAACCAGGGCGATTCAATCACGCGCCTGGATTTCAGCGCGTCGCGCGTGGCGAACGTCGAACTGTGCGAGATCGTCAGCCATTGGTGGGAGGGGTCGCGCAGCCACGTCCAGACGGGCCAGAGCGCGCAAGCGATGCTCGATTTTCCCGAGCGCGGCGGCACGTTGATAATCAGGCGCTTGATATCGCGCCGCGATACCGCCTCAAGCTTCGAGCACAGCAAGCGCAAATGCCAGTTGTCCACGAACGGCTTGCCAGGCTCGATGATGTGCCACGCTTGCTTGACGAATTGGTAGAGCGAGTCTTCGGCTACCGACTTGCGCAGCGCTTCAATGGTGGCCGTTTCCATTTCCGTTGCTGCCATTGCCGGATTCTAACTTCGCCAGCAGCTTCTCGCGCTCCTCAAGCGTCAATTGCTTCTTGAACTCGGCGACGAGGGCTTCATTCCCGCGCGCGTCGATGTTGACTTGCGTGTTGTTGACGATGTTCGGCCCAGCTTCCTTCGCTCGCTCCATGTCGATCTTGTCCGCCACCATGAGTGAGCGCGCAAGGCTGCCAATGTCGCGCGGCTCAGTTGCGGCAGCGAGCGCGGTAAGCAACTTTTGCATGATGGCCCTGCGCGTATTCGGCGGTAATCCAGCCCACCATGATTTAGCTTCCGGTGCGACCAAGGCCGCGCCCAGCGCGCGTTGTTCTTTCAGGTCTAGCGGCTGGTCGTCATGCAGGGACACGTTGCGCCTTCTTGCCGGTGAGCTTTTCCCAGCGGGCGACAATCACGTCGCAGTAGCCGGGGTCGATCTCAAGCCCGTAGCACTTGCGGCCTAGTTGCTCGGCGGCGATTAGGGTTGTGCCGGAGCCTAGGAACGGGTCGTAAACGACGCCGCCAGCGCCCAGATGGTTGCTTATGGCTTTCGCGGGTAGCGCCACGGGCTTAGCTGTCGGGTGGCGCTTCTTTTCTAGGTCGCCACCGATACTGGCCTCCCACACCGAGTCCTGCTTGCGGTCGCCCAGCCACACATGACTGCCAGCCGTCCACCCGTACATGCAAGGCTCGTGGCGGTAATGGTAGTCCGACCGCCCGAACACGAAGTTCGGCTTCACCCACACGAGCACATGGCGCATCCCACCGAGCACATCCACGGCGTACAGCACGGCGCGGGTTTCCGTGCCTGCGTACCACACATACCACGCCGCCCCGTCAGCCAGCACACCGCCAGCGGCAACGAAGCACCGCTCCAAAAACTGGCGCAGGCGGTCGCCGGTTAGTTCGTCATTCTGTATCTTGCCGCCGCTCCGGTAGTTCTTCGTGTCGCGCGGGTCGTGCGTGCCACCCGCCACCGACACCCCGTAGGGTGGGTCGGTAAACATCAGGCCCGCCTTCGCCCCCGCCATCACCCGCGCCACGTCCTCAGCCTTAGTCGAGTCCCCACAAAGCAGCCGATGCTCGCCCAGCAGCCACAAGTCGCCCGGCTTCGTAATCGGCTCGGCAGGCGGCTCCGGCGCTTCGTCTTCGATCACCGCGCCCGCGTTCTGCGCCACAAGCTTGTCGAGGTCGCGCTGGTCAAACCCTGCCGCGTCCAGCAGCGCCGCGTCCTCATGCTCAAGCGATTGCAGCACCGCCGTAAGCGCAGCGTCATCCCACTCGGCAAGTTCCGCCGTGCGGTTGTCGGCAATCGCATAGGCCGTAGCTTCCGCGCCTTCGAGCTCGGACTCGACGCAATCAATCTCGGCCCAGCCCAGCGCCTTTGCGGCGGCCAGCGTGCCATTGCCAGCGCGCACGACGCCTGTCTTGTCGATAACGATTGGCTTCTGCTGCCCGAAACGAAGCAAGGACGCCTTGATGGCGTCCAGGTTGCGCTCGTTGTGCTTGCGGACGTTGGCGGGGTCGCTGGCAAGTTCGGCTACCTTGCGGCGGACGTACTTCCCCCCAATACCCCCCAATGATTTGGTGGCTGATTTCATAGGTTCGGCCCTCGCTTCGGCCATGGCTCAAGTTTCCTTCGCTGCGCTTGACGTGTCAAGGGTTGATGGGTGTCTTCACCGGCTCACTCAGCTTTTTCATCGCGTTGCTCCTGGTTTTGTGTGGCCTGATGGTGGGCGGCGAGAGCGGCATTGAACGCCTCAATGTCTTCACGCTTCGCATGGCCTAATTCGTGCCCGCTCCACGTCCCGAAGCAGCATTCACGTCCGATGTAGATAGCGCCGGGGTGCAATTTCTGCACGGCTTCTATCACCTTCCGCGCGGCCTCAAGCTCCTTGGTCATGGTGCGTGAGGCTTCTTCGTAGCTCGAAGCGGCATCCGCGAGTACGCCAGCGTTGTCCCGCCGGTCATTGCGTTCCCGCTCCAATTCGGCCACGCGCTGCTTGAGCCGCGCCGATTTCATGTAGATGTACCGGCCCTCGATGAAACTCGGCTCGCCCTTTGTCACCACGAACCCGCGCTCCATCCTGGGTTGATACGCGAGCTGCCCCAGCGCCTTGCGCATGGCGGCGAAACTCTCCCCGCTGCACACGAGAATCTTGAAATGCTTGGTAATCATGCGTTCTCCAGAAGTGCGAGCGTCTGGCTCGCGGAATTGACCACATAGATCACGCCCAATCGCTCCAGCGTGTTTTGCTCTTTGC
>CAZWRK010000274.1:0-2781 GCA_964635875.1 uncultured Aquaspirillum sp.
CCCTATATGGCCGTCGACATTAGCGACCATTGGCACGACGATCACGTTAAGGTTGCGTTGCCGGTGGCCGACACGTCGGACTATTGGCCGGGCACGAAAATCGTTCGGCTTGCGAAGACTCAAACCAAGCGCACGATTCGCTATGCGGCCACGCGCGTCGGGAAGCAGCCCGACATGCCACCGCTGCCCGAGGAATACCAGGAAGGCGAATCGGGTGCCGACGATGCAAGCATTGTGATGGGGCACCTCATGCACGCGAGCCCCGCAACCATTTCGGCCAAGCCGACGGCCGACGGCAGTTCGCTGATGTACTCACTTAGCTTGGAGGCGGTATATTGCTACACGCGACCGATCACGCCCGACATGAAGCGGAAGATTATGAAAAATCCGCTCATTTCGAGTAACGCCAAGGTGCCAAGCGATTTGGCGTTGTCTGAACTCACCCGCGAATCAATGCAGGAAACGGGATAAATGCCATGGCATTAGACTTATATCAAGACACTGGCGACGAGGCCGGCATTTTCAACGTGCTGGGGAAGGCGTTTGCCGCGATCGAGTCGTTGAACGCTTGCCGCGGGATCATCGTGCCCGATAAAGTCAAAGCGTATATTGATCGTTTCAAGCTGGCCACGGTCACGCTTGAAGGCGACAAGTCGCTCGATAGTGTGGCCGTCGCGTCGACTTCGTGGTCAGCTAGCGGCACTACGATCACGCAATCGCTAGCCAATTCGCTTAGCCAATTCATTCGGGCCGCGGTGGCCGAAGATGATCCGGCCGCAACCGGCACGCTTCTCGATGCGTTGCAAAGGGTGATTGCGGCCATGGAAGATGCCGGGTTGTACGTCGACGCCAATACGATCACGCTGGCATTGTCGGCCGGCGGGTCGAATTTGAGCGACGCCGGCATTTGCTACACGGCTTACAACGCGCTCGAAGCGCAGCTAGAAAACATTTTGGCCGAGGCTATCGCGATCACATGCCGGCCGGGCGCTGCCGGCAATGCGTCGCTCACGTTCACCGGTGAGGCGGCTGTTGCCGATCGCACCCGGGAAACATGGCCGGCCGGCTCGGGAAGTTCGACGACCATTTCGACCGGAACGGGCAACTTGATTACAAACGGCGATTTTGAAACCGCGTCGACCAGTGCCCCGAGCATGCCCGCGAGTTGGACGCTATCGCTTGGCACCGCCGGCGACAACGTGGCGCTAACGTCGCTCGAAGTGCAAACCGTCGCGATCAGTGGCACGCCGACGGGCGGCTCGTACTGGCTTACGTGGAGCAACGGCACGCGGGTCCATTCGTCGAGCGAGTTGCCCTACAATGCGACACAATCGCAAGTGCAAGTTGCTTTGCGGCGAATTCCCGGGCTGGGCGCGGTGACCGTCACCACAACCGGCACGTCGCCGAACTTGACGCATTCGATCAGCTTTGCCGACGCCCCGGGCAACCCGGCGCAATTAACGTCGATCGACGGCATGACCGGCGGCACGCACGCGATCACGCACGCCACCACCACCGCCGGGCCGGCGGGAGCCTACCGCGGCAAGGCGCTGAAGATCACGGGGCTGATAGTCGGCACAACCGCCGAGGTGCATGTGATCGACACGCATGGAGCAACGTCGGGGACGTTCACGATCCGACGATTTGAGGAAGACGGAGACGCAACACTTGATGCAAGCGTTGGCAACGCAATACTGAGGGGCAATATCGAAGCGGCTTACGAAGCCACTATCTATCCAGGCCGCAACGCCACGGTCACCGATGACGGTGGCGGTGTGTTTACGGTGACTATGGGCGATTCGTTGGCGTCGGCTTTGCCCTATATTTCCGCGTCGACGACAAACGGAGTGTCGGCAACAACATTGACCAGAACGGCTACCGGCACGCCCGGCACGCCGCAAAACGTGCGAGTCTTCCAGTCCGTCAGCTTGTCGGCCGGATTGGTGTATTTCGTCGCGCTGCGAGCGCGGGGTGACGCCGCGATTGGGGCCGGCAATCTGATCGTCGAATTGATCGACGGCGCCACCGGTTCGGCGATCGGATCGATGAACTCGAAAACGGTGGCATGCACGTCGATCGGCACTTCGTCGCATTCGTTCGTTTTTCAGCGATTATCGGTCCCGGCAACGCAAGTCGAGCAAGTGTATTTACGGCTGCGCGTTGAATCGCTCACAAATGCAAAATCAATTTACATTGACGAGGTTTACCTAGTGCCGGCAACCCAGCTTTATCCGGGCGGCCCGTACGTGGCGGCCGTGCCGGGCCGATCGCTCGCGAGCGCCGGAGACACGTGGACCCTGACCGCCACCAATAACCGAGCGAGTGAGTTGCAGGAGTGGTTTAATCGCGTGTTTCGCATGGCCGATCTGGGGTTGCTGCTGCCAACGTCCGGCTCGGATTTGATCCCTGATTCGATAGTTTCGTAATCCTTTTAATTTTTGAGGAAATATGTTATGCCGCCGACCGTTATTCAGGAAATACAATGGCTAATGCTGGCTGGTGTGATTGGCTACGGAAAGGCCGCGCAGGCTGTTCTCGACGCATGCTCTTCCGATCAACCGCGCGACCAGCGGGCGCAGTTGTTGGATCAGGCAGAAAACGAACTCGGATGCTTGCATGCGCGTTTTAAGGCGGCTATCGATAATGTTCGATCTACCGTCGGCGACGAGTCCAGCGATGGTCTGATTGTTTCGTAGTGATATGCTGGCTCACGTGCCTTGCGCCCACGTGAATCGCCGCCGGTCCGTGCATGGTGTTTCCTCGCCACCATAGCCCGGCCGG
>CAZWRK010000275.1:0-2760 GCA_964635875.1 uncultured Aquaspirillum sp.
CTGAAATGGTCAAGGCTGATATGCTGCCTGATCCACCTGATGAGATAGCCGGAAAGCCACTAAAAGTTGAGTACATATCAACAATGGCCCAAGCTCAAAAGATGGTCGGTATCGGCTCTATTGAGCGTTGGATTGGGTTTGTTGGCAATGTTGCTGCCATTTACCCTGATGCGCGCCACAAGGTCGATGCCGTAAGCGCGGTTGATTCTGTTGGTGAAATGCTCGGTGTACCACAAAAACTTATCCGTCCGGATGAGGATGTTAAAGAGATTGTGGCACAAGAGGCTGCTCAGGCCCAAGCTCAACAGGCAATGCAAACCGGTATGGCTGGAGTCCAAGCTGCTGAAATGCTTTCAAATGCCCAAACTTCAAAAGGAAATCTCTTACAAACAATATCAGGAGTATAAAATGGAAAAGACAATTTTTGATATGATGTTCCCTTCGGCGGCGGCGGTTGTTACGCCTAACGATGGAACGGACTTGTCAACGGCTGGTATCATATATGTTGGTGGTTCTGGTGATGTGAAGGTTGATACATTGGCTGGTGATACAGTGACATTCTATGGTGTCCCTGCCGGTTCATACGTCCCTGTTCGCGTTAAACGAGTTTATTCTACCGGAACAACGGCAACTAATATGGTTGTTATGTCCAGCAAATACGCATAAGAGGTAAATTATGGCCGCTCTCGGTTTGGGTTTAGGTTTGGGTCTTTCTTCGGTTATCGTGGCCATTAAAAAATGGTTTCAAGCTGATTCCTACAAAGCCGACTCTGTCAGCCCTAGTCTTATCCTTGACTTTGCTTATGATCGGTATGCGGTGAATGGGGCAGAAGAAACCTTTTCAGACATATTCACCTTCACCCGCACGAAAACGGGATCATATTTCGACGCCAACGGGGTAATGAAATATGCAGCGGTGAATGCGGCCCGTCTTGATCACGATCCGAAAAACAAACAGCCGATTGGTATTTTACGGGAAGACGCTCGGACCAACCTGTTTTATCCGTCCGCAAACTTTGCCGTGACGTGGTCTCCCGCAAACGTTTCTATTTCTTCCGGTGCTATGACCGCTCCTGATGGAACGGCCACGATGGACAAGATGGTGGAAAATACCGCCACGGGACAGCACTGTGTAAACCGTGGTATTTCCGTTACGACCGGAACGATTTACACCGCCTCTATTTATGCCACGAAGGGAGAGCGTAAAAAGCTCAAGATCACGTTCAAGGACACCTATTTCGGCACAAACGCCTATGTGATTTATGATCTCGACGCAGGGACTGTGTACTCGACGGGCGCGGATATAAACGCTTATGGGGCCAAAATCCAAGACCTCGGGAACGGGATGTATCGCTGCATGGCGACCGGAACGGCGATTGCAACTGGCACAGCAATTATGTTCATTAACATGACGGATGATGCGGGTAATATCAGCTATCTCGGCGACGGGTCATCCGGCCTCTATATCTGGGGCGCACAAATGGAAGCCGGAAACTCTGCGTCATCCTATATCCCAACGGTCGGGGCCGCAACACTTCGGGCGGAAGATAACCTCACGATTGATGCCAGTACACCTACTCCGTTTTCAAGCTGGTTCAATGCCAGCGAGGGAACCTTCATTATCTGGTTCGCCCATTCCGGCATTGTCAGTTCCCCACGGCCTCTTTATGTCTCCAATGCCACGGACAGCGACCGGATCGATATTTATACGCTTGGCTCCGGACTGACCGTCGAGCAATATTCCGGAAGCGTGTCCCAAGTATCAACGACCGTAGCCTCGGCCATTTCCACAGACGGAAAGCCGAACATCGTGGGCTATGCCTATAAAGCGGACGATGCGGCAGTGTGTACTCTCGGGAGTGTGTCGAACGACACGTCTTGCGCAGTTCCGGTTGGGATGGACCGCATTTTCTTCGGCGATTGTCGCGCAGGTGACAAGCCCCTCAACGGCCATATCACGGAAATAAGATACTACCCGAAACGCCTATCTGACGCAGAACTCAACCGTGTGACCAGTTCTTTGTATGACTTCATCCTTGGTGGGGATAGTTACATGAACGATGCCTATGGTGTTTCTATTAGGCAATACCTGATTGACCATGGAAAGACAATCTACAATACGGCTGTCGGAGGAAGCACGTTGGCAGATGGTGTGTCACGCATGACTGCTGCCCCATTATCCTCTCTGCGCCCTATTATATTCTGCGATGGATCAGTGAATGGACATGGCACTGTTGCGGCTGACTTGGCGCAATACCAGACGCTTTATGACGTGAACGGCGGTAATGTCGTCTTTGTGGCCCCGATGGTTTACCCGATTATTGCGTCTGGAGATGAAACGCATGCCCGTGATTTGACCACATCTCTTCTCTCAATTTATGGCGCAGGTAAAGTTGTCAACCAAACGGCGATTGCATCCGCCATGGCTGGAACAACGGACCAGACAAACCCCGCCTATACAGCCCTGTTCCATTCTGACGGTATCCACATGAAGCAGGCTTTGAATGATGCGGTGGCTGCTGCGGCTATGGCTTTATAGACAGTATAACTGCTATCATGCCTCTGGTCTGGGTGGCCAAAGCTGTTTGGGGAGTAGTAATAAAATCACACAAGCATGGCACCATTGGTTAGTTCGGCGGTTGAATATTGGACTTAATTAACATTATGTAAGTTTTTAAAAATAGGTCTTTTATAATTATGGTTTGTGGTATTATAATACCACTACTATGAGCAAAAAGCCCGATAACAAACCATATATCA
>CAZWRK010000276.1:0-2751 GCA_964635875.1 uncultured Aquaspirillum sp.
CAACGGTGTCACATCCAACAACAGCAAATCTTTACGCTCGCCGGACAACACGGCACCTTGTACCGCAGCACCAACAGCGACGGCTTCATCCGGGTTCACATCGCGGCGCGGTGCTTTGCCAAAGAACGCTTCAACGGCTTCCATGACTTTCGGCATACGGGTTTGACCGCCGACCAAAATCACATCATCAATGTCAGACACGGATAGGCCTGCGTCTTTAATCGCGATGCGGCATGGTTCAACAGAGCGTTGGATCAGATCTTCAACAAGGCTTTCGAACTTGGAACGCGAAATTTTCATCGCCAAGTGTTTCGGGCCAGAAGCGTCCATCGTGACATAAGGCAAGTTGATTTCGGTTTGTTGGCCCGAAGACAACTCGATTTTGGCCTTTTCAGCCGCCTCTTTCAGGCGTTGCAACGCCATTACATCTTGCTTGAGGTCGATACCAGAATCTTTTTTGAATTCGGTAATGATGTAATCAATCAGGCGTTGGTCGAAATCTTCACCACCGAGGAAGGTATCACCGTTGGTTGCCAAGACTTCAAATTGCATTTCGCCATCAACGTCAGCAATTTCGATGATCGACACATCAAATGTGCCACCACCCAAGTCATACACGGCAATTTTGCGATCGCCGCCATCTTTTTTATCCAAACCAAACGCCAGTGCAGCGGCAGTCGGTTCGTTGATGATGCGTTTTACATCCAAACCAGCAATACGGCCGGCATCTTTGGTGGCTTGACGTTGGCTGTCATTGAAGTAGGCCGGAACAGTAATGACGGCTTCGGTCACTTCTTCGCCGAGGTAGTCTTCGGCAGTTTTTTTCATTTTGCGCAGGACTTCAGCCGAGATTTGCGGCGGAGCCATTTCTGCATCACGCACTTTGACCCATGCGTCGCCGTTACCCGCTTTCATGATGCTATACGGCATCAGGTCGATATCTTTTTGAACTTCTTTTTCTTCGAAGCGACGACCAATCAGGCGCTTCACGGCGAACAGGGTATTTTTCGGGTTGGTCACAGCCTGACGTTTAGCCGGCGCGCCAACCAAAATTTCGCCGCCTTCTAGGTATGCAATGATCGAAGGGGTAGTGCGTGCACCTTCCGCATTTTCAATCACTTTGGGTTGACCATTTTCGACCACGGCCACACAAGAGTTTGTTGTACCCAAATCAATACCAATAATCTTACCCATAATTCACATTTCCTTTGTCTAGCAAGTTGTCTAAGCAAGAGCAGACTCACTCGGGAGTCTGCTGAGTAACCTTGCAAGCAAAATAGGGGTGCTTGCGCAAGCTTTCAAGAGCGTGTTCTTAAGGAAATCTTAACGACCCTTAGACACCACCACCATTGCCGGACGTAAAACACGGTCGGCTAACAAGTAGCCTTTTTGCATGACGCGAATCACAGTGTTCGCCTCGGCATCGCTCTCTTCCATGCTGATCGCTTGATGACGATGCGGGTCAAGTTTTTCACCCATCGGGTTAATTTCTTGAAGCTGAACCTTTTCAAAGGCCGAGCTTAATTGCTTGAGCGTCATGTCCACACCCATTTTTAAGGTGTCGAATTGACCAGATTGGTCCAATAACGCCATCTCCAAACTATCTTTTACACCGAGTAACTCGGTCGCGAGCTTAGTGATGCCAAATTTTTGGGCAGCTAAAACCTCGTCAGCTGCGCGGCGGCGGATGTTTTCCACATCGGCACGCGCTCTGAGATACTGCTCTTTTAAGTCAGCGACTTCAGCTTCTAATGCGCTCATACGCGCCTCGTTATTTTCTGCACCACTGGCCGCAGCAGCCAAATCGGCGGCGTCGCCCATGGGTAAAATCTCAGGAATCTCTGCGTCAGAACGCGGATCAGTAGGGTTCAGTTCATCCATCTGCTGCATGTTTATTACCTCATCAGAACAATGACTGCGGAACTTGTGGCAAATCAATCTTTTTCAAGCGCCCGTACAAAAAAGAGCTGGAACAAAAAATTAGCGAACATACTCACATTTTGTCGTTTTTAACCATGATAAATGTCCGTTTCTGTTCAAAAGTCGCCACATCCGGTGCGATAACGAAACATACCCCCTACTTGATGCGCACAAATACATTTAACAGTCATATTTTTTCGTTTAAAGACTCAAAAACCCCAGAAATGTTTTCGTTTTGCAATTAAACATCAGCTTTATTTTTCAAGCTGTTCATTTACGAAAATGCGACAATTTTTTGTTGTTGCAGCGCACACAGCGGGTTTTTTTTGTGTTTTAATGCCTCCACAGCTTTGCACCGCCGCGCTGCATTGACCTCGAAACAATAGGATTCAGTGCAGATGACAGGATCGCCCGCCATCAGCAGGCTCCCCGAAAGCGGAAATACTCGGTGTCATTGCCTCCTGATGAACATTTCATGACGAATGCAGGGGCAATCACCAACACGTTATTGTGAACCTCTCATCTGGGATTTAGAAATATGACCACTCGCGAACAGCAAATCGCCGCCCTCGAAAAAGACTGGGCTGAAAACCCTCGCTGGAAAAACGTTAAGCGCGGCTACTCCGCAGCTGACGTGGTTCGTCTGCGTGGCTCCTTGCAGCCTGAGTGCACGCTGGCACAACGCGGTGCTCAAGTGCTTTGGGACAAGGTCAATGGCAGTGCCAAAAAAGGTTACGCAATTTGCACTGGATACCGCCGGACAATTAAAAGAAATGGCTGCAGAAGTCGGCATCCCTTTTATTTACAAATCCAGCTATGACAAAGCCAATC
>CAZWRK010000277.1:0-1412 GCA_964635875.1 uncultured Aquaspirillum sp.
TCATGCTTGGCCTTGAGGCTGTCGTGTTGTGGGTCGTGGTGCTCAAGTTTCGACATAGCCTTGAGTTTGGTCAGGGCGTCCAGTCTGCCGAGTTGGGCTTGTTTTTGGAGCCATTGTCTAAATTCGGCACGGGCATCGAGTTTGAAGGATGCGCGGAGGCGGGTGAGTTTGAGGTTGATGGCCGCACGTTCTCGGGCGTTCTCTAGTTTGGCGATGGAAAGGGCGGCGGGTTGTTTTTTGAGGGGTTCAATCTTCTGTTTGGCTTTGGCAGCAAAGGCGTTGCGTTCTTGTTTGGCGTGTTGGGAGAGGTCGGCAAGGGCTTCGCGGTTGGCATCAAGCTGGGGCTTGTATTGGGTTTTGTAGAACTCGCGCCAGAGGTCTTTTTCTGGGTCTGCCCATTGCGGGGCGGGTTTGAGGCCTTTTTGCTGTTCTTGGTATGCGGATTCTAAGATTTCTCGGGCTTCTGACCATCTGAGGTTCATTTCTTTGGTCAGGAAGTCGGAGACGGTGAAGCTGCGTCTGCCGACGGTGATGAGGGGCGCACCGGTCTTGGGGTGTGGCTGTGTTCGGTAGTGCTCGGGGTTGAGGCCGTGGCTCTCGGCAAGGATGGCCAACAATAGTTGGGGGTCGAGTTGGCGGCGGATTTCGGCGATGAGGTCATCAGCTTGGGCGGTGATGTGGGCTTCTTCGGCGAAGTTGCTGACTTGCTGGAGGACGTTGGTTAAATCGGCGTTTGCGGTGATGTCTAAAGGCGCGGGGGGTTCTTGTGTGTGTGGCTCGGGTTGGTCTAATAGTTCGATGGGGTCAGGGGTTGGGTGGTTCCGCCATTTTTGATCGAATTGTTTGTCAAATTGGGCAAGGGCTTCGCGTTTTTGGTGGTCGTCCATTTCGGCGTAAGCGCCTTTGAAGAAGCGGCTGTTTGGGTTGAGGTGTTTGATCTCTTTGGCGCGGATGTGGTGCCAGTATTGCAAGGCGGGTACTGCTTTTTGGGCGTCTAAGATGCTTTGCTCGGTCATGGGGTGGGTCGTGGGTGTGGCGAGGGTGTAAGCGGGGTTCTGATGGCGGGCAAGGATGGTCTGTTTTTCTTGGGGGGTCTTGGCGAGAAACGGCGCTCTGAACATTTGGCTGCGAAGGCGAATGGCTTGGCCGTCGTGGGTGACGAGGCGGGCATATTGTTCGGCAAGGGGCTTGGTGGGGTTGGCGATGTTGACTTGGCCAAGGGGGGCGAGTTCGGCGGCGAGGGTTTGAAGGCTCTCGATTTCACCGGTCATGATTTTTTGGGCAAGGGCGGTTTTGAGTTCTAGGTGATCTCGCCCGAGGAAGTCGCGGCCACCAAGCCGGTCGATGGTGTTGATTGGCTCGGTGCGGGGGGCGTTTTTGGGGGAGGCGAGGGCGTATTTTTGGTTGATGTA
>CAZWRK010000277.1:1512-2681 GCA_964635875.1 uncultured Aquaspirillum sp.
AATTCTTCAAGGATGTCTTGCATGACCTTTTTGGGCACGAAGTGTTCTTTGAAGGAGAGGGTGATGTGGTTGTATCGCTCGGCGGTCTTGGATTGGATCGGGACGTGCTGCACGAGGTTTTCAAAGATGTCGAGGTCGCCGCTGAGGATGAGGCGTTCATCGAGTTGGTCGCGGGTCTGGGCGCGGTCTTGTTTTTGGCCGTGTTTGAGGTAGGTGCTTAAACCGGCATGGCCGCCTGAGATTCTAATCAGCATCGGTGTCTCCTTTTTTGAGGTGGGCGAAGCGTTTTAGGTGGGCGTCGATGCGGTTGAGGGTGGTCATGGCGACGCGAAAGGCATCGAGGTCAAGGCGGTCTTTGACGCGTAGGGTGTTGAGTGCTCGGGCGATCTGGTTGAGGTTGTTTGAGGCGGTGGCCACGGTGAAGAGGATCTTCTTGTGTTGTTGTTGGGTGTCTTTGTCTGCGGCTTGAACGGTGGTTTTTTCTTGTAGGACGTAGTCGCGGATGAACTCGGATTTGGTGAGTCCGGTGGCCTCGATTTTATTGAGCAGTTTTTGATGGGTGTCGGCGGACACTCTGAAGGAGATGACTTTGCTTTCTTCTCCTTCGCTGATGGATTTTCGACCCAAGGTTGTGCTCCTGTTGTGAGGGGTTTTATGGGGGGGTCAAGGGGGCGAAGTCCCTTTGGCACGGGTTAACGTATACAAAAACGCAAAGCGTTTTTTTGTATACGTTAACTGTCGTGCCTGAATTATGTTGTTGTATGGGATTTTGCGCTTTTAATGGTCAAAATCAAGCCCCAAATCCGCAAAAAACCAGCGGATATCAATAGGCATCATGAAGAGCATCATTAGGTATCACTAAAAGTATCATTGGACATCATCAGGTATCACAATAAACATCACAAAGCATCATCAAAGGAATCATTAAGCATCACTAAAAATATCATGAGGTATCATCAAAAGTATCATTAAAAAACATTGACGATGACTCATGCCCGGCTTACAGTTAAACCATAGATTTTTTTGGGTTTTGGGGTGTCAAAAATGGCTGCTGCTGCGATAGATGATCTGACTTATTTGGGCTTAGAGAAGCGGGCGCATGGGCGAGTGCGGAACGATGATTTCACGATCATTGGCCGGATGCGCGCCCACTTTGCCGCGTTCGAGGC
>CAZWRK010000278.1:0-2676 GCA_964635875.1 uncultured Aquaspirillum sp.
GAGTGCGCAGCCGCGATGCGCAGTCGCCTGCGACTTTGCAAGCGGCGCTCGAAGCTATCACCCGCGAAGAACCGATTTTGCGCGCTAAAGGCTTTGCAATGACCTCCGATGGTGACGCGATCACAGTACAAGCGGTGCGCCATCGAGTGACCCTCACCACCGCCGCGCGCACCATCCCACTGCCCTACGCCGAGCTGGTGGTGATTGGCTATCATCCGAGCCGAACCCGCGTGATTGAACAGCTTCAGCACTGGACACACTCCTCATGGTTTTAAATTCACCAGCCCGCACCTGCCCTGCGCTACTCATCAGCGCACCGGCTTCGCATCAGGGCAAAACCACCTTGACCGCCGCTTTAGCGCGTTATCACCGCGATCAGGGGCGGCAAGTGCGGGTATTTAAAACCGGCCCTGATTTTTTAGATCCGTTTATCTTGGAGCAGGCCAGCGGCGCGCCGGTGTATGGCTTGGATTTGTGGATGCACGGCGAGGCCGAATGCCAACAACGTTTATATGACGCGGCGCAGTCGGCGGATTTAATCTTGGTCGAAGGGGCGATGGGCTTGTTTGATGGCACGCCCTCCAGCGCGGACTTGGCCGAGCGTTTTGGCTTGCCGGTGGCGGTGGTGATGGATGGGTCAGCGATGGCGCAAACCTTTGGCGCGCTGGCGTGGGGTTTGAGCCAATTTCGCCCGAGCTTGACGATTGCAGGCGTGGTCGCCAATCGGGTCGGCAGCGCGCATCATGCCGCCCTGCTGCGCGAATCGTTGCCCGACGGGGTGACCGATTTAGGCTATCTGCCACGCGAAGTGGAGATGCGTTTGCCGGAGCGGCATTTAGGCTTGGTGCAGGCACAGGAAATTGACGATCTGGATGCGCGAATTGCACAAGCCGCTCGCCATATTGCGGCAACGGCTTTAGCGGCATTACCGGCAGCGCAACGCTTTTTACCGCCTGCTGAATCTGACCCGATTCCGCCACGATTAGCCGGTCAGCGGATTGCGATTGCGCGAGATCGGGCCTTTTCGTTTTTGTATCCGGCCAATGTGCACTGCTTGGAAGCGATGGGCGCGACGCTGGTGTATTTTTCGCCCTTGGCCGATGAAGCCTTGCCAGAATGTGACGCGTTGTATCTGCCCGGCGGCTATCCCGAGCTGTATTTGCCGAGCTTGCAACAGGCACAGCGCAGCGCGGCCAGTATTCGCGCCCATCATCAGGCGGGCAAGGCGATTTATGCGGAGTGTGGCGGGATGCTGTATGCGCTGGCAGCAGTGCATCAGGACGGGCAACGCTGGCCGCTATTGGGCTTACTCGAGGGCGAAGCGGTGATGCAAAAAACCTTGGCGGGACTGGGTTTGCAAGCGATGCAGCGACCGGAAGGGGAGTTGCGCGGCCATACTTTTCATTATTCGCGGATTGAAACCACATTGACCCCGATCAGCACCGCACGACGGGCAACGCGGGCCACAGCGGGCGAAGGGCTGTATGCACAAGGCAGCCTCTTGGCGACCTATTTGCACGCGCATTTTCCGTCGAACCCGACTGCGGCGGCGGGCTTGTTTTTGCGCGATTAAGCGCCGCGGCGGGCTTGCATGCGCTGGGCAGCGGCCTGTAATTGTTCGGGCGGCAGATCGGCGGCGGCGGGATACAGCTCGGCCTCTTCCCGCGCCGCGTGTTCGGTATACAAGGCGACAAACTGGGGCAACTCGGACGGCGGCGGCAGCGCCGTGCCCGCAACAGTCGCCAACAACCAGACGCGCACCGACTGCCACAGGGCATCGAGTTGTGGATGTTGTTGCGTGAGTTCAGTGAGGGTGGCGTGTAACGCCGGACGGGAAAGGCTGAGAAGCGCCGGAAACAAATCTTGCTCTTCGTCAGCGTGATGCAAAGGCGCGGCATGGTCGAAATAGCGCAAGATCGCCTGTGCAGCGGTTTGCGCTTCCGCGTCGGCCCCGTGAAGCGCGACATGCTCCGCGAGTTTGAGACTCAGCGCGCTAAAGCGGCGCACTTTGTCATGGCAGGCGCAGAGCATGGCAATCGGGTCATCAAAACTCGGCGCAACGGTGGGGAACATATCATGCCTTGCAAAGCTGCCGCCTATTTTCATAGCGCGGCAGCGGAGATCAAACAGGGATTATTTTTCGACGAAGGCACGTTCAATCACATAGTGACCGGGGTTGCCTTGGCGCGCTTCGAGGAAGCCGTGTTGATCGAGCAGTTCGCAGGTGTCCGCCAACATCGCAGGGCTGCCACACAGCATGGCGCGATCGTGCTCGGGGTTGAGTTGCGGCAAACCGATATCGGCGCACAGTTTGCCCGAGGTGATCAGGTCGGTGAGGCGGCCTTGGTTGCGGAACGGCTCGCGCGTCACGGACGGGTAGTACACCAGTTTTTCACGCACCATGTCGCCGAAGAATTCGTTGTTCGGAAGTTCGTTTTCGATCAAGTCTTGGTACGCCAATTCGCTGACCGTCCGTACCCCGTGGAACAACACCACTTTTTCGAAACGCTCGTACACTTCAGGATCTTTAATGACGCTCATAAAAGGAGCGAGGCCGGTGCCTGTGCCAAATAAATACAGATTGCGGCCGCCGTGAATCAGGTCATCCAAAATCAAAGTACCCGTAGGCTTGCGGCTGACAAGCAAAGTATCGCCTTCTTTAAGATGCTGCAAACG
>CAZWRK010000279.1:0-2666 GCA_964635875.1 uncultured Aquaspirillum sp.
AAATTTAATTTATCAGGTTTAACTTCCAACTTTTTCAAGATATTTATTATGTCTTTATCACTTCCACTTTTAATTGCATCTTGAATAATTTTTAAGTTTTTTTCTAATAATTCTTCTATATCCAAAGCATTCATAACTTTATAGCCAGCTCCACGAGGCAACATACCCCCAATAAATCCTCTTAAAGAGCCACCAGTTAGAACATCGCCATATTTAGACAAGCTAGCACCAATCTTTTCAAACAATCCTCTTTCTCTAATCTTTTGAGTCATTTTATTTACAGCTTCAATATTTTTCTTTACTAAAGTTTGTGTATTGTATAAAGCACTCATAGCTTCGTCAGCCATTTTAGCAGCATCTCCTTTAATTCCTTGTCTAGCTAAACTTTTAAGAGCTTTACGAGTATTTTCATACATTTTAGCATTTACAGAAGTTAGAGCTTCACCTGCTTTACTAAATGCTTTTTCCCCAAACTCTTGACCATAAATCCTAGCTAAATTATTTATTTCCAGAGGTGTCAAACCTTCTTTAGTAGCTTTTGTAATTATTTCTTTTATATTTGCTTTCTCAACAACATCTCCAATTTTAGTATAGAGTTCATCTAATTGATTAAGTGCATTTTTAACAGGATTTAATTTAACTACCGCACCTCCAGTTGTTTTGGCGGTCAAAACTAAATCTTTAAGTTTTTTTCCAACAGTATCAACGGCTAAATCAGTATCTACAACATTTGCTAATTCAGTAATTCTACTATTTATTTTACTACCTAATTCTTTGAAAGTTTTAACTCCAGTAGTATCAAGTTCGGCTAAGGCTTTTATACCTGATTTAATGTCTTTTGATTTTCCCTGTAAAACTTCACCAATAGCTTTTAGAGCAGGCGGTTTTGGGGAAATAGCTTTAGAAACTTTAGGGACTACATCCGTTGCTAAATCTATTGTTTTTCCAGTTAAACCTTCAACAGCACCTACTGTTTTTTTACCAACTTGTTCTAAAATTTCTCCACCAGTTTTTGCAGTTCTTGAAATGGCTTTTCCGCCCAATCCCAAACCAGCTATATCAGCACCAAACATAGCAGTTCCTAAGAAAGCGTCAATAGTTGCCTTATCTTTTTCTGGCAAATTCTTATAAGCCTCAATTCTAGTTCCAACAGGTGAGCCTACCATTTTGTCTAATTCATTAAGAATAGGCAATGCTTTTTCTACTCCTGAAATTACTCCTGTTTTTATTTTTTCTTCAACACTTTGCGGTAAAATAGCTTTTCCAGCACCCATAAAAACATCTCCAATTCCTTGTGATATGCCACCTAAAGTAGTGCCTACTTTTTTCAAAAATCCAGTCGCTTTTCCTTGTTCTCCTATGCGTTCCATTTGTGTTATTCCCTGAACTTTATCAGCTGTGCTAAATAAGGTATTTTTAAGTGCAGAGCCTGTTTCTTTAATATCGCTCATAGCTTCTTGACCAAAAGTTTGAGTTGCTGGTTGTTTTACAATTCCATTACGATAATTAAACAAGGCTTCTTCTACCTGTTGTCTAGTTTTACCTTGTTCTTTCCCAAATTTTATTATTTCTAATTCTTGTTGATTAAATGCCATATTAGTAATATTGACCTGGGTTAATTAAACTTGAATTATTAAACATTTCATCAAGTAAAGCTGCTTCATCAGCACCGAATACTTTTCCAGTAGCTTTTTCGTATGCTTTTTGAGTTAATGTTTTAATAGTAGTAAGTTCTTTAATAAAATCTTTTTCACTCATATCATAACCAATAACCTGTCTGTCATCTCCTTTTCCTTTTGTAATTCTTCTTTGTCCAATATAAGAAGCGGCAGAGGTTAAAGCATCTTGTTCAGCTTTTTGTAAAGCACCAAAAGTAGCTCCTTGAGCTTTTACATCAATTAAACTATCTAAAAATTCTTTTGAAATAAATTGTTCTGTTTGACCAATAAGTCTATCTGCGTCACCAGTTAAAGAGTCTTTAGCACCTTGTAATTGTAGTATAGGACCAGCAAAAGGTATTAAGCCAGTCATAACTCTTTCCTTAAATCCTGTTGGTTTACGAGTTAAAATTGAAGGACCAACAACCGAGTCAATAGCTTTATTCTTTAATACTGAGTCAAGTAAAACTATTTTTTCTTGTAAAGCTACGCCTTGTTTTTCAGCCTGTTCTGATGCTGTTTTTGCGGCTGCTATTTCTTTTTGTTCTTCTTTTAACATCGCGGCATATTGAGCTGGTGTCAAACCACCATATTTTCTACTAATTTCCATTTCATAATTAGTCTTAGCAATTTGAGCTTTTGTTAATATTTGGTCTAATCTTATAGACTCTAGTTTGGCTTTTGCTTCTGGGCTTTGTAGGTTAGTTCCAGCAAGTGCTATTGCTTCTTCCATATCTTGTGAGTTCATAACCTTATTGACTATATCAGGATTTACACCATAAGAAGCTAAGGTTATAGCAACATTTTGAATTTCTTTTTTAGTAGCTTTCTCTTCATCAATTCTGGCTTGTTGTTGGTCAAGTAAATATTTTTGTTCATCAGCTCGTTTTTTATCTTCTCTTGTAAGATTGGCATAATTCAAATCAATAATCTCTTTTTGGTTAGCTATTTGAGCTTCAATATCACCGTATTCTAAATCAACCATATCTTGGGCTATCTTTTTAGCGT
>CAZWRK010000280.1:0-2644 GCA_964635875.1 uncultured Aquaspirillum sp.
TTCGTCGGCGGCCTGCGCGGCGGCGCCAAGATCGACCAATACACCGCGGCGGGGTTGTTGTGCCATGTGTCTCTATTCCGGGGCGTAGGCGTGTATAGTGTTGACCCGCATTTTCGAGCCGCAAATCGGCGCGTCGAGCCCGACGTCGAACCAAAACGTGAGTTCGTAACGCTTGTTCGGCTCGGGAAACGCTTCGGCCGGTAAGTTGTGGGCGAGATTGTAACCAATTGCGTCGGCGGTCCACTCGTCGACCACTTGCAGCGTGTCAAAAATAATGTCTTCCGAATCGATGACGTCGCTCTGATAGGCAATCTCGCCGGTGTCCAGATCGGCAACCGTCACCGTGGCCGACAGCACGGCCGAGGTGGTCAGCAGCGCCCGCTCTTGGTCGCGAGCCCGGGCAAGCACGCGCAAGCCAGCGCCGGCCACGATCGTCACGGCTCGGAATTGCTTGAATGTTTCCATAACTATGGGTGCTCGCAATTGAGTTGAACGGCATCGAATTGAGCCGTGTGCATGGCGATCGCCTCGAACGTCACGACCGTGGTTCCGGTTTCGCCGGTGTTCCCGGTCAGCAATCGCAGCGCCCACGCGGCAAACGCCCAAGCGCGAAAAGCGTACATACACACCTCGGCTAATTGAAGACAACCGCGGATCGGTTGCCCGAGCTATCGACGGTAATGGTCACATTTGGCGTTGATCCACCGGCGTGCGCGAAATGATTCGTAATCGTGCCGGCACCGCTGCAAATACCGACCAGCATCCCGCAAGCGGCTTCTAGCAAGCGATCGCGGGTCATGGCCGTATTCGCGGTCGTTCCCGTACCCCACGCGGCCGCGAGCAATTGGGCCGACGAGTTGCCGAGTTGCGTAGCGGTGGCGACATTGCCCAGCGTCGTACGATCGGTCGCCGTGAACGTGCTGGCCGGGGCCACCTGCGTGAACACCGACGCGGTAAACGGGCCGCCGCCGATCGTGGCGGTAATGTCGAAGCGGATTTCTTCGAGTGACGCGCCCGAGGTGAGGGTGTACGTGTATCGGTAAACACCGGTAGCCGGATTGCTGCCGGCGGCAAGATTGCTCGACAGCGAGCCCGAAACGCCACCGGTGGCCGTAACGGTCGGGATGCTGTCGGCGTTTGCTAGCACCGAATTCGAGTTATAGGTGCGCACCTCGATCGTGAACGTGGCCGAACCTGAATCGGGGCGCAGCACTTGCGGCAACACTTGGGCCTGAACTCGCAACAACTTGGCAATGTCGACGCCGGTAGCTACCGCGCTCCCGACGTTCAAGTATTCGAGATAGCCGGCCCGAGCGGACGTGAGGCGGGCCAGCAAATTAGCTGTGTCGGTCAGCAATTGGGCCGCCGTCAAGCCGCTGGCGACAGCGGTGCCGATGTTCAGATTGTCGAGATACCCAGCCCGAGCGGAAGTGACGCGGGCCAGTAGATTTGTCGTGTCAGTCAGCAATTGATTGACGGTCGCCGCATCGGGCAAAAGCTGGCCGTTCGTGCCGTTGGCTTTCACGGTGCCGGCCGTGAGTGATAACTCACCGGTGCCGGTGCCGGGCTTAATCGTGACCTTTGGGGCGCCGGCTGTGTCGGGGGTCAACACTGTAGTGCCGAGCCATTTTTTTACGTCGCCCGCCACGTTGCCAGCCGAATCGACAACCACGGCGCCCGTTGCCGATCCCGCGGTTGCGGTCACCAGCCCGCCGGGCGTGCCCGGATTGGACGCCGGCAAGCCCACCGTTGGCGAGTGTTGCACGACCATAAACCGGCCGATAGTTGGCAGACAGTTCGCGGCGGTGGCAAGAAACAAGTTCGGCCCGAGCGTTTGAAAGTCGGTCGCGTTGGGCGATACCGAATAGTAGCCGACGCCAATCTCGCCCGGCGTGCCGGCGGCCGACACAAAGCCAGCGCCCGGAGCCTTGACCTTGACGTCCGGCGTGGCGCCCGTGACCAGTAACCCGGTGGCCGAATGGACGAGCGGGAATTCTAGCGCGTAGGTGGTTTGGGACTGCTTGAATTCGCCCTGCATAATTTCACCAATGGTAAGCGTTAGAGTTGTTCCGCCGGTATCGTTATCGGTGACGGTAATCGTGAGTTGTTGCGAACCGTTTTCGGTCGCGTTTGTCACGCTCGAAATGTCGACGATTATGGTTTCATCGCCTTCGAGCGTGGCGTCGTCGATAATTGCAATCGATCCGCTAGCCGTTAGGTCGCCGGTCGCAACGGTGATCGTGTTGGGCGCCGTGTAGTCGGTGTCGCGTGTTGCCGTTCCACTGTACCCGAGCGACACCACCACGCTATCGCCGGTCGTTTCGCTTAGGGTGGCAATCACAGCCACCTCGCCACCGTTCTCGGCGATTGTGCCAGCACTAGCAGACAGATCGACCGTCGGCGGCGTGGCCACAAAAACCTCGTAATACACCAAATCGGGGCACGTGCCGACGACGGTTTTTGCCGAAAAATAGATTTCGTAGTGCGCGCCGGCGACATAGGACGAAGAAACCACGCCCTCGATGTAGTTGCTGCCGTCAATCACAAATCTGACCGTCATCCCGGTTAGAATGGCGTCGAGCGAAGCCGAGGCGTCGCCGGCTTGATTGTACGGGCTCACAGCAATGCCGGGCGCGATGTTGAC
>CAZWRK010000281.1:0-2641 GCA_964635875.1 uncultured Aquaspirillum sp.
TATCGCTAATAGCGCCCGAATCGTCAACGTCTGTCGAATAAGGACGTTTCAAAAGTCCGCTGACGATTGTTTCTTGAGCAATCCCTAAGAAAGTTGATCCTTCGGACTCAGAAGAGGGAACTTTCAAAACATTGTTGGTGTCGTCGAACACTAAAAGGTCGCCCTGATTAAACGACACTGAGCTGCTAATAACAGCTTGTGCGCTGGGAAACATGCTTTTAGGAGCAACGCTACGAGTGATGCGATTCTTTGCTGTAGACATTTTTTATTTCTCCTTTATTTGACACAGTCTTCAAAAGACAAAGTGTCGGTTTTTTGTGCGACTTGTTTCTCTGGCAAAGTCCAAAAACTTCCGGCCTCACCGCCTTGATTTTCACGAGCTTTAACAAATAAAGCAAAGTCACGATCAAATTGTTTTTCGTTGCGAATGTCGCCCGCAGCTTCTTTGAAAGCTTTGGTCACAGACATAGGCAATTTGCTCTCAGCTAATTTTTTATCGATATATTTTTCAAGATCGATCTTAGCGAGACGTTCTTTCAAAGCTGAATTTTCAGCGGTGAGCTTAAGAACCTTAGCAGATTCTTTTTTCTCTTCGCCTTCTTCGGCTTCGCATTTTTCTTCAGATTCTTTCTTGGCAGCCTCTTCAGCTTCTTGTTTTTCTTTTTTGGCCTTCATGATCGAAGACATTTTCAAAGCTTTGCCTACAGTTTCGAGAGCCTCTTCAGACTCCATTCCTGATTCACAAGCGGCTTTGTAAGCTTCATCGGCTTGCTTCATTGCTTCTTCGTTCTCAGCGGCATCGTCACCAAGGTGCTTTTTAAGCATTCCTTTGATGAGTTCGACGTCTTGAGCTGCGTCGTCATGCGCGGGTTTTTCTTGATCTTGAGCTCCCACGGCCTCTTTTTTTTCTTCATTTTCTTTTTTGTTTTCTTCAGACATTTTTGTCCCCTTCCTAGATTCTAAAATATTTAAAACTCTACCGCCAGCTCCGGCCTCCGTGACAAGGTCACAACTAACGGCTTCTGTAATTGCATTAACGACTCGAATAGTTTCAAGTCCCATTTCTTTTGCCTTCATTAATTTTACTTTTGAACTTTCAGGAAACGCACCTTCTTTAAGAAAATCATCCATTGCAATAGGTGCAGCATCGCCCGAAGCGTTGATCGATAAACCAATGAAGTCTTTGTCTGGATATTGTTGCGAATATTGCACAGCGTGACGCATGAGAGCACGTGCCCACTCGTAAGGTTTATCGGGCAAAATTTTCACGTTGCCCACAAGTAAAGAAGTGCCGTCTTCAGCCTCTTCGACTTGTACGTTTTCAAAATGACCTAATACGTCTTTAACAGAACGCTCGGGTCTGTTTTTGTCTTCATCGTCCGATGGATGATCGGCATAGATTTTCTTGCCTTCAAAAACTGGCATGGCAGTTTTCAAAGCATCTTTAGAATAAAAATAACCGTCTTTGAAATTGCCCAAGCCTTCTTTTAACAAAATGACTTTAAATATAGTTGGCCCGATTCCATTGTCAGAAGCAGCGCTTTCAATGAACTTAGAACGAAAGACCCAACTAGACTCGTTCGCACGAAGTGCTGGCACGTTTGAAGCTGCAGCGTCAGCCTCGACTTTCTCTTCTTTCGTTTCGATTTGTTTCATTTCAGGGCTTTTCACGACTTGAAAACCACGAGATTTTAGCAGATTCAAAAAGGTTGATGCGCTCATGTCTGGATTTTCAACCAATAATTGATTAACGTCCGGAACCTCGGCGTCTAAGACAGGAAGATCTTTAGAGGATTGTTCGTTTTTGCCGATCGTAGGAGCTTGCTCCTTAACTTGGCCCGACTTTTTAAAAGTCGGAATTGCCGAGGCCCAGACCCAGAAAGGTACACGCACACCTTGCTCATTCTTCTGTTTCATTTGAAACCTCTGAAGGATCAACCATGTGAACGTCGAGATTGCACCAACCGCCGCCAAGGTCGATTATTTGTGGGCGTGGCTGTAGTTTCCATGGATTCAATCCCATGTTTTTTGCAAGAGTTTCTAATTTTTCAAGTGATTCTACTCGATAGCCTTTTAAAATATAAACTTGTTTTTTCACTCTTCGAGATAAAATCGATGAGCCTTTATCGATAGCTGAAAACCAATCGTCACTGCGTCCAATATATTTCTCTTTGTTTGCGACAAACTCTTCAAATGTTGGCGCACCGTATTTATGAGGGTCTTGAGCTATATCCTCAATTGTAGCGTCTTGAAATTTTTCATAAGGTGAGGAGGTCATCTTTGATTCCCTTCTTTTCTTCGCTTGAAAGTCCGTGAGTGTCTGGCTCTTCGGCTGGCGCGCTTAAGGGTGCAACCGATGAGGCCGCAGCAAAAGAGTCCTGACTTTCAATTTCAATTTTTTCTCGTTCTTTTTTGTATTCGAATTTTGTAACGCCTAATTCCTTGGCTGCAATCTCTGCAGCTCTTTCTCGGCTGATCCAGCCATTAGCTTGAGCTGCTTGAAGATCTTTAAGTTTCGAGCTTCTATCCTCGGTTACAATCTCGGGAAAAGTGATTTCAAATTCAGTCGAAGGTGCAACGCCAAATTTTTTAAATAGACGTTTAACCATGTCTCGAAGTGCTTTTTCGTAAATCTTTTGAC
>CAZWRK010000282.1:0-2632 GCA_964635875.1 uncultured Aquaspirillum sp.
TCCTTGCCGACGAAAAAAAAAATCCTCTTGGATCGTCGATCTGGCCGCGGGCGCTTTGGGCTCAAATCTTCCCTCACTCCATGCCGGCCGGGCCTGGGTCTATTCCGAGTTGCACCGCGAGCGACTTGCCCGCCGGCAATGGTTGCCAGCCGTCGAACTCGTTGCCGGAATGCTCGGATATGTCGCACCGCTCGAATGGTACATTGACACACACGGACGAGCCGAAGGCGCCGCCCGATACGACGCCGCCCGCGCGGCCGTCGCAGCAATTCAACCCCGTGGCCATCTAAAACCGTAGGCTACTACCGAAATGGCATTTCCCGCGATCATCGCCGGTGCTTTGCGAGCGCTTGCCGCCTCGGGCGTGCGCGCTGCCGGCGCCGCTACGGCCCGAGGTGCCGCTACGGCCGCGACGCGCACGGCCGCGACGCTCGGCACGCGGGTGGCCGCTCCGCAGGTAATGGCCGCCGCCGCCCAAGCTGGGCCGGCTACGATCGCGAGCACCCAAGCGACCGCGTTTACCCGGTTGCTGGCCAACCAGCAAGCCGCGCAGGCCGCCCCGCCGGCGATGGCGGCCCCGCCAAGCCTTCCCGGCCCCGCAAACGCTCCGTCGGGGATGCCGACGCCTATTGCGGCCATGCGCGGCATGTATCAAGGCGGCGCGGGGGCTATGGCGATGGGTGGTCAAGGTACGGATTTGCTCAATCGATTTTCGCATTCACTGACCACGGCCCGGGATGCAATCGACCGATTTGCCAATTCGGCCAGCCGTTCGGCTCAATCACTCCGCACATTCGACGCCGGCGCGAGCAATCAAACGGCGATCGGTGAACGTGGCCGGCTGATCCGGCAATTCGAGCGCGCTGCCATGGTCGGACCGTCCGCGGTGGCGGCCGCTCGGGCCGGCGAAGGTTTCGAGCAACGGGCCGCGCCGATCAAGAATCTGTTCGAGACGCTAGGAAATGTGATTAGCTACGCGACGGCGCGCGCTTTCGATGGTGCGATCAGCAAATTGCGACTCGATCAAATCGCCAACAAGGCGATCGAGTGGCTAAACACGTTGCCCGGGATCAAGATCGAGGCACCGGCCGGCAACCCGGGCGGGCACGTGCTGCCGTGGCTTAATATGCTGAATCAGCTTGCCGCCTTGCAACCGCTCGGCGCCGCCGCCGGCGGGCTGCCGCCTCTTCCACCGCTCAACCCGAGGCCATAGACATGCAGGGGACGAATGTAAGCTATGGCAAGATGGCCATGTACGACGTGCAAACGGTCGATTGGTCCGAAGAAGTTGTTTACGACCAGCACAACGCCGACGCGCTCTACACTCGCTGCCGAGCGACATTTCGCGGGCTTGTCACCGATCGCAATGTAGCTGGCGGCGCCGCTTTCCCCGTGCCGTATATCGACGCCGGAACTTCGGGATCGCTTAGCGGCGCGCTGAATGCGATTCGGGGGCTTGCGATGATCCCCAAGCAACAATTGATTATCGCCGTCGGGAGTGACCAGATTGTCAACGTCAAAGGTGATTCGGCATTTAATGGCGCCGGCGGTGGCTCTGGCGCTTCAGACGTCGAGCACGGGCCCAAGCCGATCGCCTTTGCAATTGAATCGGTTTATGGCGAATCGGTCATGCGGGTGCGGTTCACGATTCAATGGGCGTGGCAAACCCAATGCAATGGCGAAGCGCCGGCGGTGCTCAATAATCGCTGGATGGTCGACGAGAACATCGGGCCCGACAAATACCTGACGCGCACGATCGACGGCGCGTTGCGATTGTCGTCATTCGTGAAGTCATTCATACGGCGCAACAGTACCGATCCCCAGCAGTACCGCGAACTGGTCGTGCCACGCCTGGAAACAGGTTTCAAGCGCGAAAGTCTTTCCTACGCCGTTTCGGCCGACGGGCTCACTTGCACCTACCGAATCGTCGACCGGCAAATCGAGACGTCGAGCCCATGGCCGGCCGAGCATTTCGAGGTCGTACACACGGAAGGAACGGGCGACGGTGTTTCGTGGGCTTCCAACGCTCGCGCGTCACTGGTCGGAATGCCCGGCGCACCGCTCGCGCTACTCGTACGGCTGGCTGTCGAAGCGATCGAGTTGAAAACCAAGTTCAACAAAGATCGGCAAGGGCTAATGGTGCTATCGTCGTCGATCACGACCGTGCAGGGCGAACGCAACCGCGTCGAAGCGGATTTGGCCATTCGTCGCACGCCGAAGAACAACGCCGACGCGATCGCCGAAAGTTTGGAACGGATCACCAAGCCGATCACCCAATTGCGCGCTGTGCCCGGGCAACCGTCGCAATGGGCGCCAAGCGTTTCGCGCGAGCCGGCGCTCTATGGCTATGGCCCCGACGGCCGGCCGCGATCACCCGCCGCCGCGGCGGTGTTTAATGTCTTCGTGCAAACCCCGTGCTCGGACCATCAAATCGGATCGCCCCGCGCGACGGGGGCCACCGGGCAGGAACCGGCGACCGGTCAACCGACGGTCGTAAGCGAGTCCGACGCGACCACGGTGGCCGATCAAGAAAGCCTGTTCACCAACGGGCAGGTCGACGACGATCAGAAAACAGACCCCTATATGGCCGTCGACATTAGCGACCATTGGCACGACGATCACGTTAAGGTTG
>CAZWRK010000283.1:0-2626 GCA_964635875.1 uncultured Aquaspirillum sp.
TTACTCCTTCTGTAAGGTTGAAATTTGGAAGCATATAAGTTGTTGCTTGTCCAGTTAAACTTAAATTTAGATTACCCCTACTATAAGGGGTTGTTGTTGAGGAATAGACCATTCCAGAAGTGTCATAAACTAAAGAATTAGATAAACCATATAATCTAATTGGTTGATTTAAAATACCAGTATTATTTATTGATTGAGCATTAGTGTAATTACTCCATGTTAACAATGGTTGCCCCATTAATTCATCAAATTCAAAATAATAAGAACTATTGAAAATCCCCCCATAAATTATTTTGAAACTTCTATTCTGCCAATCTTCGATACAATATGAATCGTCTGAACACACCCTCCCATTCCAAAGAGATATTGTATCATTATAATTATATTGTTTTGTAAATGTGAAGTTGTAATTTTCACCTGTTAATGTAGTAAAATTTATCGAACTCCACCCTCCATTATTTAATGAGTTAAATAAAGTAAGGTTGGACAAATTTCTTCCAGATAAAGATAATAAAGTTATATTGTAATAAAAAGTTCTATTTAATCTAGTAGGATTATAATCTGGATTATTTATTGATAAATATACATTAGATTGAATTAAACCACTTCCAGAATTATATAAACTTTGAGCCTCGCTACTATTAAGGGTTCTATTCCAAATGCCAAATTCATCTATCTTTCCTTTAAATGGTTCTGCTGTTGACGCAGATCTTCCAAAATAGACACATAATGTGCACAATTTTCCAGAGGGAACTGCACCAACTGAAGTTTGTAAAACGCCATCAATATAAAGTATTGCAGATCCGTTATCATAAGAATAAACTATATGATTCCAACTACCTACAGTTATACTTCCTGATTTATTTCCCCAAGCGTAACTACTTGAATTTATAAATCCTATCTTAATAGAGCTCGATGTTGTAGTAACATCAAATCTGTTATCTGTATTTACAGTTTGAGCGAATGGATGACCTTGAGAAGTAGTATTTGGATAGATCCAAAAGCTAATGGTAAAATTTCCAGTTAGATTTATTTCAGAATATAAACTACTTGTATTCATATAATCACTAGCAGTGCCGTTAAAAAAAGTGCTATTTAAAATTTTTCCAGAATCTAGCAAGACAGTTCCATTAGAAGTTAGGTTATAGGTTCCTACTTGATCCAATACAAAAGTATTATTTTCAAACTTATAGTAATGGGTTAATCCACTGCTTAAACTAGGAACCCATGTTTGAATCCCAAATATGGTTCCCCTACTACCATCTCCATCATATATTGAAGTAAGATAACCAGTTATATTATTTGAATAAATTATATTATTCGCACAAGCATTAGTTCCAAGTCTAATTCCTTGAGAACCACTTCCAGCATTACTTAAGGTGATATTATTATATCTTATTATTGTATCACTACAGTTTTTACCAGTCCCAGCAGTAAAGTAGATACCATAGGTCGTATTTTTATTATCTCTTATATCATTATACTCGATTAAGCCAGTTTGAAAATTATCTGCTTTTATTCCAGAGTCATTATTTTTATAAATAATATTATCTCTCAAAATATAGTTATAAATAGTGCTATCATTGTTATTACTTCCATCTACTCCATTTACATATATTCCAAACCGATGATTATTTGAAGAGTTAACATTAGATACTTCTACTTCATTAGTTTGATCGTATATTCCCCCTGAATCTCTAAATAAAACCCCATCTAACGTATTAAGAGTTGTAGTTGAGTTTATTATTCTCCCTTTCTGTCCTTCAATAGTTATCCCTGCAAAATTATTTCCTTCAGAATAATGATTATCTATTTGAGTAAAAAGGCTATTAAATTCATAAACTCCTCTGTCTCCCAAGTTATAATTTGTGGTACAATTTGTTATTCTTTCATTATAACTTGTATGGGTTACTATACCATATCTTCGATTATTATTTGATATACAGTTAGAAATATAAGAATTGTTACTTGAAGTAAGATATATTCCCCTTCCTTCACCATCGCTCCTACCAGTATTGTTATTGGTGATAGTATTTGAAATATAAATATTAATTACTTTATTAGTTGTTATTCCATAAGCTTGGTTTCCATTTGAAGTAAGATTAATTATTTTTACATAAGATGATCCAATATTTCCTCCCAATTTTATACCTGAGTCGCTTAGATTATTACCTTGAATTGCAAAATTTCTAAACTCTATATTTCCTATATCTTCTCCATAAAATACACCAGTAGTATTAATTTGCCCAGTAACATTAATTATAGTATTATTCTGCCCTTCTCCTTCTATAATTAAACTAATATAAGGCTTGTATAAACTTAAATTTATCAAAGAACTTCTACTATAAACCCCGGCAGGAATATGAACTACACAATTAGTATTTCCACAATTATTTAGCTGTGTTGGAATATCATTTCCATTGTTTGTAGAAACATTATATTGAACTGCACTTCCAAATCCAGCAAGAAAAACAAAAATCCCTATGATTAAAGCAGTTAAAATAAATTTACCTAATGCTTTATCATGACTTTCAAGAGATTCGTAAGATTCATCCACATTCACAGAACCTCCAAGAAGTTCCTACAAGGATTATTAGGCGAACGTTTCATCTTTTTTTATTCCTCT
>CAZWRK010000284.1:0-2610 GCA_964635875.1 uncultured Aquaspirillum sp.
GAAGTGTTTGCGCGGGCGCGGGCGGCGGGGCTGCATTGTGTCGCCCATGCCGGTGAAGAAGGCCCTGCGGCGTATATTCGCGAAGCCCTTGATCTGCTGCAGGTCGAGCGCGTTGATCATGGCGTGCGTTGCGAAGAAGATGCCGCTTTGTGCGCCGAACTGGCCGCGCGGCGGATGCCGCTGACGGTGTGTCCGTTGTCGAATCTGCGTTTGGCGGTGGTGAAAGATTTGCGCGATCACAACTTGAAGCGCCTGCTGGATCAGGGCTTGTGTGTGACGATCCATTCGGATGATCCGGCCTATTTTGGCGGCTACATGGAAGAAAACTATGTCGCTGTTGCCGAGGCGTTGAACTTGGATCGCGCCGATTTGATCCAGTTGGCGCGCAATGGCATTGAGGCCGCCTTTGCCGATGCGACCCAGAAACAAGCATGGCTAGATGCCTTGGCCGCCGCTACCGCGTAATTGCGCACAACCGGCGGCCTTTTTAGGTCGCCGTGTTTTTAGGCGTTCGGTGTGGCGAGCAGAAAGTCGATAAAGCGGTGCAAATCGTGCGCCAATTGCCGCACCGACCCGTCCATATCCCAATCATCGTGGCCGAGCTTGACCTCGTTTGAAATCGTTCGGATTTCGTAAAAACGTTGTTTCTCTTGCTGGCAGACATGGAAAAAGGCCGCGCCTTCCATGTTTTCGATATCGACAGCATAAGGGTGCACAAAAGGCGCAAGCGCTGCATTCATCGAATAGCTCGCCACCTGTGGCAACGGGCAATTGGCCGGAATGTGTGGACAATACACCGTGTGGCGGCGCTCGAAATCCATCTCGATCGGCAATTTAGAGAGATGGACAAACCCCTCGTGCGTGAAAAACCCCAAATCGGCTTCGCATTCTGATTGCACTAAAACAGTTTGCTTAAGGCTCAGGTCGGCATGTGGATACATACCGGCAATGCCCGCCAAAATCAGAATATCGGGCTGATCGCGCTGAATCGTTTTGAGGGTGTGATAAGCGGTGCTGCTGAGGCCCACTCCGCACAATGCCGTGGTCGCGGCAGGATGCTCAAAATACTGGGCTTCGGTCTGTGTAGGAAAAAGAACCGTCAGGCGCATGAGAGATTGTGTGAGTAAGGTTCGAGGCCGAGATTGTACCCGATTGCCCCGATTCACGGGGTCGTCTAGGCGCGGCAAATCCGCATCTTTATGGCGGGGGCATCCGGTGGTATAAAGGCAGCCTTTTGCATCCGGCTTTTGTCTGGCGTGCGCTTGAGTGATAATGCAGGGCTAAGAAACGGAGAATTGAATAAATGAAGCGTGTAGATGATTTTCGCCTGCGGTTCGGTACTCAAGAACTTGTCCCCATTATGGTCGGCGGGATGGGCGTCGATATTTCCACCACTGCGCTTTCTCTTGAAGCCGCACGCTTGGGCGGTGTCGGACATATTTCAGATGCGATGGTGCCGACGGTGACTGACCGTCGATTCAACACCAAGTATGTGAAAGACAAGCTAAAGCAATACAAATTTAACGTCGACAATGCCGACAAATCGGTTGTGCAGTTCGACTTGGGCTTGCTCGCCGAAGCTACCAAAATGCACGTTGGCGCGACGATGGAGGCCAAAAAAGGCCCCGGCATGATCTTCATTAACTGCATGGAAAAGCTCACCATGAACAGCCCGAAAGAAACATTGCGGGCGCGGATGTGGGCGGCTTTGGATGCAGGGATTGACGGTATTACGTTGGCGGCAGGCTTGCATTTAGGCTCTTTTGCCTTGATCGCCGATCATCCGCGTTTCCGCGATGCCAAACTCGGCATCATCGTTTCTTCGTTGCGCGCCTTGCAATTGTTCCTCAAGAAAAGCGCGCGCACCGAGCGCATGCCCGATTATGTGGTGATCGAAGGCCCGTTGGCCGGTGGTCACT
The DNA here is from genome assembly GCA_964635875.1 of uncultured Aquaspirillum sp. Lineage (GTDB taxonomy): Bacteria > Pseudomonadota > Gammaproteobacteria > Burkholderiales > Aquaspirillaceae > CAZWRK01. Next base: position 1,920 of record CAZWRK010000284.1, read on the forward strand.
TGGGTTTTGGTTTGGACTGGGCGAAATATGAGTTGGCCACGATCGTGGTTGAAATCCGCGATTGGCTGCGCGCCGAAGGCCTCGACATTCCGTTGATTCCGGCGGGCGGGATTTTCACCGGTACCGATGCAACCAACTTCCTCGAAATGGGCGCGGCGGCGGTTCAAGTGGCGACCCGCTTTACCGTCACCGAAGAATGCGGCTTACCGGCCAAAGTGCAGCAGGAATACTTTAAAGCCAGCGAAGACGACATCGAAGTCAACCAAATTTCCCCGACCGGCTACCCGATGCGGATGCTGAAAAGCAGCCCCGCGATTGGCGATGGCATTCGCCCGAATTGCGAAGCCTATGGGTATTTGCTCGACGCTTCGGGCAGCTGCCAATATATCGAAGCCTACAACCGCGAAGTCGCTGCGCACCCCGAAGCCCGTCGGGTTAAAGTCTTTGAGAAAACCTGTCTGTGTACACACATGCGCAATTTTGAGTGCTGGACCTGCGGCCACTACACCTATCGCCTTAAAGACACCACCAACCGTTTGGCCGACGGCAGCTATCAGCAGCTTTCCGCCGAACACGTCTTTCAGGATTACCAATTCAGCACCGACCACAAAATCGCCCTGCCGCCGCTACAAGCCTAAGCGCGCTCAGGCCCACACCGCCCAAACCGTTTTGGTTTGGGCTTTTTTTATGG
>CAZWRK010000285.1:0-2600 GCA_964635875.1 uncultured Aquaspirillum sp.
TATCAAACTATTCGCTTGTAGATGAAGCATTCACGGCAGAATACGAAAAGGCAATCGAAGCAAAACAGATCGCGCAACAGAATGCAGAGAAGGCAAACAACGATCTGACACGTATCAAGGTCGAGGCACAGCAACGTATCGAGCAATCAAAAGGTGAAGCCGAAGCAATCAAGATTCAAGCCGAAGCGGTACGGCAACAGGGCGGTGAATCATACGTGCAATTGCAAGCGATTCAAAAGTGGAATGGTCAATTGCCAACCTACATGATGGGCAACACCACGCCTTTCGTAAACATCACAAAATAGTCAGCATGACAAAAACAAAAATAGAAATCGAATGGAAGGTATTTGCATTTGCAGCGCTCATGATGCTTATTGCTGGAATAGCACTAGCACCAAAAAAAGAAACGAGCCAACCGTCCGAGAAAATCGGACAGTCTGAACAGTACGAAAATATCGTACCTTTGGAAACCGTCGAAGAGCCTGTGCATGTAGAAACAGTCGAAGAGATTATCCGGCGCGTTGCTCACGAAGAAGCAATGACGCCGGAGGAGACCGAAAGGTTTGTGCGAATCGCTTGGTGCGAAAGCAGATACAACCCTGCTGCTGTGAGCAAAACAAACGATCACGGACTCTTTCAGATCAATGCGCGGTACTGGGATTTTGACCGGACACGCATCTACGACGCAGAATATAATACACGATACGCCATGCAAGTTGTTTATCCGAAACAAGGATTCAACGCATGGGTATGTAACAAAAAATGATTATGGATAATTTTATCAAAAGAACATTGCTTAGCGTGCTATTTTGTGTAGCGCTACCCCTTTACTTAAAAGGGTGGACTCACTCAGATGAGATACCATTTCTCTTTGTTGCGCTTTTGGAATTACCTCTTATGGCTTGGTGTGTAATCGTATTAGCAAAAATATATGAGGACTAATCCATACCCTGAGCACGACCCTAAAGACTACTCCATGCTGACAACGCCAAAGCTCAGCATCGGTAGCAAGGTCGTGCTTTGGGACGAAGATGAAGGCGGTGAATGGGTACAAGCACGTGTTGTCGATGCTACGTTTAATCGAGGAAAGAAGTGTTGGGAATATAGTGCGGTAGTTGAGTTTGTAGATGAAGAAGAACACACGGAGCATTCAGAAGTTCATAAAGAAGGAATAAACATCCATTTATGCCTATGCGAACACAAATATAAAACTCAAAAAATTGTAATCAAAGACTGGTACTGCTTTAGTGACGAAGATTTGAAAACTTTGTGGACGACTGGCATGTACATCGTAATCAAAAAGTAGCTGTGGATAAGTCTGTGGGAAGTGTTGACAACTTATATACATGACTGTATGCTGTAGATGTAATAATTAAATACCACGATTATGCAAGAGATCGAAACAACGATCGAAAAAATCAAGGAAGATCAAAAGGTTTTTATTCCTTTGGTTGAAGGGATTCAAATCACTTCCAAGGCTGAGATGGAAGTCGCGGCGGACTTTCTCGCTAAAGTTAAGGCGCGTTCAAAACAATTAGAAGAGAGACGGCTCGAATATACAAAACCTATCAATGAATCACTGCGAAAGATCAATGCCGATTTCAAAGAAATGGCAGAGCCGTATCTCAGAATGGAGGCACAGCTCAAGCAACGCATCGGCAAGTATGTAGATCACCAGCGTCAAATGGCCGCACTTGAAGAAGCGCGCCTAGAAGAACAGCGCCGTCAACAGGCAGCCAAGATCGCAAAGGAAGAGAACATCACAAAACGTCAAGCACTCGCACAGATCGAAAAGCCTGTGGTAGAAGCAGAGAATACATCGGCAAAAACAGAGAGCGGAAGCGTATCAACAAAAATGGTTTGGAAGTTTGAAGTTGTGAACACTGAGAACGTGCCAGAGATTTACAAGGTTGTTGACGAAAAGGCTATTCGCAAAGCTATTGCAAACGGCGTACATCGCATTGCCGGTGTGAAAATTTGGGAAGAGTCTCAAGTGGTAGTATCAACAAACTGAATATGATCGACGAACAATCCCAAAAATTGCATGATGTGAATGATTTCGATATTGATCGTTGGTATACGTTCAAAGAGCGTGCACTCAAAAATATGCTTAGGCTTCACAATCTACCAGACGACCCAAACGACCTGAGAAAAATGGGGTATGAAATCATCTTTATAAATAAGCAAGGTCAAAATTACGAAGAAATAAAGCTGTGCAAAGTCGTCGATTCAATACCAGTGCAGCTAGTCATCGAAAAAGAGACCTTACTATTCTGATATGACCATCGAACAAACAATACAAAAAGCATTCGATGGTGGTTATGATGGAAAGCATATACCGCGCATTGGTAGTGATCCAAGATTTGATAGGACAATGATGCGCGGTAGATTTGCACAAGTAGTACTACGTCCAGAATTTTGGAAATCCTTTGGTAAGGCAATGGATTGGGAAGAGAATATATTTTGTGTAACTGAGACCAGCCACATGCTTATACCAAAAGAAGATGAGTGGCTAACTCATTGGCATGAATTGATAGACCATCTCGCAGAAGGTGGAACGATTGAATCATTCTTTGAAACACTATGACCCCACAACACAA
>CAZWRK010000286.1:0-2591 GCA_964635875.1 uncultured Aquaspirillum sp.
GAATCAAAAATATAGAATTTGGATTCTAATAAACAAAAAACGGAAAAACAAATTTATTTTTATCGTTTTGATCGTGTCGCCATGTTGCCGCGCTGGTGCGCGTCCGCCTTGCGGAGTCGCAACAGCATGGCGACAAAACACGCCCAGCCGCCCAGCGTGGGCGGTTCCGGCCACCCTATCGGGCTGTCCGCTGGCCTGCAAACGTTCATAGGCACGGTTCAGGTTTAGCAAAAACAGGATTTAGCACGTTCCGTGGCGAACAATCATTAAAGCAAAACCCACAGAAACCGCATTTAAGCGGTTTTTTTGTGTCTTGTATCGATTGCGTATTGTATCTGTATCATGTATCATAGCTGTATTGATACGAAATACATGATACACGATACGAAAGGGATGTTATGGCACGGGAAGGAATCAACTTTGAGCAGGTCGCCGCAACCGCTGATGCGCTTATGGGCGAGGGTCAACAGCCAACAATTCGGGCTGTTCGTGAGCGTCTTGGTACTGGAAGCCCTAACACCATTCACAAGCACCTCACAGCATGGCGTGAGGCGCGTCCAGTTGCCGCCGCCGCTGCTCAGGATCTGCCTCAAACACTGACCGCAGCTATTGCAGCAGAGATCGAACGCGCAGCAGCAAAAGCCCGCGCAGAGATCGAGGCCCGCTTAGTGCAGGCACAAACCGAGGCCGCTGAACTGGCGGCCGCTGGTGAAGTGATTGAGGTCGAGCGCGACACGCTCGCGGAGCAGGTTGCCGAACTCACCCGTGAGCGTGACACACTGGCCGGTAAAGGAGAGCAACAGGCCGCAGACTTGGCCGACCAAGTGCAGCGCACCGAGCGCGAACAGCAGGCCGCAGAGTCGGCACGGGTAGAGCTGGCCACGGCCCGCCTTAAAACCGAGGCACAAGCCGAGAAACTAGGCGAACAGGCTGCCGAAATAGCAGGGCTACGCTCAGTGCTGGAGGCTAACGAAAAAAGCCGTATTTTTGCTGAACAACAGGCGGCAGTGCTGGCTGCAAAATTAGACGGTGCAACCGCGCAGATTGCACAACAAAGGGAAGCCCATGCAGAGGTGCTCAAGCAGGCTGCAGATGCCCGCGAACAGGCTGCCGAGCTTATGGTGAAAATACGAGCTGAACTTGATGAAGCTCGCAAGCAGGCTGCAGATGCCCGCGAACAGGCTGCCGAGCTTATGGTGAAAATACGAGCTGAACTTGATGAAGCTCGCAAGCAGGCTGCAGATGCTCGCGAACAGGCTGCGCGATTGCAAGGGCAGATTGACACCTACACTGCACAGAAGGTGGCTTCTCCGTTTCCTTACGATCTGCCTTCATCAGAGAGTAACCGCATTTGTCAAAATATTGATAAAAAAGGTCGATAAACGGCAAATCATCTAGCGGTTCGTCAGTCAACTCGTCGGGCACTTCGACCCCACGAAGAAGGCCGAAAGCGTCCACCAGGCGTTTGCCTGAAAGCGTGATAAAAGCGTCCCAGTTGTCGGCCAATGGCAACTCGCTGAACTTCAGCGCGTACTTGAAAACCTCCATGAAGCCGGAAACAACATCGTTTTGATCATGAAAAGGTCTAACGTCAACTATGAAGCTGTCACCAGTCAGTTTAAGCCATTCCTCAGAGAGTTTTTTCTGATCTGGTGACTCGTGACAAAGCCAAACCATGTGCACGTGTGGATGCCACAAACCACTATTTTTACCGCGCTTGAATTCGATGCTATGGACGCCGCCTAATGCTTTTGCAAATTCAACATGGGGGCGCTTATCAGGTGCCATTAAATAGTTTCTGCGGGCTTGTGTCATCCGCTTCATGGCATCGCGCAGATGACGGAAACGCTCGGACAAGTCCGCGCCGTCTTTGACTGTCAGGGTGACGAGAAAAGCCTTTAAACCAGCGTTTTGGGACTGAACAACAGAGAGTTTATCTGTATAGGCTTTAAGATATTTTGCACCGCGCCGGATAGCGCAAAGCGGGCAAAGCAAATGTTTTTTGCAAAAGTCTGCAGCATGTAAGCGGACTTTATCGACTGTGTAATAGTGGCGGAAATTGAGCCAGTGACCGCAATGCCGCAATTTATCAGAAAGCTTGACATCTCCCTGATCTTGAGCATAATTCGACATGTGCAAAGCACGCCGGTGAGCCCTACCATAGCGGTCTAATCTAGCGGGCAATGCCGCAACACCGTCAATCCCCTGTTCTGAGTCGTCCGCCAAGATCTCGTCAGACAGGGGATTTTCCTTTAGTCTATCGACCATAAAAAACCCCCTCAATTTGTAATCAAAGATACAGCTTGTTTCGCATATTGTGAAGTGCTGAAAGCCTTGCTGTATAAGGCTTGCCCGCTTTAGTTCTATGTATCAAGTAAAGAGCGCCAAAATTTGCCACTCTAGCGGGCAGCGCGCTCCCGCGCATCTACCCACTAGAGCAGCAAAATCTAGGCGCTAATTTGACTTGAGCGCATAAAACGCCGGTTTGTTTGCGACGACATAAACGCCGACGGGAACGCTAACAACCTGATCGCGTTTGTCGCTGTATTCTTGGATGCTATCAACTGTTAAATCGACAAGCTCAATTTTCA
>CAZWRK010000287.1:0-2575 GCA_964635875.1 uncultured Aquaspirillum sp.
GGCGTGTTCGCCGCCTATGTCTTGACGTCGCTACCTTTGACGATCAGGGACAGGTGGGTGTTTAGACATTCCATCCGGGAGGAAAATGCCCGCAAGAAAGCAGCAGGCATTCCCTATGGATGGCGACGGCATTTACCGTGGAACGCTGTACTTCCGCCCAGTGGCGTCTTGAAGGAACCAAGACGGGCCACCGGAGTTAAGCGCCGCGTCAGCCGATAAGGCTCCCCGCGCAATTGCCTCTTGCTTGGAAACGGCGTCACGAAGGGCAGCCTGCTCCTGCGCCGCTCGGCCAGCGCGGGAAAGCGCCATTAGGTCTTTGGCAGACTTTTCCGCCATGAGACGGCTTCCGTACTTTGCAGCCGTTGCCGCACCTACGATGCCGACACCGGGAAGCGTAACGCCAGCCGTGGTGGCTGCACCGCCAACTAGGGCCGGGAGCAGGGAAGCCTTGGAGGTCAGCTTGTCAAGGCTGATACCAAGCCGCCCAAACTGAGCCATGAGGTTCTGAGGCGTAGTGCCACCCGCAATGGAAAGCATTGCGTTCTTCTCGGCGGTGCTGAACCCACGCAGACGGTTAGGGTTCTTAAGTATCTTGCGCACCTCGATCCGTAGACCGTTTTCAAATCCAGAAGCAGCAAGACGGGCATTGGAAATTGCTTCCTCAAGCGTCCTGTTCTTAATGTTTCTGGACGCAAGTTCGCGAGCCTGCTTTGTCAGCGTCTTAACCTGATCTTCTGAAACGGTCCCATTGGTGACAAGCGGGGCGCTTCCCATGAACTCGTCAAACTTGTCCTTCACGAACTGAGCGGCAGCACGATCTTCCTTCGAGGCAGTGACGGGAAGGTTCTTACCAATCGACTTTCGCAAGGATTCGACTTCGGAAAAGTCGAGTGGATTATTTGCTGCGGCTGCCAATTCTTCCAGATCGGCGGAAATGGGGTGGGGACTATTAGCGCGCGGTCTGTATCCCCTTGCCTTCATCTGCTGAGTCAGGTCGTTAACGAAGGCGGAATAAGCATTATTGTCATAGGCAATGCCAGCGTTTCGGAGGGTGGTGTATGCCGCGTCCGTGTCCGCTGCGATCTTCTCTGCGGTAGGGGCTTCGCGAACAGCCTTGATTGTGCCAGCCTTGCCACGTCCCGCCGTCAGGATGCCAGTAGCCAATCCCACAGCCGTCTTAGCGTAGGGGTTCTGGTCCGTCAGGTCGCCCGTCAGAGTGGTCGCAATGCCGGGGATGACGCTCATAGCCGTTTTGCGGACAGCACCACCTGGCCCAGCCATGGCCGCAGGGACAAACTCGCCAACGCCTTGCGCGTAACGCCCAGCGTCCGTCTGAGGGCTATACTTTCCGATTACGGACTCAAAAGCGCTATTCACGTCCTTTGTGGTCGGTGCGTTGATAGGCATGCCAAGCGTGGGGAGTTTTGAGGCAACGGTACGCACCACACCCTGAGTATCAGGAGAGAAGCCAAGTTTCCCAGCGCCCCACGCGGCAATATCGCCAGACATCTGTTGTGCGTCACCTAGCGATCCAAGAAGGCCCTGAAAGCCCGTCTGGAAGCCCTGTGCGCCACTGGCAAGCATATCCTGTGCCGTCTCGCCCCAAGAGCGTTCACGGTCAGTCTTGCCATCAGCCACGGTCTGCGGAGGCGGGAAACGCTTGCGGAGAGCGCCCTTGATCACGTCCGGAGGCGTGCCGTCAGGGAACTCTGCAACACCGCCGTCAGGGGTATCTACTTCGATCATTCGAGTTCCCCTGTCGCAGGGTTGAACTTGTAGCGCTGATTGCCGCCAACCGCAGGGGCAGCGGGTGCAGCATCCGGGGCAGGCAGTTCGCCCGACTGAACGCCCAGCGCCTGAATGTCACGGACCTTCTGGTCAATGAACGATTTGAGGACGGCCTGCTTTTCCTGCGGCGTCTTATCAGGATCACCAAGGGTTGCCATGAGAGTGTCACCCTCACGGGCCGTAAACTGTGCGCCGAACGTGTCGCGCAGCAGCGGGAGAATCTGGTTGGCAACCGTCGCCTGATACTTGGTGCGCGCCACCTGACCTTCGGACGGTTCCATTCCAGCCTGCGTGCGGCCCCAATTGTAGACCTGACCAGCTAGTGTGTAAGTCGCCTTATTGGCCAGTTCGTCCAACTGCCCGACGACCTGATTGAGACCCGGCAGCTTGGCCTGAAGGCTTTGATAGGACACGGCAGCCTCGCCCTGCCCCTTACCAACCGTCGTGCCCTTGCTCTTGTCGAGATTCAGGCCATAGGGGTCATACTTCCACTGCTGACCAGCAGGCTTGCCGCCGATCATCACGCCACCCTGCGGGCTCAACTGACCAACGGTCCAGTTGCCGTTATCGTCGTGCAGGGGGATAGGCGTCATGCCGAGGCCACCACCGCCCTGCGCATCCGGGAACTGCTGGGCCACCACCTGAGAACCGAATTTCTCAGGGAACAGTCGGGCAAGCGCCTGTTGATTGGGGGGGAGCGTTTTGACCCACGCTTCAAACTGGTCCTTCTGCGCCTTTTCTTCCTCGCGCGCCGCCCTTTTATCCGCTGCCGCCTGCATCATGGCTT
>CAZWRK010000288.1:0-2570 GCA_964635875.1 uncultured Aquaspirillum sp.
GAACTAAGACATAAATCATCAACGACTTACCAGAAGAAGTCGGACTGACCAGAGTTCTTCTATTAGATCTTATACATTTAAGAATTGAGTTAAATTGATAGTCTCTAATTTCAAATTTAGAAGGTATATTAAGAGACTCTATGAACTTTTTCAATTCATATTCAGATATGTTTTCATAGCAAAGTTCATCATCAAATGAAAACGTATAATTTCTAGAATCGCAGAATTTCTTAATTCTTTGAGCTAAACCCGCACTACAGACACCATTCAGACGGTTAACTTTTGAGATTCTACCGTCCCACATCCTAGATTTATATTTAGGATGCCATTTATAGTTTTCAGCATAGTAAGTTAAATGATCAGCCAATTCCATTATTATTCCGGCGTCGGCTTCTACTCTAATATTTGAGTAATTTAAATGCTTTAAATGTACGTCTGAGGTCATGATATACCGTTTTTAAATTTCTCCCAATCAATATATGCTCTAATATTCCAATTTCTATTATGAATGGATTTAAGTATATCGACTAGTAATTCTATCTTTTCTTTTTGAATACCGATTTTTAATGTAGATGCGATTACATCTTTATCAGCATCTACATAATCTTTAATGTCTTGTCTCATTACTTTTCCAGAAGGAGGCAAGATCCAACCTTTTTCTTGAGTCTCTTTTGTAGGACCCATTAAATAAAATTCATTCTTTTGAAGACGAAGTTCTTTTAATTCTTCTTCATATTTCTTCAGTACTAATCTTTCATTGGATAGTATTTTGAAATATTTATGATGTAGTTCAGAAATCTGAAGAGCCACATTACCAATATCATTTTTATCTATTTTACTGTCTTCTTCCCATAATTCAAATATAGACTCAATTTTCATTAAATAATAACTCCAGAAGTATCCACTTGTGGAGTATAAATCAATTCTTCTTTAAACTTACCGACCTTCTTTCTAGCCTGTTCAAGATGAATTCTATTAGCTTTCTGAGTATAGTTTATTCCATTTAAATGATCTAACTCATGAAGAAATACTCTAGCAGTAATACCACTAAATACTTTAGTGACTACTTCTCCATTAGGCTCGGTGTATCTAACTTTAATCTTGGCAGGTCTTTTAATCTTGATAAACAAACCAGGATATGAAAGACATCCCTCTTCTAAGTAGATTTTTTTAGTTTGAGTTTCATCTACTATTATTGGGTTGAAGCATGCGATGATAGGATTTGATTTAATCACAAATACTCGATAAGGTAATCCAACTTGATTCGCTGCGAGACCCATACCATTATAATGCAACATAGTTTGAGCTAAATCATGAACTAGTTCAATAGGATCTGTAGGTGGATTAGAAAAGTCAAATTTTTCTAAAGGATTTTTAAGTATTTTGTCGTAAGACGATATCAGTTGTCTGATCACTTTCACACTTTCTATATTTTTCAGCAGTTGTAATTAAACAAACATCAGAACAAAAGTTCTTTAAAGGAGAAAATTGGTGTTGTGGAGAACCAATTAAACCTTGAATTTCAATATCTTTATTGCAACCATCACATTTAATTATCATATAATCCTATCCAATGTTGAGTGAAGTGTTGATTCAGTCACGTCTGACTGCACTTCTTCGGCACTCTACTGCCGTTTGATTGTTTCGTCTCGGGATTATTCCGCCTGTACGGTCCTGGTTTTTCTCAACTGAGGCAAATCAACAAAGCCCCTCCCAATTCTCGTGTGACTCACTGTATTAAGTGTCTGCGAATTTGAACTGAGGATCCTTCAATTCTAATTCTCTCATACATGCACCCGACAATTATAGTCTTAATATCACGAATACTTGTAAAAGTACATAAATTTATGTATTAAATTTCATTGAATTAAATGAAAACATTACAGTAGCAGTAATAGGGCTTGGTTCTAAGAACGTAGTATCAAAATTTACTGGAGATAAACTTACTGGAAAAGTTGAGTGAAAACTTACGTCCAATATATTTCTTTTACTATTATCTAATACTAACAATCTAGCATCATATTCTGTTGAATCATATGTAGAGAAATCGTATGGATTTCCAAGTTCAACCATCCAATTGAATATTTCTAAATATGTAGATAGATCCTCATTAATAAGAAAATCTATCATCAATGGATCGTATTTGACATTACCTGGAACGGCCAACGGAGTAAATGGAGTAGGAATTTGAATGTCTCCTAGATTGACTCCAGGAATGGAAGCTCTCTGTACCATCATATTCGCTTTAGGCATCTTATTGATGGTAAATATGAAATTAAGTGGAGAAAGAAAATTTGCATCTACTGTCATTTTTTATTTACAGTCCTGTTGAGTAATGGTATAATGAACTATCCGTTCCAAATAATGTCTGTTTAATCTGTATCTGAATACTTCTGGATATTTATATGTTCTCTACATAAAAAAGAGGGGATCATAAAGACCCCCTCTAGTTTAGATTGTTCCTTCTTCTTAGAGAAGGTTTGTAACCATGATTCTTCTGTAGTAGACGTTGCTATCTTTTTCAAGAGTAGCGGAAGCGTCTGCTTCAATTGAACCCTTAGCGAATGGGT
>CAZWRK010000289.1:0-2511 GCA_964635875.1 uncultured Aquaspirillum sp.
TAACATCTACGCAACGCCCGTGTTGCTCCGTGATATCCAAAGCCAAAATATCGAAAACCTGACTGTCGTCAGCCCTGATATCGGTGGTGTTGTCCGTGCTCGTGCGATGGCCAAAGCACTTAACACCGATCTCGCGATTATCGACAAGCGTCGTCCAAAAGCGAACGTTGCTGAAGTGATGAACTTGATTGGTGACATCGAAGGCCGCACTTGTCTGATCGTTGATGACATGATCGACACCGCCAATACCCTGTGCAAAGCTGCTGCCGCACTGAAAGACAAAGGCGCTACCCGCGTGTTGGCGTATGCCACCCATGCTGTCTTCTCAGGCCAAGCTGCTGATCGCATTGCGAATTCTGCGATTGATCAGGTTGTAGTCACCGACTCAATTCCGTTGTCTGCCGAAGCGCGCGCTTGCCCGAAAATTCGGGTCGTGACGATTGCTGGCTTGCTCGCAGAAACCCTGCGCCGCATCAACAACGAAGAGTCCGTCAGTTACCTGTTTATGGATTAATTTTTGCAGCGCGCCAGTTTGGTGCGCTGTTTTTCTCGCTCACTGGTCGCGGTGGGCGATGTTTCTTCTTGGAGTAATTCCACATGACAATCGAAATTATTGCCCAAACCCGCGTTGAACAGGGCACTGGTGCGAGCCGCCGCCTGCGTCGCGAAGGCAAATTGCCGGGTGTTGTTTACGGTGGTGGTAAAGATGCCGTAGCAATCAACCTTGACCACAACACCATTTTCTACGCGCTGAAAGACGAAGGCTTTCACGGTGCGGTTCTGAATCTGGTTCTGGATGGCCAAGCTGAGCAAGTGCTGTTGCGTGATGCGCAAATGCACCCTTGGAAAACCCAACAAGTTCTGCACATCGACTTCCAACGCGTTGACGCCAACACCAAAATCGACGCTAAAGTTGCTCTGCACTTCATTAACGCAGAAAACTCTCCTGCTGTGAAATTGGCCGGCGCGACCATTTCTCACGTTCTGAACGAAGTGGCCGTTCGTGCATTGCCGGGCAACCTGCCTGCTTGCATCGAAATCGACCTGAGCGACATGAAACCGGGTCAATCTGTTCACCTGTCCGAGCTGAAATTGCCGGAAGGCGTTGAGCTGGTTGAAGTGATCCGCGGCCATGATGGCGCAGTGGTTCAAGCTTCTGGCAAAGCAAGCGACATCGAGTAATTTCGACGCGCTCGAAATGCTTTTACGGCCCGTCGGGAACGACGGGCCGTTTTTACATGATTTTTTAACCCGTGCTCCTATGTCAGCCACTTCCATTCGCCTGCTGGTCGGATTAGGCAATCCCGGCCCTGATTACGAAGAAACTCGCCACAATGCGGGCTTCTGGTTGATCGACCGCCTTGCTCGCCAACAATCCTGCACCCCTCGCCTCGAAAGCAAATTTAATGCGCTCTATGCCCGCAGTGGCGAGCTGCATTTGTTGTGGCCACAGACGTATATGAATCGTTCGGGTATGTCGGTGGCGGCGTTGTGTCGCTTCTTTAAAATCACCCCCGAAGAAATGCTCGTCATTCACGACGAACTCGATATGCCACCCGGTGCCGCACGTTTTAAACAAGGCGGGGGACATGGTGGGCATAATGGTCTCAAAGACATCATTTCTGCAGTGAATACCCCGATGTTCTGGCGGTTGCGCTTGGGGATTGGTCACCCTGGTGACAAATCTCAAGTGGCCGATTTTGTCCTAAAGCGCCCTCGTCTTGAGGAGCAAACGCTGATTGATACCGCCATTGAACATGCACTCGACGCCCTGCCCGCCGCCCTCAAAGGCGATTGGCCTACAGCAATGAAACAGCTGCATACTGCAGCCAAATAACTGATCTCTCAATAAGCAAGGAGTATGCGATGAGCTTGAAATGTGGCATCGTCGGTCTGCCAAACGTCGGTAAATCGACGCTCTTTAATGCATTGACCAAAGCCGGTATCGAAGCCGCTAACTACCCGTTTTGCACCATCGAACCCAACGTCGGCATCGTTGAAGTGCCCGATCCGCGTTTAGATGCACTGTGCAAAATCGTCAATCCCCAAAAAACTCAGCCTGCCATCGTCGAATTTGTCGACATTGCGGGCCTTGTTGCCGGTGCGTCCAAAGGCGAAGGGCTGGGCAATAAATTCCTCGCCAACATTCGTGAAACCGACGCCATCGTCAACGTCGTGCGCTGCTTCGATGATGACAACGTTGTTCACGTTGCAGGTCGCGTTGATCCGATTGCCGATTTAGAAACGATCGGTACCGAGCTTGCGCTGGCCGATATGTCTGCCGTCGAAAAAGCCATTGCCCGTGATGGTAAAAAAGCACGCTCTGGCGACAAGGATGCCCAAAAATTGGTCGCCCTGCTCGAACAGCTGATGCCGCACCTCAACGAAGGTAAACCAGTGCGCAGCATGAAGCTCGACGATGATCAACGCGCTTTGCTCAAACCGCTATGCCTGTTGACGATCAAGCCTGCGATGTACGTAGCCAACGTCGCTGACGCCGGTTTTGAAACC